>JAKALQ010000005.1 GCA_021824095.1 Actinomycetes bacterium
TGTTCGCGACCCAGAGCGCGGAGTGCACGGCCTTGTGCGACAGCACCATGCCGAGCGCGCCGACGACGGCGAGGATCGCACAGATCCAGAAGGCGATCTGCTCACCCATCACGCACTCGCCTCCTTCGCGGTGTCGCGTTCGGCGACCTCGGCCCGCTGGGCCTCCGTGGCACCGGTGACCGCGCCGAGGTAGTAGTCCTGCTCCGTGGCCCCCTCGACCATCGAGTGCGGGGCGGGCACCATGCCGGGGAGCAGCGGCCCGAGGAGGTCCTGCTTCTCGTAGATGGCCTTCTGCCGGTTGTCCTCGGCGAGCTCGTACTCGTTCGTCATCGTGAGTGCGCGCGTGGGGCAGGCCTCGATGCACAGGCCGCAGAAGATGCAGCGCAGGTAGTTGATCTGGTACACGCGGCCGTAGCGCTCACCGGGTGAGTAGCGCTCGGTCTCGGTGTTGTCCGCACCCTGCACGAAGATGGCGTCGGCCGGGCAGGCCCAGGCGCACAGCTCGCAACCGACGCACTTCTCGAGCCCGTCGGGGTGGCGGTTCAGCTGGTGTCGGCCATGGAAGCGCGGCTGCGGCGGGTAGAGGTCCTTCTCCTCCGGGTACTGCTGCGTGTTCGGCTTGCGCAGCATCTCGCCGAAGGTGACGGCGAAGCCACGCAACGACGGTGGCAGGAACTTAGGCACCGGGGACCTCCTGCGTGCGGTCGGTCATGAGGTAGTCGATCGGACGGGCACCGAACTCCTGGCCGGGAAGCCGGGGCACGGGATGCCCGCCTGCGAAGGGGTCGTACGGCGGCAACGCGGGGTTCGCGGCGCTGCGGGCGCGAGCCCGACGGTCGCGCATCTCGTCGACGAGGGCCCACACGAGCAGCACGACGGCCACCGGGATGCCGACCGTCACGACGAGGCTGCTCGTCGACAGGTCGAGGTTGTTGCGCAGCGCGCGGGCGGTGGCGACGACCATGATCCAGCCGAGCGAGACGGGGATGAGGAACTTCCAGCCGAACTTCATGAACTGGTCGTAGCGGAAACGTGGCAACGTGCCGCGCAGCCAGATGAACATGAAGATGAAGACGAGCACCTTGCCGAAGAACCACAGCAGCGGGAACCAGCCCTCGTTGGCGCCGGACCACAGCGAGATCGGCCACGGTGCGCGCCAGCCGCCGAGGAACAGCGTGGTGGCCACGGCGGACACGGTGAACATGTTGATGTACTCGGCGAGGAAGAAGGCTGCGAACTTCATCGACGAGTACTCGGTGTGGAAGCCGCCGACGAGCTCGGACTCGGCTTCGGGGAGGTCGAAGGGGGCACGGTTCGTCTCACCGACCATCGACACGACGTAGATGAGGAAGGACGGCAGCAGCAGCACCGCGTACCAGGTGCGCTGCTGGGCCGAGACGATGCCGGACGTCGACATGGTGCCCGCGTAGAGGAAGACCGCGACGAACGACAGGCCCATGGGGATCTCGTAGGCGATCATCTGCGCCGAGGAGCGGATGCCGCCGAGCAGGGCGTAGGTGGAGCCGGATGCCCACCCGGAGAGCACGATGCCATAGATGCCGATGGACGCGATGGCGGTGACGAAGAGGACGCCGACGGGCATGTCGACCACCTGCAGCGGGGTGCGCACACCGAAGATCGACACGACGGGGCCGAGCGGGATGACGGCGAAGGCGAACACCGCGGTGAACACGGAGATGATCGGCGCGAGGATGTAGACCGGCCGGTCGGCCGCCTTGGGGATGATCTCCTCCTTGAACATGAGCTTCAAGGCGTCCATGAGGGACTGCAGGAGGCCCTGGGGCCCGACGCGGTTGGGGCCGATGCGCATCTGCATGAAGGACACGATGCGTCGCTCGAACCAGATGTTGAACAGCGTGAGCGTGAGCATGATGACGAGGATCGCCACCACCTTGAGGATCACGATGCCGATCGGATCGGTGCCGAACATGCCGAGACCGCTGGTCGCGGCGAGCAGTGGGCTCATGCCGCACCTCCCTTGGTGATCGTGACCTGGGCGCCGTGTGCCGCGTGGAGCGCGGAGCGCACGTGCGAACCCTCGTTGTTCGTGGGCAGCCACACCGTGTTGTCGGCCATGACCGTCACCATCGCCGGCGCCTCGATGCTGCCGGCAGCCGTGGCCACGATGACGGTGTCGCCGTCGGCAACGCCGATGCCAGCAGCCGTGGCGGCACTGAGGTAGGCCACCACCGGGCGGGCCGTGGCGGCGTAGTAGGGGTCGCCCTCCTGCAGCACGCCACTGTCGATGAGCTGGTTCCAGGTGGCGAGGGTGACACCGTGCGTGGCCTGCGGCTCGACCGACGGCGCGGCGACGCGTGCACCGGCCCAGGCACCGAGGGTGTCGATCTCACCGCGCAGGTCGGCGACCTGCTGCATGCCGACGAGCACGTCCATGGCATCGGCGACCATCGCGAGCACGCGGGCGTCGGTGAGGGCATGCGACTGCTTGAGCGCCTGCGGGAAGGAACGTGCGCGGCCCTCCCAGTCGAGGAAGGTGCCCGCCTTCTCGGCCACCGGCGCCACCGGCAGGACGACATCGGCGAGCTCGGTGACCGCGCTGGCACGCTGCTCGAGCGACACGACGAAGGGGATGCGCTCGAGCGCCGCGAGCGTGCGCGACGGGTCGGCGGTGTCAGCCGGATCGAGTGCGCCCACGAGCACTGCGGCGTAGTCGCCGGCATTCGCGATGATCGCCTCGAGGTCGCGGCCCACCTCGGTGGGCAGGTGCTCGGCCGTGGTGCCCCAGGCCGCGGCCACCTCGGCGCGAGCCGCCGGGTCGGTGAGCGGACGTCCGCCGGGGAGCAAGCCCGGCAGCAGGCCCGCCTCGAGTGCACCGCGGTCACCGGCACGGCGCGGCACCCAGGCCAGCCGGGCGCCGGTGCGAAGGGCGAGCGAGAGGGCCGCCGAGTAGGCACCCGGCACGGTGGCCAGGCGCTCGCCGACGAGGATCACGGCGTTGTCGGAGAGCTTCGCGATGAGGTCATCGCCGAGGGCGCGCAGCACGCGGGCCTCGTCACCCGCGGCAGTGGCGATGAGGTGCGCGTCGAGCTTCGTGAGCCCGAGCGACGCGTAGGGCGCGACGGCGGCAACGGCGAGGCGGCGCTTCTGCACGGCGTTGCGCAGGCGCAGGTGCAGGATCGGGCTCTCGTCCTCGGGCTCGAAGCCCACGAGCAGCACGAACGATGCGCGGTCGAGGTCGCTGTAGGACACCCGCACCCCCGAGCCGGCGACGTGGGCGGCGAGGAAGGCTGCCTCCTCGGCTGACTGCGGGCGGGCACGGAAGTCGACGTCGTCGGTACCGAGCGCGATGCGCGCGAACTTGGCGTAGGCCCAGGCGTCCTCGACGGTGTGACGGCCACCGGTGAGCACTGCCATGCGGCCACCACGGAGGCCGGCCGCGGCGGCGGCGACCGCCTCGGGCCAGGAGGCCGGGCGGAGCACGCCGTCCGCGTCACGGACGAGCGGCGAGGTGATGCGGTTGGCCTCGGTGTAGGCGAACCCGAAGCGGCCCTTGTCGCAGTTCCACTCGCGGTTCACGAGCGGGTCGTTCCAGGCCAGGCGACGCTGCACCTCACCACGGCGGATGTCGGTGCGCAGCGAGCAACCGGCGGCGCAGTGCTCGCAGGTGGTGGGCACGGAGACGAGGTCGAACGGACGGGCGCGGAAGCGGTACTTCGCGCTCGTGAGGGCACCGACCGGGCAGATCTGCACGACGTTGCCGGAGAAGTACGAGTCGAATGGCTGGTCGCTCGACGTGCCGACGTGCTGGCCGGAACCGCGATCGAACAGGTCGATGAAGGGGTCGCCGGCGATCTGGTCGGCGAAGCGCGTGCAGCGCGCACAGTTCACGCAACGCTCGCGATCGAGCAGGATCTGCGCACTCACGTTGATCGGCTTCTCGAAGCCGTTCTTCTCGATGTCGAAGCGGGAGTCGTCACGGCCGACCTGCATGGCCTGGTTCTGCAGCGGGCACTCGCCGCCCTTGTCGCACACCGGGCAGTCGAGCGGGTGGTTGGCGAGGATGAACTCCATGACGCCGCGCTGGGCGTCCATGGCGTTCTGCGACGACTGCTGCGTGCGCACCTTCATGCCATTGCCGCACGGGATGGCGCAGGACGGCTGCGGCTTCGGCATGCCCTCGATCTCGACGAGGCACGCGCGGCAGACCGCGGCCGGCTCGAGGTCGGGGTGGTCGCAGAAGCGCGGGATCTGGATGCCGAGCATCTCCGCGGCGCGGATGATGAGGGTGCCCTTCGGAACCTCGAGGTCGATCCCGTCGATGGTGACGGTGATCATCTCGACGGGCAGCGTCTCCGGTGCGGGCGGGTTGGACATGATCGTCATGCGGAGGCTCCTACGAATGCCGCGGCCGGCGGGAACAGCTCGTCGGCCGGGGTATGCATGCCGGCCTCGAACTCGTCGCGGAAGTACTTGAGGGCGGCCGGGATGGGGGTGGCGGCCGCATCGCCGAGGGGGCAGAAGGTCTTGCCGGCGATCTGCTTGCACAGGTCGAGCAGCAGCTCGATGTCGCCCGCCTGACCATGGCCCGCCTCGAGCCGGTGCATGATCTCGGTGACCCAGAAGGTGCCCTCGCGGCACGGCGTGCACTTGCCGCACGACTCGTGCTTGTAGAAGTGCAGCCAGCGGGCCACGGCCTTCACGACGCTCGTGTGCTGGTCGAACACCATCGGGGTCGCCGTGCCGAGCATGGTGCCGTTGGCCGCCATGTCCTCGTAGGTGAAGGGCACGTCGAGGTGGTCCTCGGTGAGCATGGGCACCGACGAACCGCCGGGCAGCCAGAACTTCACCCGGCTGCCGTCACGCATGCCGCCCGCATGTTCGATGAGCTCGCGCATGGTGATGCCGAGCGGCGCCTCGTAGACACCGGGACGGTTCACGTGGCCGGAGATCGCCATGAGCTTGAAGCCCGGTGACTTCTCAGTGCCGAACTGGCGGAACCACTCGACGCCGTTGCGCACCAGGTAGGGCACGTTGGCGATGGTCTCGACGTTGTTGATGACGGTCGGCGAGGCGTAGAGGCCTGCGACGGCCGGGAATGGGGGCTTGAGCCGCGGCTGGCCGCGCAGGCCCTCGAGGGAGTTCAGCAGCGCCGTCTCCTCGCCGCAGATGTAGGCACCGCCACCGGGCTGCACCTCGATGTCGCAGTCGATGCCGGTGCCGTGGATGTTGGTGCCGAGGTGGCCCGCGGCGTAGGCCTCGGCGACGGCAGCGCGCATGCGACGGATCGCGTGCGGCACCTCACCGCGGATGTAGATGAAGGCCCGCTTCGCGCGGATCGCGTGGGACGCAATGACGACACCCTCGATGAGGGCGTGCGGGTTGGCGAGGATGAGGGCGATGTCCTTGCAGGCGCCCGGCTCCGACTCGTCGGCATTCACGACGAGGTAGTGCGGGCGGCCGTCCTGCGGCACGAAGCCCCACTTCATGCCGGTGGGGAAGCCGGCGCCGCCACGACCGCGGAGGCCGGAGTCCTTCACCAGCTGGATGATGGCATCGGGATCGGTGGTGAGGGCCTGGCGCATGGCCGAGTAGCCGTGGTGCCGGGTGTAGCCGGCCACGGTGAACGAGTCGGCCTCGTCCCAGTGGGCGGTGAGGATCGGGGTCAGTGCCATCTCAGACCTGGCTTTCCGGGAGCAGCGTGCCGGCGGCCTTCGCGGCCTGAAGTCCGGCGAGCATCTTCGCGTCGGTGGCAGGCGCAGCATCGAGGCCGTCCGGGAAGCCCGCGATGGTGCGCTCGGTGTCCTTGAGGGAGCGGATGACGGGGCCGCGCGTGGAGCGGACCTCCTCGCCGCGCTTCAGGCGCTCGACGAAGTCGCGCACCATGGCGACGGTGGCGTCGTCGATGAACTCCCAGTCGATGGTGACGACGGGGGCGTGGGTGCAGGCGGCCTGGCACTCGATGCGCTCGAGCGTGAACATGCCATCCTCGGTGGTCTCATCGTGGCCGGCACCGAGGTCCTCGGTGAGGGCCTGCCAGATGGCGTCGCCACCGAGCAGCCCGCACATGGTGTTCGTGCAGACGCCGATGTGGTGCGTGCCCGTGTTGTGGCGCGAGTACATCGTGTAGAAGGACGACACCGCGGCAACCTCGGCGGTGGTGATGCCGAGGATCTCCGCGCACATCGCGATGCCCTCCTGCGTCACGTGGCCCTCGACGCTCTGCACGAGGTGCAGCATGGGCAGCAGCGCGGAGCGCGGCACCGGGTAG
This sequence comes from Actinomycetes bacterium, assembly GCA_021824095.1. Taxonomy (GTDB): domain Bacteria; phylum Actinomycetota; class Actinomycetes; order S36-B12; family UBA5976; genus JAKALQ01. Next base: position 6,251 of record JAKALQ010000005.1, read on the forward strand.
CGGCGCACGAGCTCCTCTGCGTCGCGTCGGACTTGTGCATCGAGCGCCATCAGCGGTCCACCCCACCCATCACGGGATCGATACTCGCGACCGATGCGATGACGTCGGCGACCATGCCGCCTTCGCACAGCGTCGGAATCGCCTGCAGGTTGTTGAACGAGGGATCACGGAAGTGCACGCGGTACGGCTTCGTGCCACCGTCGGACACGACGTGCGCACCGATCTCACCCTTCGGCGACTCGATCGGCACGTAGGCCTGGCCGACGGGCACGGTGAAGCCCTCCGTCACCAGCTTGAAGTGGTGGATGAGCGCCTCCATCGAGGTGCCCATGATGTGGCGGATGTGCTCGAGGCTGTTGCCCTGACCGTCACCGCCGACCTGCAACTGGGCCGGCCACGCGATGCGCTTGTCCTCGACCATGACGGCACCGGGACGCAGGCGGTCGAGGCACTGCTCGACGATCTTGATGGACTCGTCCATCTCGCGCACGCGGATGAGGAAGCGCGCGTAGTTGTCGGCCGCCGTCTCCGTGGGGACGTCGAACTCGTAGGTCTCGTAGTCGAGGTAGGGCTGCGTCTTGCGCAGGTCCCACGGCAGGCCGGTGGCCCGCAGGAGCGGTCCGGTGATGCCGAGCGCCACGCAGGCCGTGAGCGGCAGGTAGCCCGTGCCCTCGTTGCGACGCACCCAGATGGGGTTGTCGATGAGCATGTTCGCGTTGTCCTGCAGGTTGCGCTTCAACTGCGTCATGGTCTCGGCGATCTTGCGCTCCATGCCCTCGGGCAGGTCGTTCGCAACACCACCGGGACGGATGTACGCGTTGTTCATGCGCAGGCCGGTGATGCCCTCGAACAGGTCGAGCAGCAACTCGCGGTCGCGGAAGCCGTTCGTCATGGCCGTGAGGGCACCGAGCTCCATGCCGCCCGTGCCGAGTGCCACCAGGTGGCTGTTGAGGCGGTTGAGCTCGAGCATCATGACGCGGATGACCTTGGCACGCTCGGGGATCTGGTCCTCGATGCCGAGCAGGCGCTCGACCGACATGCAGTACGCGGTCTCGTTGAAGAACTGCGTGAGGTAGTCCATGCGGGTGACGAGGGTGACGCCCTGGGTCCAGGTGCGGTACTCCATCGTCTTCTCGATGCCGGTGTGCAGGTAGCCGATGGCCCCACGGGCCTCGGTCACCGTCTCACCCTCGAGCTCGAGGATCATGCGGAGCACGCCGTGCGTCGACGGGTGCTGCGGCCCCATGTTGACGACGACGCGTTCCTTCTCGCCCTCGGCTGCGCCGCGCACGCTGTCCCAGTCACCGCCGATGACGGTGTGGACGCGGCCCTCGGTGGTCTCGTAGCCGGTGCTCATGAGTAGGACCTCCGGGTGTCGGGCGCGGCGTTCGTGGCGCCCTTGAACTCGACGTCGATGCCCTGCAGCGGGTAGTCCTTGCGCTGCGGGTGGCCCGGCCAGTCGTCGGGCATCATGATGCGGGTGAGGCCCGGGTGGCCGTCGAAGATGATGCCGAAGAAGTCCCAGGTCTCGCGCTCGTGCCAGTTGGTGCTCGGCCACAGCGACGTGAGCGACGGCACGTGCCGATCGGTGTCGGGGCACGTGACCTCGACGCGCATGCGCCGGTTGTGCGTGAGCGACAGCAGGTGGGCGACGACGTGCAGCTCCTTGCCCGCATCGTGCGGGTAGTGCACGCCGGAGACGCCGGTGCACATCTCGAAGCGCAGGCGCTCGTCGTCACGGAGGATGGAGCCCACCGCGAGCAGGTGCTCGCGGCGCACGAACATCGTCATCTCGCCGCGGTCGACGACGACGTACTCGACGGCATCGATGTCGGCCGCGTGGAGGCGCTCGAACAGCGCATCGGCGGCCTCATCGAACCAGCCGCCGAAGGGACGAGAGGTGGCACCGGGCATGGCCACCTCGCGACGGAGGCCGGCGAACCCGGAGGTGTCACCGCTTCCGTGCACGTGGAAGGAACCCGACCTGACGTCGACGACGTGGAGTTCGCGACGCTGTTCGGGGACGACTGGTTCGGTCATCGCACGAGACCCTTCATGTCTGCGATGGGGGTCGCCTGCAGGGCCTCGCCCTCGAGCACGAGCATCTCGCGTTCGCGGTGCTTGCCCATCTTGCGGTTCTGCGCCTTCTCGTGGATCGCGAGGATGCCGTCGATGAGCTGCTCCGGACGGGGCGGGCAGCCGGGCACGTACACGTCGACCGGCACGATGTGGTCGACGCCCTGGACGATCGCGTAGTTGTTGAACATGCCGCCGGAGGAGGCGCAGGCGCCCATGGAGAGCACCCACTTCGGCTCGGGCATCTGGTCGTAGACCTGCCGCAGGATGGGGGCCATCTTGTTCGACAGTCGACCGGCGACGATCATGAGGTCGGCCTGGCGGGGCGAGGCGCGGAACACCTCCATGCCGAAGCGGGCGAGGTCGTAGCGACCGCTCGCCGAGGCCATCATCTCGATGGCGCAGCAGGCGAGGCCGAACGTGACCGGCCACATCGAGGACTTCGTGGCGAAGCCCGCCAGCTTCTCGACCGAGGTGAGCAGCACGCCCTCAGGAAGCTGTTCTTCGAGACCCATGGTGCGACTCCTAGTCCCACTCGAGGCCACCGCGACGCCAGATGTAGGCGTACACGACGAGCACGGTTGCCATGAAGAGGAGCATCTCCACCAACCCGAAGAGGGCCATCTGATCGAAGGAGACGGCCCACGGGTAGAGGAAGACGATTTCGATGTCGAACACGATGTAGAGCATCGCGGTCAGGTAGTACTTGATCGGGAAGCGTCCGCCGCCGACGGGCTGCGGTGTCGGCTCGATGCCGCACTCGTAGGCGTCGACCTTGGCGCGGTTGTAGCGCTTGGGCCCGATGATGCTCGCCGTGCCGACCATGCCGACGGCGAAGATCCCTGCGAGAAGGCCCATTGCGAGAATCGGGACGGCGACGCTGTTCACGATTTCGCCTCTCCAGACTGCCTATTCCGGCGCACGTCAATAGATCGCTTGGAGTCTAGTCGGACTCGGACAAACCGCCGTACGCGGTGCCCCGACGTGACGAAGGCCACGTCCCCCGTGGAGCCTCCGTGGCGGGTCACTCGGGCCGATGGGCCCGGTGGATGGCGACGATGCCGCCCGTGGCGTTGCGCCACTGCACCCGCTCCCAGCCCGCGTCACGGATGCGCTCGGCCAGGCGCTCCTGGTCGGGCCAGGCGCGGATGGAGTCGGCGAGGTACTCGTAGGCCGCCGGGTTGGACGACGTCCGTCGGGCGATGCCCGGCAGGGCCTTCATGAGGTACTCGGTGTACACGGTGCGGAACAGCGGGTTCACGGGTCGCGAGAACTCGCAGATGACGAGCCGACCACCAGGGCGCGTGACGCGCAGCATCTCGCGCAGGGCCACGTCGACGTCCTGCACGTTGCGCAGGCCGAACGAGATGGTGACGGCGTCGAAGGCGGCATCACGGAAGGGCAGGTGCAGTGCGTCACCGGCAACGAAGGGCAGGTGCGGCTGCCGGCGCTTGCCCACCTCGAGCATGCCGAGGCTGAAGTCGCACGGGACGACGAAGGCGCCCGCCTCGGCGAAGGGTGCCGAGCTGGTGCCGGTGCCGGCCGCGAGGTCGAGCACGCGCTCGCCCGGGCCCGCATGCACGGCCTGCACGACCATGCTGCGCCAGATGCGCGTCTGCCCAAGCGCCAGCACGTCATTCACGAGGTCGTAGCGGGCGGCCACCCGGTCGAACATCGCGGCCACCTCGGCCGGCTGCTTGTCGAGCGCTGCGCGCGTGCCCTCGTCCGTCATCGTCACCCTCCCCGCCGCTCCCGCGGCGTGCCCATCCTGCCATCGACGGCCGGCGACGCCGCCCCGGCTGCACCCGCTACCCTCATGATCCGTGTCGACGTTTGCCGTGGCGGATGACCCGATCCCGTCGCAAGCCCCGCTCCTCCGCATCCGCACCACCCCGCTGACGGACCTCGAGGGCTCCCTCCTCGACCTCCTACCCTCCCCCTCGGCCTTCACGTGGGTGCGCGGCGACAACGGGCTCGTCGGCTGGGGCGAGGCTGCCCGCTTCATCGTGAACGGGCGCGAGCGCTTCTCGCGTGCCCAGCGCTGGTGGGCCGACGTGGTGCGCGCCGCCGAGATCGACGACGGCGTGCATGCGCCGGGTACCGGTGCGGTGGCGTTCGTCTCCTTCGCCTTCGAACCCGGTCGGTCGGTGCTCGTCGTGCCGCGCATCATCGTCGGGCGCTCCGCGGGCCGCGCCTGGGTGACGACGATCGCCCCCGATGACGAGCCGATGCCGTCCGGCCTCGAGGCCCTGGCCGCGGCACGCGAGCCCGTGGTGGCACCCCGTGATGTGACCTGGGGTGAGGGCACCCGCGACACCAAGGCCTGGCAGCGGGCCGTGGCCGAGGCGGTCGAGCGCATCACCCGCGGCGAGCTCGACAAGGTGGTGCTCGCGCGCGACATCATCGGCACGAGCAGCGCCCCCATCGATCCCCGCGCCCTCATGGTGAAGCTCGCCGAGCGCTACCCCGAGTGCTGGACCTTCCTCGTCGACGGGCTCGTCGGCGCCACCCCCGAGCTCCTCGTGCGGCGACGTGGCGACGTCGTCATGTCCCGTGTGCTCGCGGGCACCATCCGGCGTGGCACCTCGGTGGCCCTCGACGAGGACCTCGGTGAGGAGCTGCTCGCATCGGACAAGGACCAGCAGGAGCACGAGTACGCCGTGGCTTCGGTGGCGCAGGCGCTGTCCGTGCACTGCACGGACCTCGACGTCCCCGACGCGCCCCGTCTGCTGCGGCTCGCGAACGTGCAGCACCTGGCGACGGACGTCACCGGGCGCATCGCCGACGATGTGCCGGTGCTGGCCCTCGCGGCCTCGCTGCATCCCACGGCGGCCGTGTGTGGCACGCCGACCGAGCGGGCGGCGGTGCTCATCCGCACACTCGAGGGCATGGACCGCTCCCGCTACGCCGGCCCGGTGGGCTGGATCGACGGCCGCGGCGACGGCGAGCTCGGCATCGCACTGCGGTGCGGCAAGGTCGACCTGGCCGACCCGCGGCGCATCCGGCTGTTCGCGGGGTGCGGCATCGTCGCCGGTTCCGACCCGGCGAGCGAACTGGCCGAGTCAAACGCGAAGCTGGAGCCCATGCGCTGGGCCCTCGGCGGCTGACCGGTCAGAGCAACTGGTCGAGGCCGCGCACGAGGCCCTGCACGCGCGGCACGCGCCGCACGGCGAACAGGGTGCCGTCGACGTAGGGCTGGGGCGAGTCGCCTGCCTCGAAGCGGATGGTGAGCCGCTGCCCCTGCAGCCCGAACACCACATCGGTCGAGACCACGAAGCCGGGCAGACGCACCGAGTGCACACGTGTGCCATCGACGTCGGCGCCGCGCGCCTCGCGTGGGCCGGCGATCTCGTCCACCGGCACGCCGATCGCAGGTCGATGCACCGCCGAGAGGCGCTCCGCAAGCTCACGCGCCGTACCGCTCGGCACGTCCGGCTTCGTGGCACTCGCGTAGTCGATGACCTCCCACTGTGGCAGGTGGCGTGCGACGGCCACGGCGGCCATCTGGGCGAGTGCCGCGGCGATGGCGAAGTTGCCTGCGGCGATCACCCCCACCCCGGCGGCGACGGCCGCACGCTCGACGTCCTCGTAGTCGGCGCCCGTGAGCCCCGATGACCCGACGACGACGTGGACGCCCCGCGCGAGGGCGGCCATGACGTGCGCACGCACCACGGCATGCGAGGTGTAGTCGACGTAGACGTCGGCACCATCGAGTGCCGCATCGACCATGCCGAACACCGGCACACCCCAAGCCGCCTCGCCGAGCGCGAGGCCGAGATCGGTACCCGCATGCTGCCGTGACACCGCCGCCACGAGTTCGAGGTCATCCGATGCGCGGATGGCCCGTGCGAGGGGCGCGCCGGTCCACCCCGTGGCGCCACCGAGGACGACCCGCACCATCAGGCCACCGCCCGCAGGGTGAGCGTGTCGACCGTCGACGCGCCCACGGCAGCGCTGCTGAAGGGCCACGGGTAGGTGTGCCCCGTCGCCCACGCATCCGCCTGGTCGACGTAGTGCGCCGAGTAGGCATGCCCGCTCTCGCCCGTGAGGTTCACCCAGGTGCTGCGATCCCAGTTGCCCACGTCGAGCACCTGTCGCATCGAGGGCGCCTCGTCGACGGCGTAGCCGTTGTCCGACGTCCAGGAGGTGGCATCGACGACGGAGGACGACCCGGCGAGCTCGAGGGGACCCCGGTTGAAGATGCGCTCGATGATGCCGATACCGCTCGTGCCGAAGGACTGGTTCGTGAGCGTGAGCGTGTGCATGGTGCCCCAGCGCCAGGTCGTGGGGTCGCTGCCGAAGCGGGCGGTGAGTTCGGCGATGCCCTGCGAGAGGGCCAGCCGCAGCATGTCGTCTCGGGTCTCGACCTTCGCCGTGTGCACGTCGTCCCACCAGCGGTTCGTCGGCTGCGTGAGGAGGGTGCGCATGACCTCGAACCAACGATCCTGGCCGTCGATGCCATATGCCTTCGGGAGTTCGTCCCGGAACACGTCGACGAGCAGGTGGCGCCAGGTGGCGGCGAAGAGGGCCGCACCTGCGGAGTCGGCCGCCATCGTCATGCCCTGCTGCTGCCAGGTGCGCAGCACCCCGCTGTGCGTGGGGTCGGCCGCGATGAGTGCCGGCACGAGGATGGGCCCGAGGGCGTTGGCGGAGTCCATCTGCAGGTGCTGCATGTCCGCCACCGTGATGCGATGGCCGCTGCGGATCCAGCCGGTGAGCACGTCACGGATGCGCTGTGATCGCGACCCGTATGCCCAGTCGGTGGTGAGGAAGTAGGGGTAGGTGGCCGGGTCGATGACGGCCTGGTTGGCGGTGACGACGAACCCGTCCTTCGGGTTCAGCACCGAGGGCAGTGCGTCGAAGGGGATGTAGCCGACCCAGTCGTACCGCGAGTCCCAGCCGGGCACGGGCCAGCGGCCGTCGTAGCCGCGTCGGATCGGGATGCGCCCGGGTGCCTGGTAGCCGATGTTGCCCTTCGTGTCGGCGTACACGAGATTCTGCGCCGGCACCTCGAAGGAGCGTGCGGCCGCGCGGAACGACGTCCAGTCGTGGGCGCGGTCGAGGAGGAAGACGGCGTCGGCGGTGCGCCCGGGCGTGAGGGCGGTCCAGCGCAGCGCGACGGCGTAGCCCTTGCCGCCGTTGGCCCGGCCGTAGTCGCTGCTCGCGTCGGAGATGAGGGGGCCATGCACGGTGGCGCGTGCGAGCCAGTGCACTGCCGGCGCCCCCGCGACCGTGATGGTCTCCGGAACGATGGTGAGCGGATGCCAGGTGCCGTCCATGCGCACCTGGTTGCCGCGCACGTCCTCGAGCACGAGGTCGCTCACGTCCGGGCCGAGGTTGGTGAAGCCCCAGCCGACGTTCGCGTTGTGGCCGATGATGACGCCGGGGAACCCGCTGAAGGACCAGCCGGCGACGTCGAAGCTGCAGGTCGGGGTGATCGCCACGCAGTGCAGGCCGACCTGCGTCCAGATCGAGGGCATGGCAGGCGCCAGGTGCGGGTCATTGGCGAGCAGGGGCTTGCCCGTGGCCGTGTAGCGGCCGGAGACGACCCAGGAGTTGGAGCCCGTGCCCTGCGTCTTCACGCCGAAGTAGGCGGGCATGCGGGCGATGAGGGCGGCGATGCCGGCGGCCGTGCCGGCAGTGGCGCGCATCGTGGGGGCGCTGGCATCGAAGGTGGTGAGGTTGCGCACGGCACCCTGGGTGACGATGGGGGCGTTGCGGGAGAAGGGGTAGGCGGGGTACAGCTCCTCGGCCCGCTTCGTGCCGACCGCACCCGCGGCGATGGTGCGCGCCAGTTCCTCGTCGAGGTTGCCGCGCAGATCCCAGGCCATGGCCTTGAGCCAGGCGAGCGAGTCGACCGGGGTCCAGCGCTCGGGCACGTAGCCGTGCACCTTGAGGCCGAGGATCGCGTACTCGAGCGAGAGGCTGGCACCGGTCCCCTGTTGCGCGAGCCAGGCGTTCACGCCGTCCGCGTAGGCCTGCAGCAGGCGCACCGTCTCCGGGCGCAGCAGGGCCAGCTCCTGCTGCGCGACGCGTCGCCATCCGAGGGTGCGCAGGAACTCGTCCGTCTTCACCTCGGACGCACCGAACAGCTCGGACAGCCGACCCGCCGTCACATGGCGACGGAAGTCCATCTCCCAGAAGCGGTCCTGCGCGTGCACGAAGCCCTGCGCGAAGAAGAGGTCGTGGTCGGTGGTGGCATAGATCTGGGGGACGCCCCGGGCATCACGCTGCACGCGCACGTCGGCGTTGAGCCCGCGCACGTCGAGGGTCCCTGCCGTCTGCGGCCAGGAGGCGCGCACGGTGCGCACGACGATGACCCCACCGACGAGGGCCACCACCGCGACGACTGCGACGAATCCGATGCCGATGCGACGCAGCCACTGCATGGTCTACCCCCGGTCGTCGATGACGATGGCGGACAGGCCATCGCGGGCGCGCGCGGCGGAGAGTTCGCGCACGAGGTCATGCTCGGTGGCGACCCGGACGGCGTGCACGCCGTAGGCGGCGGCAATCGCCACGAGGTCGCGATTGTGCGGTGTCCCGTACACACGGTCGAAGACCGGACGGAAGGCGTCGGCACCCTGCTCGAGCGTGGCGAAGATGCGACCCCCGTCGCTGTCGAGCACCACGAGCGCGAGGCGGGGCACGGCGGAGTCGGGCGGCACGAGCAGCCCGTTCACGTCATGGAGGAAGGTGAGGTCGCCCATGATGCCAACCGCAAGTGACTCCGGGGCGGTGCGCGCGTGGGCGAGGGCGGCACCCATCGCACTGGACACGACCCCGTCGATGCCGTTGGTGCCGCGGTTCATGCGGGCGAGCACCTCGTCATCGACGGCGGGGGCGACGGCCTCCGCGTAGCGGATGACACTGGACGGCCCGTACCAGACGAGATCACCGGGCTGCACGGCCGCAAGGGCGGCAGCCACCCACGCGCGGGGACCCGTGGGTGCGGGTACCGCGGCATCGGCTGCCTGCCAGCGTGCAAGCCACTCAGGGTCGGTGGGCGCGAGGCGACGGACATCGGGCAGCCGGGGCAACTGCACCTGCGCGGTACCGAGCGGGTCGACCGTGGCTCGGCCGACGGCCACATGGCGACCGGCGCTGCGCACATAGGCGGCGACGCTGCGCGAGAGGGCGAACCTGCCGAGGGTGACGACGACGTCGGCACGCAGTGCCGGATCGGCGAGGAGCGCCGGGTAGTGGGCGATGGCATTGGGGCCGCGACGGGCGCCACTGCCGGGCTCGGCGAGCACGGGCCAGCCGAGCGCTTCGGCAAGGGCGGTCGCGTCATCGGCCTGCGACGGATCGGAGGTGATGACGACGCCGCGCGGGGTGGCGCCGCCGGCGGGCCAGAGGCGCGCCCAACTGCCGCGCGCCACCTCGACCGGAGCCCGTGGCGGCACCGGCGCCGGCAGGGCGGCCGTCCAGGCGGTGTCGCCATCGGCCGGGACGAGGGGCTCGGCGAAGGGCAGGTTCACATGCACCGCGCCGGGTGCCGTGGTGGCGTTGCCGCGGGCAGCGGCGAGGGCGTCGGCGACGAGGCCGCGCCAGTGCGCCTCCGGCTGCGTGTCCGCCACCGCGGCGTCGAACGCCGCGAGCACCGCCGGACCGAACATGCCGCGCTGGTCGATGGTCTGGTTGGCGCCACGGCCGCGCAGCGACGGCGGTCGGTCGGCGGTGAGGAGCAGCAGCGGCACCCCTGCCTCAGTGGCCTCGTAGGCGGCGGCATGCAGGTGGGCGGCGGCCGTTCCGGAGGTGCAGACGACCGCGACGGGGGCGGCGAGGCGCTTCGCCAGGCCCAGCGCCAGAAAGGACGCCGAGCGCTCGTCGAGGCGCACATGCAGGCGCAGGCGGCCGGCATCCGCCGCCTGCGCGAGTGCGATCGACAGGGGCCCGTTGCGCGACCCGGGGGCCAGCACGACCTCGTCCACCCCACCGCGCAGCAGCCCGTCGACGATGGCACGTGCCTCGACGGTGCTCGGGTTCGTCATGCGCCCACCCCACGGTCCATGCCCGCATGCTCCCATGCACGCAGCAGGCGCTCGCGCCAGCGAGTGCGCATGGCGTCGTCGACGAGGCCCGCGGGATCCGGGTCCTCGGGCACGACCCGTTCCACGCGAAGGTGGCCATCGACGATGGGCTGCGGTGACGCGACAACGTCATGGCGCAGCAGCGCCCCCGTCCCGAGCCCGCACGCACCGGCGAGGTTCGGCAGGCAGGCGGCGAGCCACAGGCCGCTCGCGAGCCCGACGACGGTGTCGAGACTGCCGGACACGACGACCGGGAGCCCGGCCGCCTCCGCCACCGCGAGGGCGGGGCGCACGCCACCGAGGGGGATGGCCTTGAGTACGGCCACATCCGCGACCTCGCGCAGGGCGGCGACGGCGGCAACTGGGTCGGTGGCGAGGCGGATGCCCTCGTCGACGGCGATCGGCACGTCGACGGCAGCGCGCACGGCCCGCAGGGCGTCCCGGCCGGCAACCGGTTGCTCGACGTACTCGAGGCCGCCGGCAACCGCGTCGAGTTCCGGCAGCAGCGCGATGGCCTGTGCAGCGCTCCAGCGCTGGTTGGTGTCGATGCGGATGCGCCCGCGCACCCCCGCCTCGTCGAGCACGGCCCGGATGGTGGCGACGCGGGCGACATCGTTGGCGGGATCGTCAGCGCCGACCTTCGTCTTCACAGTCGTGCACCCGGAGGCGAGGGCGGCCCGCGTGAGCTCGCCCGTCGTCACCGCATCGGTCATGGGAATGATGGCGTTCACGGGCACCCGCGCACGCAGCGGTGGAGGCCAGGTGCCGTATGCCTGCTCGATCGCCGCAGCGAGCCATCGACCCGCGTGCGCGTCAGTGTGGTCGAGGAAGGGGGCGAACTCCGCCCATCCCGACGGCCCCTCAAAGAGCAGCCCCTCGCGCACGGTGACGCCGCGGAACTCCCGGTGGAGCGGCAGCGCGAAGACGCGTGCCGAGTCGAGCAGCTCCTCGGGGGTCACGGCCGCTTCGGGAAGCGACCGAAGTCGGGGCGCCGGTGGGTCTTGTAGGCGTCGCGGCCCTCCTGCGCCTCCTCGGTCATGTAGAAGAGGAGGGTCGCGTCACCGGCCAGCTGCTGCACACCCGCGAGGCCGTCATCCGCGGCGTTGTGCGAGGCCTTGAGCATGCGCAGCGCGAGCGGCGAGAAGGCGAGCATCTCGCGCGCAAGGTCGACGGTGGCGATCTCGAGGTCGGCGAGCGGCACCACCTCGTTCACGAGGCCCCAGTCGTAGGCCTGCTCCGCGCCGTACTGCCGACAGGTGAACCACACCTCCCGCGAGCGCTTCTGCCCGATGCTCGCGGCAAGCAGGCCGGAGCCGTAGCCGCCGTCGAAGGAGCCGACCTTGGGGCCGGTCTGGCCGAAGCGGGCGTTGTCTGCTGCCACCGTGAGGTCGCACACGACGTGCAGCACGTGGCCGCCGCCGATGGCGTACCCGGCCACCATCGCGATGACGGGCTTGGGGGTGCGGCGGATCTGCACCTGCAGGTCGAGCACGTTGAGCCGGCCGATGCCAGCCTGGGCCACCTCGTCGGAGCCGATGTAGCCGTCGTCGCCGCGGATGCCCTGGTCGCCGCCGGAGCAGAAGGCCCAGTCACCCTGCCCGGTGAGGATGATGACCCCCACCGACGGATCATCCCTGGCGACGTCGAAAGCGTGCTTCAGCTCGGCCACCGTCTGCGGCCGGAAGGCGTTGCGCTTGTGCGGCCGGTTGATGGTGATCTTCGCGATGCCGGCGTCGTCACCCGTGGAGAGCTCGTAGCGGATGTCCTCGTACTCCCCCACCGCGACCCAGGTGCACGCGGGCACCACGGACGAGTGGGCGGGGTCGGACGCGGCCGGGGAGGACGGGTCGACGACGGGCGGGAGGACGTAGCGCGCACGGGTGTCCACAAGGGATCCTTTCGACGCCGCCTAGGCTATCGGCCCATGGCTGGGCTCACCTGCACCGTCCACCCCGGCGCCGAGGGCGTGCGCGCGGCAGTGGAGCGCGTGCGTGCGGTGCTCGACGGCACCGACTCCGTCGCTCTCGTGCACACCACCGGCGGCGAGGGCATCGGCGACGGGCTGCCCGCGCAGCCGTCGATCATCCTCGCCACAAGCGGCTCCACCGGCGTCGCGCGCGGCGTCGAGATCGACCGTGATGCGCTGCTCGCGAGTGCCACGCTCGCTGACGAGGTGCTCGGCGGGCCGGGCCTCTGGCTCACGGCGATCCCCGTCACCGGCGCCGGCGGCATGAACACCCTCGTGCGCTCGCTGCGGCATGGGCATGCGCCCGTCGTCTGGGAGGGCGTGGCCGGCGCCGGGCACTTCGACGGCGCATCCGTGCTCCCGGCACTGCGCGAACTGCGACAGCGTGCCGACGCGGCGGGGCTGCGCGCCTACACCGCGCTCGTGCCGACGCAGGTGGCGCGGCTGCTCTCGTTCGCCGGTGCCGACGATCGCGACTCCGTCGAGGCCCTGCACGAGCTGGCCCGACTCGACGCCGTGCTCATCGGCGCCGATGCCCTCTCCGACGAGCACCGCCTCGCCCTCCGCGGCTACGGCGTGCACTTCGTCACCACGTACGGCGCCACCGAGACCTGCGGCGGCTGCATCTACGACGACCGCCCCTTCCCCGGCACCACGGTGAGCTTCGAGGGCGAGGACCCTGGACGCATCGTCATCACCGGCCCCACGGTGGCGCACCGCTACCGCGACGATGACCCCGACCTCGCCGACCGACGTTGGCGCTCCAATGACCTCGGTCGCTGGCGACTGGGTCGGCTCGAGGTGGTCGGCCGCCTCGACGACGTGGTGAAGGTGGGCGGCGCCAACGTCGCCCTGCCACTCATCGCCGCCGCCATCCGCACCCTCGCCGACGTCACGGAGGTCGCCGTGCTCTCCCGCCCCGACAGCGAGTGGGGGCATGTGCCCGTCGCCTTCGTCGTGGGGGGCACCACCCCCGACGCCTCACTGCGGCAGTTCGCCGCGTCGGCCCTCGGCCGCGGCTCCATGCCCCTCGACATCGTGCGGCTGGAGCACCTGCCGCTGTTGCCCAATGGCAAGCCGGACCGGCAGCGCCTGCTCGGGATGGTGCGCTGATGGCCACCCCACAGCAGTGGCTCGCCGCCACGCGCCCCCGCACCCTGCCTGCCGCCATCGCACCGGTCGTCGTGGGCTGGGCGGTCGCCTGGTCCGCCGGCGGTGCCACGCGACCCTCGCCGTGGATCACGCTCCTCGCCATGCTCGTGGCCCTCGCGCTGCAGGTGGGCGTGAACTTCTCCAACGACTACAGCGACGGCATCCGTGGCACCGACACCGTGCGGGTCGGCCCGGTGCGCCTCGTCGGCCAGGGCCTCGCGGCGCCCGCGCTCGTCCGGGCTGCCGCCTTCGCGTCCTTCGGTGTGGCGGCGATCGCGGGGCTCGTCATCGTCCTCGCCGTGCACCAGCCCTGGCTGCTCGCGGTCGGCGCGCTCGCCATCGTCTCCGCGTGGTTCTACACCGGCGGCACCAACCCCTACGGCTACCTCGGGCTCGGCGAGGTGTTCGTGTTCGTGTGGTTCGGGCTCGTCGCGGTGCAAGGCACGGTCACCGTGCTGCTCGGGCAGCCGACGGCGCTCGGATGGCTCTACGGTGCCGGCGCCGGCGCGCTCTCCTGTGCGCTGCTCGTGGCGAACAACCTGCGCGACGTCCCCACCGATGCCGCCCATGGCAAGCGCACGCTGGCCGTGCGGCTCGGGGCCGCCAACACACGTTGGCTGTACGTCGGACTCGTGTGGGTGGGCCTGATCACGCCCTTCGTCGCCCTCGCGACCGGGGGCAGCCGGTGGCTGCTCCTCGCCCTCGCCGCAGCGGGCTCAGCGCATCGCCCGGGCTGGGCCGTGATCCGCGGTGCCGCGGGACGGGACCTCATCCCGGTGCTCGTCGGCACCGGCCGCACGCTCCTCGTGTGGGCGGCCGCGATCGCCGTGGCCGCGCTGCTCGGCTGATCCTCGCGCAGCGGCTCGCCCGCATCAGGCCGAAGCCGGGGGCTCCCCGTCGGCTGCCGCGTCAGGCTCCGGCACTACCGTGCCTGCTGGCGCATCGTCGATGTCCTCGGACCGGGTGTTGGCGTCGATGCGCGCGTTGATGCGGCCGAGCACCCCACCGACGCTCTCGCCGAGGGCCTCACGCTGTCGATCGAGCAGGAACAGCGAGGCGACGCCGCTGCCGATGAGCGCCACGAGGAGCAGGCCGAAGCCACGCAGCCCCACGAGGTAGCAGACGGCACCGACGACGAGCAGCACGGCGAGCCGCAGGGTCGAGTAGCGGATGAAGGCGAGCATCACTGCCCCTCTCGTCGATTGCGCCAGTCGCGCAGGCGCCGGCGCCACATCTCGTCATCGAGGCTGCGCAGGAAGCGCGGATCATCATCGGGCGCCGACGAGCGGGGCCTGCGCTGGCGTCCGATGAGCACCCACAGGATCGTGCCGATGCCGGGCAGGAGCAACGACAGCAGCACCCATGCGTAGCGCGGCAGCAGGTTGGGGTTGCGTGTGAGGGCCGCTTCGACGAGGAAGTACAGCCAGATGCACAGCGGGATGAAGTACAGCAGGAAGACGCGGATCACAGGATGACCTTCCAGAAGGCCAGGTGGATGCGCATCCAGATGGTGAGGTCGTTCCAGGTGCCGGTGACGAGCAGCACCCCGAGCACGACGAGCATGACGCCGCCGAGCTGCTGGATGCGCCGGCGGTAGCGACGCATCCACTGCAGCGCCGCGACCGAGCGCTCGAAGAAGAGGCCGATGACGATGAAGGGCAGCCCGAGGCCGAGGCTGTACAGCAGCGACAGTCCCGCGCCCCGCCAGGCGCTGCCCTCGTTGAAGGCGAGGGTCTGCACCGCGGCGAGGGTGGGCCCCACGCAGGGCACCCAGCCGAGTCCGAAGGCGACGCCGAGCACCGGCGCCATGAGCACACCGCCACGGCCGCGCATCTGCGGCCCGAACTCACGCTCCAGCAGCGGGATGCGGCCGAGGTAGGCGACGCCGAGGGCGATGACGAGCACGCCGAGGGCACGCGAGATGGTGGCCTGGTTGCGCGCGAACACCGAGCCGATGCTGCCGAAGGCGACGCCGTACGAGGTGAAGAGCAGGCCGAACCCGAGCGTGAAGCCCACCGTGCCGGCGAGGGCACGGTGCCGATGGCCCCGGCCGTCGAGCAGCTCGTCGGCCGAGAGGCCCGTGATGAGGGACACGTAGCCGGGCACCAGGGGCGCCACGCACGGACTGAGGAAGGACACCAGCCCAGCGAGGAAGGCGAGCGGCACCGCGAGCAGCAGGGAGCCGCTCGTGATGGTGTCGGCCGCGCTGGCGAGCAGCGTCATGCCCCGACGCCCTTGTTCGACACGGCGACGAGGTCGGCGCAGGGCTCGCTGTAGTCGACTCGCACGAGGCGGTCGCCCTCGAAGACGAGCGAGGTGACGGAGGCGAGCGAGCACTGCCGCGAGCGGGGGTCGTGCCAGAGGCGACGCTGCTCCGCGTCGAGGCGTGCGATCCAGATGGGCAGCTGGTGCGAGACGAGTGCTGCCTCATGCCCGCGGGCCGCCTCGCGTGCCGCCGCGATCGCGAGGCGCATGCGCGCCGCGACCTCGACGTAGGGCTCACCCCACGAGGGCTTGAAGGGGTTGTAGAGGTGGCGCCAGGTGCGCGGCTGGCGCAGCACCCCATCGCCCACGGAGACTCGCTTGCCCTCGAACACGTTGGTGGCCTCGAGCAGGTTGTCGTCCGCGCCGATGGGCAGGCCGAGGAGGCCGGCGAGCGGGGTGGCGGTCTGCTGGGCACGCTCAAGCGGCGATGCGATCACCTGCGTGATGTCATGGCGCGACAGCACCTCGCCGACACGTTCGGCCATGCGCAGGCCGAGGTCGGAGAGGCGGTACCCGGGAAGCCGGCCGTAGAGCAGCTTCTCCGGGTTGAACACCTCACCGTGGCGCACCAGGTGCACCGTCGTGTGGACCGTCATGCCCACCTCCTGGCCCAATGCTATTTGGCCTTGCGCCGGGCCTCTCCCGCTGCTGCGCGGCCGGCAGGGAGGTCCGGCTCGGCGGCACGGAGGGCCAGCGCGTGCTCGACGAGCGCCTCGAGGAGCGACTCGTGGGTGGCTTCCGGTGCGATGACGTCGACCCGCAGTCCGTGCTCCTCGGCGGTGCGCGCCGTGCCGGACCCGATGCAGGCGACGATCGTGCGCGCGTGGGGCTTGCCAGCCAGGCCGATGAGGTTGCGGACGGTGGCAGACGAGGTGAAGAGGACGGCGTCGAAGCCGCCGGACTTGATGGCCTCGCGGGTGGTGGCGGCCGGGGGTGCCGCCCGCACGGTGCGGAAGGCGGTGACCTCGTCGGCTTCCCAGCCGAGCGCGGCAACCCCGGCGGTGAGGGTGTCGGTGGCGATCTCGGCGCGCGGGATGAGGACCCGGCTGGCGAAGCCCTCACCCGTCTCGGCATCCGGGAAGCAGTCGACGAGGTCCTGGGTGGTGCCGCCGGCCGGGGCGACGAGGTCGGCGCGCAGCCCATGGGCGGCGAGCGCCGCCACGGTGTCCTCACCCACGGCGGCAATGCGGGTGCCGGCGAAGGCGCGGGCATCGAGCCCGTACTCAAGGCAGGTGTTCCACACGGCAGTGAGCGCGTTGGCACAGGTGAGGGCGATCCAGCCGTAGCGACCCTCCGCGAGGCCGGCGACGGCCCGCTGCATCTGCTGCGGGGTGCGCGGCGGCTCGACGGACAGGGTGTTCACGTGCGTCACGATGCCGCCGTCGTGCTCGAGCCCGCTGGTGAGCTGGTCGAGCGGGTCCTTCGTGCGCGGCATGAGCAGGCGCCAGCCGAACAGCGGCAACTGCTCGAACCAGGCGATGGCCTCGCGCACGGGCTCCCCCACGAGCAGCACGGCATCGGCCGGGGCAGCGACGCTGGGTGCGGCGCCGAGGATGCCCGTGGTGGTGCGCTGCCGCAGGCTCGCGGTCTCCGCGACGAGGCGGAACGGGGTGTCCGCAGGCCACCCCGCCGCCAGCAGGGTGGTGACGGCATCCGCGAGGGCGCCGGCATTGCGCACGACGAGCAGTTCACGGGGCCGCGCCAGCCAGTCCGCGCCCGGGTCACCGGCATCGATGACGCGGAACCCGCGGGTGCGCTGGCCCGTGAGCGAGACGCCCGCATAGGCCGCGGCAAGCGCGGTGCCCGTGACGGTGGGCACCACCTCGAGCTGCGCATGCGGTTCGAGCGCCCGCAGCTCCTGCGCGAGGGAGCCGTCGCACACGGCGTCCGCGCCGATGGCCCGCACCACGCCGGCACCGCCCGCGAGGGCGTCACGCACCACGCGGGTGCGCCGCGCGAGCGAGAGGTCCGGGGTGAGCACCACCACCTCGGCCGTGCTCACCGCACGCACCACCCGCTCCACATCACGATCGGCCACGATCACCCGTGCCGCCCGCAGCGCCGCGTCGCCGCGCACCGTGAGCAACCCTGCATCTCGCGCATCCGCACACACGACCGTGATCCGGTTACGCATCTTCCCCGCCATCCGTGGACCCCTCTCCGACGAACCGGGCATTCGTCCGCTGTTGTGCATGGAACGCAAGCAGCTGCAATTCCGTTCCAAGGTCGACATCGCGAACCGCCACGCCCTCGGGCACGGTGAGGACAGCGGGGGCGAAGTTCAGGATGCCGGTGATGCCGGCGGCCACCAGCTCGTCGGCCACCTGCTGGGCGGCGGCCGGTGGCGTGGCGATGACACCGATGACGCACCGGGTGCGCCGCACGATCCGGGCCAGGTCGGCCATGGGCTGGATCACGAGGTCGCGGCCGACGGGCTCGCCCGTGCGCAGCATGTCGGCGTCGACGAGGCCGACCACCCGGAAGCCGCGCGAGGCGAAACCCGCGTCATTGGCGAGGGCGAGGCCCAGATTGCCGCCGCCCACGACGACCACGGGCCAGTCGTGCTGCAGGCCGAGCTCAGTGGCGAGTGCGTCACGCAGGGTGCGCACGTCGTAGCCGACGCCGCGCGTGCCGTGCGAGCCGAGGGCGGAGAGGTCCTTGCGCAGCTGGGCGCTCGTGACGTTGCACAGGGCCGCGAGTTCCTCGCTCGACACGCGATCGACATCGCGCATGCCCTGCAGGACGCGGAGGTAGACGGGCAGGCGCAGCGCCGTGGACCCGGGTACGCGTGAGGCGGCGGCGTTCACTCCCCACCTCCTCACCGGCGCGAATTGACGGACCCGCGCCGTTGCGGTGATGGACGGCATGGTAGGAGGGTCCTTCGACCCGAGCCCAACCCGTGGACTGCTGGGACCAGCATGTGGACAGATGCCGCGTCCCCGCGGCGATACCCGTCAGCGGCGGCGATCGCGGCCCAGTGCAGCGGCCACGAGACCCGCGGCGAAGCCCGCGCCCACGGCCACGTTGGGGTTGGCAGGGATGGTGGTGTCGCGCCAGAAGCGGCTGCGTCGGTACTCGACCATGAGCCAGCCCCGTCGCCGGGCCTCGCGTCGCAGGGCCGCGTCCGGGTTCACCGCCACGGCGTTGCCGACGGCCGTGAGCATGGGGATGTCATTGGACGAGTCCGAGTAGGCCGTGCACACGGTGAGGTCAAGGCCCCGGTTGGCGGCCAGCCGGGACACCATCTCGGCCTTCTCTCGGCCGTGCACGGGCTTGCCGTCGAGGTGGCCGGTGTAGCGACCGTCGACGACCTCGGCGCAGGTGCCGACGCCGCCGGTGAGTCCGAGGCGGGCGGCGAGCATGCGGGCGAGGTCGTTCGGTGCGGCTGTGACGAGCCACACCTCCTGCCCCGCCTGCAGGTGGGCCTGGGCGATCTTGAGTGTCCCGGGCCAGAGCTTGTTCAACAGGATCTCGTCGATGACGGAGCGCACGAGCTCCTGCAGTTGCGCCACCTCGCGGCCGGCGATGAAGGCCATGGTGGCCTCGGTGACGAAGCGGAGGTCCTGCACCCGCTCCTTGCCGGAGATGAGGTACTTCCACTGCTTCCAGCCGTAGCGCACGATCTGGCCCGGGCTCACGAGGTGGCGCTTGGCCAGCCCGCGGGCGAGGAAGTACAGCGAAGCGCCCCGCAGCAGGGTGTTGTCGACATCGAAGAAGGCCGCGGCGCGGGGCTGCTCCGGGGCGTTCGTCATGGGCACAGCGTAGGGCGGGCCCCGCCCATCAGGACTGTGGAAGGACGTCGGCCAGGGCGGCGTGCGCGCTCGCCACGAGGAGGGCCTCGGGGAGGACGGCATCGATGGCGCTGCCCGCGTGCAGGGCCCGCACCCGCACGCGGACCTCTCCCTCGGTGAGGTCGCAGCGGGTGAGGTCGGCGCCGTTGCGCGTCGCGACCGTGGTGGCGATGGCGCAACTGCCGTCGGTCGCTGCCGCAAGTGCCGACAGGTCGGCAGCCGTGCGAAGGCCCTCGATGCGGACCCGGATGCCGACGAGCACGACGATCGCGACCGTGATCAGGGCGAGCAGGCCCGCGAGCAACGCGACGACGGGCTCCAGGGCGCCACGTTCGCTCACCACGGCACCTCCTCGAGCGCGGTGGCGCTCGTCGCGAGCGTGATGGCCGGGAGGGTCCCGGCGCGGACGCTGCGCCGCAGGTGCACGGTGACGAGGCGGCCATCGGAGGTGACGCTGACGTCGGTGCCAGAGCCGGCAAGCCGGCGGGCCGCCTGCAGCGCCTCGGTGCGGTCGGCAGCCATGGCGGCGACCCGGGCCGCGTCCCGCGCCCGGCCGACGAGGCCGAGGGCGGCGCCCCCGACGGCCAGCGCAAGGGCGAGCAGCAGGGTGGTGAGGAGGAGCATGCTCATGCCGGCCGCCGCCTCGAGGGTGATGGATCCCCGGACGCGCCGGAGGGGGTCGGGGCATGTGCCCCGACCCCCTCGACCATGGGTGCGCATCACACGACCATCCGGAGGGCGATCGCGACGAGCGAGCCGAGCAGCTTCGTGATGACGCTCTCGAGCAGGGCACGGAAGAAGTCGCTTTGGATGATGCCGACGAGGAAGGTGATGATGCTCGCCGACAGGAAGCCGACGTAGGAGTACTCCTCGGTCACCGCACCGCGGTCGTCGTGGCGGAAGCGAGCGACGATGTTCCGGATTCGCATGGGGTGTCCAATCTCTCGGGTGGCGGGATCGCCGAGGCGGATGCTGTCCGCACCCCCGACAGCGATGCCCGTGGCTGGGCTTGGGGCGGGACGCGTCATGGGCCGACCAGGCCTGTGGACAGCACCGGCCCGACCAAGGTGAGCAGGCTCGAGACGAGCGTGGGGATGAGGCCGAGCAGCAGGAAGGCGGGGTAGCCGAGGAACGTCACCGGCATGACGGCCGTGGTGGCGAGCCTCCGGGCACCGGCGATGCGCCGCATCCGCTCGCCCTGGCGCACCGTGTCGGCATGCTCCCGGAGCACGGTGGACACCGCCCCGCCACTGCGGAAGCTGCGCTCGACCAGGCTGCCGATGGTGCCGAGGATGGGGGCCCCCTGCCAGACCTCGGCGGGGGCGGCACCCATCGCGAGGCGGGCGGCAGCCGTGAGCAGCGCCACGGCCCGGTCGCCCGTGCAGCAGTCGGCGGCATGGTGCACGGCCCGGTCCCAGGAGGCGCCGGCATCGAGCGAGAGGGCGAGGACGTCGAGGGCTATGGGGAGCTCGCGGGCGAGGGTCCGCTCGTCCGCGACGACGGCGGCCGTGGGGAGGCGGCCGCCGTAGCGCCACATGGCTGCCGCGGCGAGCAACCCGAACACCAGGGCGACATCCCCGGGCACGAAGAGGCGTGCCGCGGACCAGACGCTGAACCCGGCGAGGAAGGTGCGGGTACGGGCCCGATTCATGCGAGGGCCGCCCGCGTGAGGGAGCGCATCCACAGCGCCGCCAGGCCGATGCAGGCCAACCCGAGGACCAGGCACACCCAGCCCGGGAGCGTGGTGAAGAGGAAGGCCAGGGGCTCGGCACCCATCATGGAGCCCATGGCCCAGGCGCCCACCGGCATGAGCGCCATGGTGACCAGCCCGAGGCGTGGTGCGGCCGCATTGGCCTGCACTTCGCGGGCCACCTCCTGGTCGATGAGGGCGACCGCATGCACGCGGCGCATCGCGGTCGCGAGGGAGAAGCCCACGTCCTCGGCGGCGGCCCAGAGGTGGGCGACGTCCGACCACACGGCGCGGTCCGCCGTGGGCCCGCCCTCGAGCAGTGCTGACGGCGTCGCGTGGCGCGGGCCGAGCACCTGGCGGAAGGCCGCCTCCGGCACCGCCCCGGCCGTGAGCTCGGAGACGAGGAGCTGCAGCAGGATGGCCGTGCGCTCCTGGCCGGGCCGGCGCAGCCGTCGTCCCTGCCAGCGGGCGATGAGCCGCTCATCGAGTG
Source organism: Actinomycetes bacterium (assembly GCA_021824095.1). Lineage (GTDB taxonomy): Bacteria > Actinomycetota > Actinomycetes > S36-B12 > UBA5976 > JAKALQ01. The sequence continues at coordinate 27,714 of JAKALQ010000005.1, forward strand.
GGGGCACGGCGCGGCCGGCGATGCGCCGCGCCCGCGCGCGGGGATCCGGGGGCAGCCACTGGTGGACGAGCACGGCCGCGATGACGGCAACGAGCAGCCTCACCTCGGCGTCGCCTCAAGATCAAGCACCTCGCGCACCCGGCGGCGACCATCCCGGCCGCGTTCGATGTGCACCACGCTGCGAAAGGCCGTCGCGATGGCCTGCTGTGCCGCCTCCCGACCGAGGCCGGCCTGGAGGGCGAGCAGTTCGAGGCGGACGAGCGCGTCGGCCGCCGAGTTCGCGTGCACCGTCGCCGCACCACCACTGTGCCCGGTGTTCAGGGCGTTCAGCAGGTCGACAACCTCCGCACCACGCACCTCCCCCACGATGAGGCGATCGGGGCGCATGCGCAGCGCCTGGCGCACAAGGTCACGCAACGTGACCGCCCCGGAACCCTCGATGTTCGCGGGCCGGCCCTCGAGGTAGACGACGTGCGGGTGGTCGACGCGCAGTTCCGCCGAGTCCTCTGTCACCACGATGCGCTCGGACGCCGGTACCGCTGCCAGCAGCGCCGCCAGCAGCGTCGTCTTGCCGGTGCCGGTGCCGCCGGAGATCACCACCGGGTGGCCCGCCGCGACCATGCGCAGCAGCCGACGTCGCGTCGCGGCATCGAACATGCGCCGCTCCTCGAGGTCGGCGAGCGTGAAGGGCGTCGATGCGGGCAGGCGCAGCGAGATCGCGGTGCCGCCGCGCGACAGCGGCTGCAGCACGGCGTGCAGGCGGATGCCATCGGGCAGGCGGGCGTCCACCCAGGGGGCGGCGTCATCGAGCCGACGGCCCGCCGTCGAGGCCAGGCGGGTGGCAAGGCGTCGGACGGCCGCCTCGTCGGCGATGCGGAGGTCCGTACGGTGCAGGCCGGTCGCATCGTCGATCCACACCTCGCGCGTGCCGTTCACGAGGATGTCGGTGACCCCAGGCAGCGCGGCGAGTGGGGCCAGCGGCCCGAGGCCGAGCACCTCGCGCCCGACATCGCGCACGAGCGCGTCAAGCGTCTCACCGTCGATGATGACGGGGCTGCGTCCGATGACGCCGTCGATGTCGGGGTCGACGTCGCGGACGACGGCTGCGCGCAGTGACTCCACGATGTCACGCGGCATGGGCCAGCCCCTCCCACAGCAGCGCGGCAAGGCGCATGACATCACTCCCGGGCGGCGGCGCCACGCCCGCCTCCGCAGCGGCCGTCACGGCGCGCTGCCAGCGCACGCTGCCGACGACCGGGTGCTCGAGGTACTCGTGGAGGCGCCCGATCGGCAGTGACGGATGGCCGATGTCGACCGCGACGATCCCGAGGTCGGCCGACGAGGTGAGGAGGGCCGCACCGAGCCCGGCAACGGTCGGCGGCATGAGCAGGATGCGGAGGTCGGGCTGCAGGGTGTCCACCACGGGGGCGCGCAGCGGGGTGTCGATGACGACGAGATCGCAGTCCGTGCGCAGCGCGGCGACGAGCAGGGTGGTGGCACCCGCGTCGGCGACGGCGTCCCGGTCGGAGGCGAGCAGGTGCACGCCGTGCACGGATGGCAGCGCCTCGAGCACCGTGTCCACGCTGATGTCGGGCGAGGTGAGGCGCACCCCGCTCCAACGGGCGCCGGGGACGGCCTCCGCACCGAGGAGCACGTCGAGGGGAACGCCATCGGGCTGCGCATCGACGAGAACGCGGGGCCCGGCCGGCTGCAGTGCGAGGGCGAAGGCGAAGGTGCTGGCGCCTATGCCGCCGACGGCCCCGGACACGGTGACGACATAACCCATGGGGCAATGGGTACCGGCGGCGCCCCTGTGGACGACCGCTGCCCGTGCGGGCGCATTGCGCCGACGGCGAAGTCAGCCGAGGGTGTCGAGTGCTGCCCGAGCCAGCAGGGCACCCTGCTCGAAGGCGGTGGCGATGTGCACGCACCACGCGGTCACGCCCTCCGCGCCGCCACCGTCGTAGGCCCGCACGGCGCGCGCGTAGGCAGCGCGTCCCATGGCCATGAGCCCCACGTCGCCGAGGGCGAGCAGGTCGGGATCGAGGCCACGCTGCGCGACGATGAGCTGGCCTGCTGCCCGGGCAACCACTCCGTTGGCGGCGCCGAAGGGCTGTGTGGCGATGAGCTCGCCATGGGCGATCGCCGCGACGACGAGCGCGGGAGCCGCCGTCGGCCGCTGCAGGAGGTCGGCCAGCACGGCGAGACGGATGGTGCCGTTGTCGAGGTCGTCACCAAGCCCGAGGTGCAGGGGATCCTGGGCATCCTCGCCCGCGATCCTCGGTCGGCCGAGCCGCTCGTCCGGGAGGAGGGGGCGCCCTGCGATCGCCGCGATCGCCGCCCAGGCCTGGCGTGGTGGCACGCCGGTGAGGCTGCGAAGGTACCGCTGGGCCTCGAGGATCGCCACCGCGACGCGCAGGAGCGGTGACCCGGTGGCCCCCGTCCGCAGCTCGTCGATCGGGACCTCGACGCCCTCGAGGGTGGCCGACGCGTGGGCATTGCGCAGGGTTGCCTCAGCGGCCAGTGCGGGGGCGGCCGTCCGCAGCCGACGATCGAGCAGCAGCGGGTCCAGGGCGTCCCGGGCGCGGGCCGCCGCGGCTGCGACCTCGGGGATCGCGGCGACCGCTGCGAGGGGATCGTCGGGGATCATGTGGGAATCCCACCACACGCGCAGTCGGCTCGTGGGCCGCGCACCGGCTAGCGTGGCGGCGTGACGGAGAACGCCGCGCTCATCATCATCATCGCCGCCATCATCGTCGTCCCCGCGTGGACGTACCGGCAGTGGAGGCGCGGCTCCGCCGACCTCGGCAGCTCGGCCGAGCGCGCCACCTACACGACGCTCCACACCGCAGGCCTAGCCGCGCCAGCGCTGCGCATGGGCCTGAACGCGGAGTCGGCCATGAAGGCTGCCAAGTACCTCCGCGAGCTTGCCGGCACCCCAGCCCTGTCGATCCACGACACCGAGGGCATGCTCGCGTGGGAAGGTGAGTACGGCCACCACGCCGACACGGCCCACGCCATCGTGCGCCGGGTCATCAACAGCGGCCGCGCCGAGGTGGTGGGGCCAGAGCGCGTGGCCTGCGAGAACGCCGAGTGCCCGTTGCACTACGCCGTGATCGCACCGCTCGTCATCGACGACCTCGTCCTCGGCGCCATCGCCGCCTACGACCGTGGCGCACCAGCGGCCCTCGTGCGCACCGTGAGCGAGATCTCCCGCTGGACGAACGGGCAGCTCGAACTCGCGGAGCTCGACGATTCGCGCACGCGCCTCGCCGAGGCGGAGGTGAAGGCCCTGCGGGCACAGATCTCGCCGCACTTCATCTACAACGCGCTCAATGCCATCGCCTCGTACGTGCGCACCGATCCCGAGCACGCACGCGAGTTGCTGCTCGAGTTCGCCGACTTCACCCGCTACTCGTTCCGCGCCCACGGCCAGTTCACGACGCTGTCCGAGGAGCTCTCGTCGATCGACCGCTACCTCATCCTCGAGCGGGCGCGCTTCGGCGACCGCCTCCAGGTGGAGCTGCGCATCGCACCCGAGGTGCTCAATGTGACGGTGCCGTTCCTGTGCCTGCAGCCGCTCGTGGAGAACGCGGTGCGCCACGGGCTTGAGAACAAGACGGGCGTCGGGCACATCACGATCGACGCCCTCGACATGGGCCCAGACTGCTGGGTGACGATCGAGGACGACGGGGTGGGCGCTGACCCCGAGCGCATCCGCCGCATCCTCTCCGGCGACACCACGATCGACTCCATCGGCGTGGCGAACGTGGACGAGCGCCTGCGCTCGGTCTACGGGGACGGTTACGGCCTCATCATCGAGACGGCGCAGGGGGCGGGCACGAAGGTGACCGTGCGAGTGCCGAAGTTCCAGCCGCAGGCACGTGCCTGAGGGCCAGGGCGGGCGGCCGCACCGGGCGGCAGCACGGAGGGGCGCCGACAGCGTAGTGTGGCGCCGCCGCAGGGCGTGGGGGGCTTTCGCGGACGCGGGGTGAACGGGCACACTTCCGCGGGGACATCGGGAGAGGGTTTTCCGTGAGTGGCTTGAGGGTTCTTGCCGTCGACGATGAGGCGCCGGCTCGCGCCGAGCTCGCGTACGTCCTGAAGCAGGATGATCGCATCGGCGAGGTGCGCACCGCGCAGAACGGCACCGAGGCACTCAAGGTGCTGCAGACCGAGCCCATCGACGCGGTATTCCTCGACATCCGCATGCCCGGCATCGACGGCATGGACCTGGCGAAGGTGCTCAAGCGCTTCACCGAGGCGCCTGCCATCGTGTTCGTCACCGCCTTCGACGACCACGCCGTGAGCGCCTTCGACCTGCGCGCGGTCGACTATGTGTTGAAGCCCTACCGGCCCGAGCGCCTGCACGAGGCGGTCACGCGTGTCATCGAGTCGCGCGCCCAGCGCATCCCGGCTGCCGATGCGGCTTCGGCTGGCGCCGAGGACGAGACCATCCCCGTCGAACTCGCCGGCGTGACCCGCTTCATCAAGCGCAGCGACATCCGCTACGTCGAGGCGCACGGCGACTACGCCCGCCTCGTCACCCGCGACGGGCGCCACCTCGTGCGCATCCCGCTCGCGGTGCTCGAGGAGCGCTGGGCCGACGCCGGCTTCGTGCGCATCCATCGTCGCTGGCTCGTCTCGCTCGCGACCATCGATGAGGTGCGGGTCGATGCGGGACGCATGTCGGTGCGCGTCGGCGATGCCCTACTCGAGGTGTCACGTCGTCACACGCGCGAGCTGCGCGACCGTCTCGTGCGCAGTGCGCGTCCGCGCCGTCCCGAGGGCGCGGTCGTCGCGCCCGTGCGGCCCAAGCCCTAGGGCGCATGGACAAGTCCCGACGCGTCGTCATCACCCATCCGCGGACGAGCACCCGACGACGTCCATCCCGAACGTCCGCCCCGCGCGACCTGCGTGAGCACACCGTGCGCGGCGAGGTGCTCCTCACCGCCCTGCGTCGCTCGCAGTTCCGACTCGCCATCGGCATCGGTGCCGTCTTCCTCACGACGATCGCCGCGATCCCGATCCTCTACTGGAGCACCGACTGGTTCCCGCGCGCGGAGTTCCGGCACCTGCCGCTCATCTGGCTCACGCTCGGGCTCGGCATCTTTCCCGTCATCGTCGGGCTGGGCTGGGTGCATGTGCGCATGGCCGAGTGGTACGAGGAGCGCTTCGTGGAACTGGTGGAGGACGTCTGATGGGCCTCGTCCCGATCGTCGCGGTGATCATCCTCATCACGACCACCGTGGGCCTCGGCGTCTACGGGCTGCGCTTCTCGCGCAGCACATCGGACTTCTTCGTCGCGTCGCGTTCCGTCGGCGTGTTCACGAACGCATCAGCCGTGAGCGGCGAGTACCTGTCCGCGACGGCCTTCCTCGGCATCGCCGCGATGATCATGCTGCATGGCATCGACATGCTCTGGTACCCCGTCGGGTTCACCGTCGGGTTCCTCGTGCTCCTCGTGCTCGTCGCCGCACCACTGCGCCGCTCGGGTGCCTACACACTCCCCGACTTCGCAGAGACGCGCATGGAGTCGCGCATGGTGCGACGCATCTCCAGCGTGCTCGTCGTGTGCATCGGCTGGCTCTACCTCCTGCCCCAGATGCAGGCGGCCGGCCTCACCGTGCACGTCATGACCGGTGCCCCCATGGCTTCCGGTGGGCTCGTGGTGGCACTCGTCGTGGGCTTCACCGTGGCTGCCGGCGGTATGCGCTCGATCACGCTCGTCCAGTCGTTCCAGTACTGGCTCAAGCTGGCGGCCATCGCCATTCCGACGATCATCATGACGCTCGTGTGGGCGCACTCCGGTGCCCCGTCGCTGTCGGTCGCCCACTGGGGTGAACCCCTGTCGACCTTCGGGGGTCGGCAGTACCCGGTGTACGGCAACCTGTCGCTCATCGTCGCGACCTTCCTCGGCACCATGGGTCTGCCGAACATCCTCGTGCGCTTCTACGCCATCGCCGACGGCCGCGCGGCGCGACGCACCTCACTCGGCGTCATCGCCCTGCTGAGCGGTTTCTACGTGTTCACCGCGCCCCTCGGCGCCCTCGGCCGGCACTTCATGCCCGACCTCGTGCGCAACGGCCCCGCTGACGCGCTCCTCCTGCTGCTGCCCGGGCGTGTGATCCCCGGCATCGGCGGCACCCTGCTCACCGCACTCGTCGCCGCCGGCGCCTTCGCCGCCTTCCTCGCCACCGCATCCGGACTCGTGCTCTCCATCGCCGGGGTCCTCTCCCAGGACCTGCTGCAGAAGCGCCTCAACCCCATGCAGGGCTTCCGCGCCGGCACTGCCATCGCACTCGTCGTCCCCCTCGCAGTGGTGCCGTTCCTGGTGCCGCACCATCTCGCCGTCATGGTGACGATGGCATTCGCCGTGGCCGCCTCCACGTTCGCGCCCCTGCTCGTGCTCGGCATCTGGTGGCGGCGGCTGTCGACGATCGGTGCCATCACCGGGCTCGTCGTCGGCGGCGTCACCAGCCTCGGGGCCGTGGGCATCGCGCTCTTCGTGCCCACGACGGGCCTGCTCGCCACCGTCGTCGCACAGCCCGCCGCATGGACCGTGCCGCTCGCCTTCGCCACGATGGTCATCGTGTCGCTCGCCACGCCGGGGGCCGTGCCCACGCATGCCGCAGTGACACTCGGGCGTTTGCACACTCCGGACAAATTCGTCGTCTGACAGCCTGTCGCCGAACGGTCCGCTCGGCATATGGTCGGCGGAACGTGGAGGCACCCTCATGACCGACATCAGCGAAACCCTCTCCAACCTGCTCTCGGAGAACCGTCACTTCTTTCCACCCGTGGAACTCGCGATCAACGCGAACGCGAAGATCGAGTCGTACCAGGAGGCCGACGAGGACCGACTGCGCTTCTGGGCCAAGCAGGCACGTCGGCTGCAGTGGGCCTCGAACTGGACGCAGGTGCTCGACTGGACGGATGCGCCCTTCGCGCGCTGGTTCGTCGACGGCAAGCTGAACGTCGCAGTGAACTGCGTCGATCGCCACGTGACCGCGGGCAACGGTGATCGTGTCGCGTACCACTGGGAGGGCGAGACCGGCGAGACGCGCACCATCACGTACGCCGACCTGCTGCGCGAGGTGTCGAAGACGGCGAACGCCCTGCTGGAGCTCGGCATCGGCGAGGGCGACCGCGTCGCCATCTACCTGCCGATGATCCCCGAGGCGGTGTTCGCGCTGCTCGCCTGCGCACGCATCGGCGCGGTGACGTCGGTCATCTTCGGTGGCTTCTCATCCGAGGCACTGCGCTCGCGCATCATCGACGCCTCAGCGAAGCTCGTCATCACCTCCGACGGCCAGTACCGACGCGGCAAGGCGCTGCCGCTCAAGGACGCGGTCGACGAGGCCGTCGAGCAGACGCCGAGCATCGAGCATGTGCTCGTCGTGCGTCGCACCGGTGGCGAGGTGGCGTGGAATGCGCGCGACCTGTGGTGGCATGACGTCGTCGAGCGCCAGTCCACGGTGCACACGGCCAAGGCCTTCGATGCTGAGCACCCGCTCTTCATCCTCTACACCTCGGGCACGACCGGGACGCCGAAGGGCATCCTGCACACCACGGGCGGATACCTCGTGCAGGCCGCCTACACGCACCACGCCGTGTTCGACCTCAAGCCCGAAACCGACGTGTACTGGTGCACCGCTGACATCGGGTGGGTCACCGGGCACACCTATGTGGTCTACGGGCCGCTCGCGAACGGCGCCACGTCGGTGCTGTACGAGGGCACGCCGGACACCCCCCACCGGGGCCGCTGGTGGGAGATCGTCGAGAAGTACCGCGTGTCCCTCTTCTACACGGCACCCACGGCCATCCGCGCCTGCATGAAGTGGGGCGATGAGCACCCGGACCGCTTCGACCTGTCGTCACTGCGCATCCTCGGTTCCGTCGGTGAGCCCATCAACCCCGAGGCGTGGATGTGGTACCGCGAGGTCATCGGCCACGACCGCTGCCCCATCGTCGACACCTGGTGGCAGACCGAGACCGGCGCCATCATGATCTCGCCCCTCCCGGGTGTGACAACCTGCAAGCCCGGGTCGGCCATGCGGCCCCTGCCCGGCATCGGTGCTGCGATCCTTGACGAGCAGGGCAAGCGCGTGGGCCGCGGGCACGGTGGCTACCTCGTGCTCACTGAGCCGTGGCCGTCGATGCTGCGCGGCATCTGGGGCGATGAGGAGCGCTTCCGCAATGGCTACTGGTCGCGCTTCCCCGGCAAGTACTTCGCAGGCGACGGTGCCAAGTGGGACGACGAGGGCGCCATCTGGTTGCTCGGTCGTGTCGATGACGTGATGAACATCTCCGGGCACCGCATCTCGACCACCGAGGTCGAGCATGCGCTCGTGTCGCACCCAGCGGTCGCCGAGGCCGCAGTGGTGAGCTCATCCGACCCCCTCACCGGTCAGGCCATCGTGGCCTTCGTCATCCTGCGCAGTGGCTTCGAGGACGGCGACGACATGGCGACGATGCTGCGTGCGCACGTCGTGCACGAGATCGGACCCATCGCGAAGCCGAGGCAGATCATGGTCGTCCCCGAGCTGCCGAAGACCCGCTCGGGTAAGATCATGCGCAGGTTGCTGCGGGACATTGCCGAGAACCGGGCAATTGGTGACGTCACCACACTCGCGGATCCGACGATCATGAACATGATCGCACAGGGGCTCGCATCGGGGATGCCGGAGGACTGATGGCGCAGGATCGTCGATGGGTGCAACGACTCATCGACGAGGAACGCGCACCTGCAGTCTGGATGACCATCGTCGCTGTCGCGACGATGGGGTGGGCCAACATCGTCGGGGCACACACCGTGCATGCCGTACAGCGCTTCGGGGCATCGGTGATGCCGCTCGAGGCGGTGGTGAGCGAAGGCCTGCTCGTCGTCTTCTTCTTCGTGGCCGGCCTGGAGCTGCGCCATGAGCTCACGCACGGCAGCCTGAACACGCTGCGTGCGGCGGCGCTGCCCGTCATCGCAGCGGCCCTCGGCATGCTCACGCCCGCACTCATCTTCGTGGCCACCGCACCCGCCGGCGCTTCAGCGGCGTGGGGGGTGCCGATGGCGACGGACCTGCCCCTCGCCCTCGCCCTGCTCGCCATCGCCGGACGTGGGCTGCCAACCGAGTTCCGTGCCTTCCTGCTGAGCCTCGCGATCGTCGACGATGCCCTGTCGATCCTCGTGGTGGCCGCGGTGTTCGGTTCGGCGCTGTCGCTGCCCTGGCTCGGCGCGACGGCGCTGCTCGTGCTCGCCTACATGGTGGCCGAGCGACGTTCGGGATGGGTCTCGGGGCCCATCGCCGTGCTCGCCTGGCTCGCCATGCTGCGCACCGGCATCCACCCCACCGTGCTCGGCGTGGTGCTCGGGCTCGTGACGACGCGCAGCACCGACGCCATTCGCGAGCGCTGGCAACCCTTCTCGGCCTACATCGCGGTACCCGCCTTCGTCGCTGTCTCGCTCGCCATCCCCGTGGGTGCGGAGGACGTGAACGGTCCCCTCATCGGGTCACTCGTCGCCGCGCGCGTGGTGGGCAAGCCGCTCGGCATCTGGCTGGGCGCCTCGGTGGCGAAGGCCCTGCTGCGCCCGCGGGGCGCCATGCCCGGACGCATGTATGCAGCAGCGGGCAGCGTTGCGGGGCTTGGCTTCTCCGTGTCGCTCCTTTTCGCCGACCTCTCGCTGCACGATCCCCTGCTCGCCCAGACCAAGCTCGCCGTCATCCTCGCCCTGCTCGCGGCTGCGGTCGTGGGCTCGCTGGCCATCCGACCCCTGCGCCGCGAGGCGCGCGGGCGGTAGCCTTGCATCGGAAGGGGTGTGCGCCATGAAGGACAACGAGAAGCGGCTCGGCGTGCTCGTTGCGGACGCGATCGCGGACCTGCAGCAGATCATCCGGGACCAGATCGAACTCGCAGCCCTCGAGCTGAAGCGCAGCGCGAAGCGCGCGCTCCGCTCGTCCGTCGCCTTCATCGCGGCGCTCTTCCTGCTCTCGCTCGCCGTGCTGCTGCTCATCTTCTCGGCCGGCTTCGGGTTGTCGGCACTTGGCATCCCCACCTGGCTGGCGTTCCTCATCCTCGCCGGTGTGTTCATCCTGCTCGCCGGGGTGCTGCTGCTCTTCTCCGGTCGCAATGCCGCCCGCATCTCCGGGCCCACGCGCGCCGCGGACGCCACCCAGCGCACCGTGAACGAGGTGTCGGCCGCGCTCGGGCGCACGAAGCGCTGACAGCGCCCGTCAGGGCAGGCAGCGACCCGTTGGCACGGGTTCGACGGCACGCATGCCTGCTGCCGCCATGGGGCCGACCGCTGCGGCGGTGAGCGCGTACCCGGTGTCGCGCGCATCCGTGGAGGCGGCGAACACGACCCCAAGCACTCGTCCGTGGGCGTCGAGGACGGGTGCCCCCGAGTCACCCGCGGCCACGGGCGCTCGCAGGACGAGGATCTCGCGGTCCACCCGCTGCGTCCCGTAGATGTCGTGGCCGCTCGCGATGATGGTGTCGCTCACGCGGGCCGCGTCCGGCGACAGCGGACCTCCACCGGTGTACCCGGGCACCACCGCATCCTGGCCAACGGTTGCCGCGGTGGTGAGGTGCAACGGTGCTGCCCGCAGGCCATCCACCGCCAGCACGGCAAGGTCGAGGCGCGGGTCGAGGCGTACGACGCGCGCCGGCAGCGCGATGCCGCGGGCGGGATCAGTGACGATGATGTGATCCGTGCCGGCGACGACGTGCGCGTTCGTGAGCAGGCGGTCCGGCGCGTAGACGAAGGCGGTGCCGGTGATGTGCTCGGAACAGGACACCGCATCCGCCTCGACGCGGTAGATCGACGGGTACGCGTCGCGCACCGCGGCGTCGAGCAGCACGGTGGGGTTCGGTGGCAGGACGGAGGCCACCGGGGACGGCAGCACGCCGGCGAACACGACGGGGAAGCGTGAGCGCTGCAGTGCGTCGCGCAGGGCGGCCGTGGCGCGGCCGGCGGCGTCGGGGGCATAGGCGTCGATGGCCTGCACGATCCCGGAGGTGCGCACCAGGTGCACCACACCCTGATCGGGCAGGATGACGAGCGCCGAGGTGAGCAGCCACACGAGCACCATGAGCGAGCCGAGCCGGAAGGCGCTGCCGAGCAGCGAGTCGATGATGCGCACCGGCGACCAGGTGAGCAGTCGGCGCACCGCCCCGCCGATGGCCAGCCCGACGGACTCGCCGAGCACGGCCACCGTGACGATGAGGCCGATGCTGGTCACGATGCGCCACAGCGTCGACGCCGTGATGGCGTCAACTGCCATCGGCACCGAGTGCAGGGCCACCCATCCGCCCGCGAGCAGCCCGACCAGCCCGAAGACACCTCGGATGATGCCGAGGCGCCAGCCGTGCGCGACTGCCAGTGCAGCCGCGACGACGATGAGCACGTCGACGAGGTTCATGTGGGATCCACGATGCGGGCACGGTCCCAGGGCTCGTCCCAGGCGAGGGCGATGAGGAGACCGTCGATGATCGCGGCCGTGAAGCCCCACACGACGAGCCCGGCCACGAGGAAGGCGGGGCCCTGCGATCCCGAGGGGTGCCGCGCCATCGCCCGGTTCGACGGATCCACGAGGGCCCGCACGGGCACCCGGTGCACGGCGGCCACCTCTGCGGGATCCGCGGGGTGCACGGGACCGGGGGTGTGCCAGTGCGCGACGACGGGCGTGACGGCGAAGTCGGACACCGCGAGGTGCAGCCGTGGTAGGACGGCGAGCACCTCCAGCGACGCTGGCTCGATGCCCGTCTCCTCCTGCGCCTCCCGCATCGCCGTGGCGACGGCATCCGCGTCCTGTGGCTCGGTACGGCCGCCGGGGAAGGCCGGCTGACCGGAGTGCAGCGAGCCATCACGGGCCCGTTCGATGAGCAGCAGGTCGAGGTCGTGGCCCGCGTCGGCAAGGGCGATGAGCACCGCGCTCTCGCGTCCGCGGAAGTCCGGCGGCGGCACGTGCCGACCGAAGCGCAACGGATCGGCCTGCTGCGGCAGGGCCCGCACGCGGTCGCGCCAGTCCATCACAGCCGTCCCTCGGTGCGCACGAGCGTTTGCGCCTCGACGGGATCCGTCGGCCCGGTGCCGAACGACGGGCACCATCGCGCGATCGGGCAGGCACCACAGGCAGGCTTGCGCGCGTGGCAGCGCAGGCGTCCATGCCACACGAGGACGTGCGACAGCACGTTCCAGTCGCGGGGCGGGAAGAGGGCGGCGATGTCGCGCTCGACCTTCACAGGGTCCGTGGCCTCGGTCCAGCCGAAGCGCCGCGCCAGGCGCCCGAAGTGCGTGTCGACGGTGAGGCCTGGCACATCATGGATGTTCTGCAGGATGACGTTGGCGGTCTTGCGTCCGACGCCCTGCAGGGTCACCAATTCGTCGAGGGTGGCCGGCACTTCACCGCCATATGCCTCGCACAGGCGCTGTGCCATGGCGATGATGTTCGCGGCCTTGGAGCGGAAGAAGCCGGTGCGTTCGATGAGCCCCTCGAGCTCCGCCCGGTCCGCGCCCGCGAAGTCGTGTGCTGTGGGGTAGCGGCGGAAGAGCGCGGGTGTCACCAGGTTGACACGGCGGTCCGGGCATTGGGCGGACAGCATGGCGGCGACGAGCAACTGCAATGGCGTCTCGTAATCGAGCCCGCAGCGCACATCCGGGTAGGCGCGCCGCAGCGCGCGGAGGATGGCGCGGTGGTGCAGCTCGTCAGCGGGCACGGCGCTGCAGCCGCTCCAGATCCGTGATGGTGACCGAACGCTGCTCGACGCGGATCCAGCCACGATGCACGAAGTCCGCGAGCGCCTTGTTCACCGTCTCGCGCGATGCGCCGACGAGCTGCGCGAGCTCCTCCTGCGTCATGTCATGCTCGACGAACCACTCACCATTGCGCTCGATGCCGAACTTGTCCTTGAGGTCGAGCAGTGCCTTGGAGACGCGTCCGGGGACATCGGAGAAGACGAGGTCCGACATGGCCTCGTTCGTCCGACGCAGTCGACGCGCGAGGGCCTGGAGCAGCGCCTCGGCAACCTCGGGACGACCCGCAAGCCACGGGCGCAGGGCCTCGCGGCCGAGCCCGAGCACGACGGCGTCGGTGAGGGCCGTGGCGGTGGAGGTGCGGATGCCGGGATCGAACAGCGAGAGCTCGCCGAACATCTCGCCGGGCCCCTGCACCGCGAGCAGCGTCTCGCGCCCGTCGGGCGCGGCCTGACCGAGGACGACCTTGCCCTCCGCAACGATGTACAGCCGGTCGCCCGGTTCGCCCTCGACGAAGATGACGTCGCCCTTGCGTGCCCGCAGCTCGACCATGGATGCGCGGAGCGCGGCGGCAGCCTCCGGGTCCAGCGCGGCGAACAGCGGCGTCGACATCAGGGTCTTGTTCACGCGGCTCCTCTCGGGCCCGGAGTCTATCGGGCGGACGTCAGTCACGGACCTCCACCACGAGCTCGACCTCGACCGGCGCATCAAGCGGGAGCGATGCCATGCCGACGGACGAACGGGCGTGGGCACCAGCGTCGCCGAAGCAGGCCGCCAGGAGTTCGCTCGCACCATTCACGACGGCCGCGTGGTTGGTGAACGAGGGGTCGACGGCGACGAAGCCCACCACCTTGACGACGCGCACGATGCGGTCGAGATCTCCGATGAGGGCGCGGATCGCTGCCAATCCGTTGAGTGCGCACTGCTGCGCGGCGGCCTTCGCCGTCTCCACGTCGACGCTGGCGCCGAGCTTGCCGGTGGCCACCAAGGTGCCGCCGACCGTTGGCAGTTGCCCGGACGTGAAGACGAGGTTGCCCGTGCGCACTGCGGGCACGTAGGCGGCGATGGGTGCCGCAACCTCGGGGAGCGTGTGCCCGAGTGCCGCCAGCTTCGCTTCGACGACGGACATCGTCAGCCTCCCAACGGGCGCTTGAAGTAGGCCACCAGGCTCTCGGGGTTGGGGCCCGGCACCACCTGCACGAGCTCCCACCCGTCGGCGCCCCAGGCGTCGAGGATCTGCTTCGTCGCGTGGACCAGCAGCGGTGCGGTGGCGTACTCCCATTTCGTCATGGGCCGATGCTAACGACGCCGGTGCGGCAGGCGAAGCGCGACCTCCACTGGTCACGGCGCCTATCCTCATGATGTGGTCCGTGCCGTCACCCGCCTCATCACCCTCGCGGTGATCGCCGGCGTGCTCGTGGCCGGGGCGCTCGTGCCCGCGGTGGGTATCGGGGGCGGGCTCGCGACGCGCTCGCTCGAGGGCTTCGAGTCGCTGCCCGTCACGTTGCGCACGCCGACGCTGGCGCAGCAGACGGTGTTCGAGACCGCGGATGGCAAGCCCTTCGCCACGCTCTACTACCAGAATCGCATCTCCGTCGACATCAGCCGGATCGCCCCGGTGATGCAGCAGGCCATGGTGGCGATCGAGGATTCACGCTTCTACCAGCACCATGGCGTCGACCTGCGCGGCACCCTGCGCGGCGTGCTCTCGACCCTGACGGGGGCCCAGGTGCAGGGTGGTTCCACCATCACACAGCAGCTGGTGAAGCAGATGCTCGTTGCCGGCGCACCCGACGCCGCGGCGGCAGCGGCCGCGACCGCACGCACACCCGCTCGCAAGTTGCGCGAGGCGCGCTATGCGCTTGCGCTCGAACGCGAGCTCACGAAGCCGCAGATCCTGCAGGCCTACCTCAACATCGTCTACTTCGGTGGTGGCGCCTACGGTGTCGAGGCGGCGAGTCGACGCTACTTCTCCAAGCACGCGAGTGAGCTGACCCTGCCCGAGGCGGCGCTGCTCGCTGGTCTCGTGCAGCAGCCGACCGGCTACGACCCCCTGCTGCATCCGGAAGCGGCCACTGCGCGCCGCGCTGCCGTGCTCGCCCACATGGTGCAGATGCACGACATCACGCAGGCGCAGGCGGACGCGGCCAACCGGGTGCGGGTGGTGGACCTGCTGCACCCGTCCTCGATCCCCAATGGCTGCACCGGATCCATCGCCCCGTTCTTCTGCGACTACGTGGTGCAGCGCATCCGCACGGACGTGACCTTCGGGCCCACGCTCGCGGCTCGCGATGCGCTGCTGCGCGAGGGTGGCCTGCGCATCCGCACCACCTTGGTGCTGAAGGCCCAGAAGGCCGCGCAGAAGGCCGTCGATCGCGCCATCCCCCGCACCGATCCATCGGGCAAGGCGGCAGCCATCACGCTCGTGCGCCCTGGGAGCGGTGACGTCGTGGCCATGGCGCAGAACCGCCTCTGGGGTACCAGCGGTGTGGGCATGACGACGTACAACTACAACACGACCATGGCGTATGGCGGCACGCGCGGCATGCAGGCGGGATCCACCTTCAAGGCCTTCGTGCTCGCCGCGGCCATGGAGAAGGGCATCAACGCCGACGCCGTCATCGACTCCCCCGCTCGCAAGACCTTCACGCAGTTCTACGGCTGTGGGCCCAATGCGGCCACGCTGTTCCCGCCATACACCGTGGAGAACTCCACGCACTCGGGTCGCTTCACCATGTACACCGGCACCGCGGAATCGGTGAACACCTACTTCGTCGCCCTCGAACAGCAGACCGGCGTCTGCCGTCCCACCGACATCGCAACGGCCATGGGCGTCACGCAGGCCGACGGCTCGCCGCTGCAGGCGGTGCCGTCCTTCGTCCTCGGCTCCAACGATGTGGCACCTGCATCGCTGGCGAACGCCTACGCCGCCTTCGCCGCGCACGGCCGCGCCTGCCCACTGCGGGCCGTGCTGTCGATCACCCGCCGTGACGGCAGCAGCATCCCGGTGCCTCCCGCCAACTGCACCCAGGCCGTGGCACGGGGCGCCGCGGATGGCGTCACCGTGATGCTGCGTGGTGTCATCGACGGCCCCGACCCGCATCGCACGGGCGGCACCATGTCGCTCGGTCGCCCAGCAGCCGGCAAGACCGGCACCACCGACAACTCGGCAGCGGTGTGGTTCTGCGGCTACACGCCCGATCTGGCCGGCTGCGCGTGGGTGGGCGATCCTCGGGGTGGCAGCAAGTACAACATGTCCGACGTCGTCATCAACCATGTGCGCTACACGCCCGTCTACGGCGCCTCGATCCCGGGTCCGATCTGGAAGGCGACGATGCTCGGCGCCCTCGCCGGATCCACGCCCGTGCCCTTCACGCTGCAGCCCGTCATCGGGCACGGGCGACTGGTGAACCCTGCGGGGTGCACGGGCGAGACCGTGACGGTGTGCCCGTCGGATACCGCCACTGCCGGCACTGACGCCGCGGCGCCCGTGCGCTGACTCGCGTTGCCGACGCCTCGCGTCAACGCCCGGCGAGCAGGGCCCTGCGCTGCAGTGCTGCGTTCTCCATCGGCGATCGATCGCCCAGGGCCCAACGCATCGAGGCGAGCATGCCGCGGACGACGGGCCGCACGAACCATTGCGGCAGGCTGCGCAGGCCGAGCATGCGACGGTAGTCGTCGGGCAGTGACGCCACCGCAGCCTGGAAGAGCCACCAGTAGACGGGGCGGGCAGCGAGGGGGAAGGGGATGCGCCGGATGAAGCGCACGACCCGTCGCGTGGTGTCATCGACGCGCAACTCGCCCTGGCGGGCCCGCATCGCGGCACGGAGGCCCGCTGCCGTCGTCGGCGCATCGGCATAGCCGAGTGGCTCCACCGCTCGAGCCCATCCCGCGACGTACGCGTCGGCGTCGACCGGACGGTGGCCGTAGTGCTCGTGGATGGTGAGGAAGGCATCGGTGAAGGCCATGTGCACCCACGCGAGCAGGTCGGTGTCGGACGCTCGGTACCGGTGCTGTGCCCCGTCGTTGCCGCGATAGGAGCCGCGCACCCGCTCGTGGAGGGCACGCACGCGCGCCGCCTCTGCCTCGACGGCCTCCGTGGAGCCGAAGGTCGAGATGGTGAGCCAGCGGATGGTGCCGTGGAGGCGCCCGAGCACGTCGGACTCGTAGCGCGAGTGCTGCACGACGCCGGCAAGGCTCCCCGGATGCAGCGCCTGCACGAGCAGCGCGCGGATGCCACCGACGAGCGTGGCGAGGTCGGCATGCACGATCCAGGGGGCGTCACCGGGGCCGAACATGCCGGCGTCATGGCCCTCGGCGACGAGGGGCGTCCAATCGGGGATGCCGTCGCCCGACCCGCTGAGCAGCGAGCGGAAGCGCCGTGAGAACTCGTCGCGGATCATGCGGCGCGATTCCCGAAGAGACGGGGCCACCACCGTTGCGGCACGAGGCGCGCGGTCTTCATGGCGATGGCCATCGGCAGTGGAAACACGATCTCGGGCGTCTCATGCTCGATACCGTCGGCGATCGCGGTGGCGGCGCGTTCGGCACTCACGAGGAAGGGCATGGGGAAGGTGTTCGTCGCAGTCATCGGCGTCTCGACGAAGCCGGGTGCGACGGTCTGGATGTGCACCCCGGTGCCATGCATGCCGCAGCGCAGCGACTCGAGCAGGTTGAGCTGCGCCGCCTTCGATGCGCCATAGCCCTGTGAGCCGGGCATGCCCCGGTAGCCAGCGACCGACGAGATGCCGACGATCGAACCGCTGCCGCGCGCCGACATCTCGGGGAGGACCGCGGCGATGCAGTGCGCCATGCCCATGACGTTGGCATCGATGTGGCGCTGGAACTCCTCGACGTCGAAACCGGCCGCCTCCATGCGCTTCCAGTAGCCGGCAGCGATGACGACGATGTCGAGTTCGCCCATCGCGGCACGCACGGCGCGCGCCGCATCCACGACGGCCTGCATGTCCGCGATGTCGAGGGGCACCTCGAGCATGCGTCCGGCGGAGACCTGCGCAAGGGCATCTGCGCGACGCGCGGAGATGGCCACCTGCGCACCCCGTCGGTGCATCTCGTCAGCTAGGGCAGCACCGATGCCCGATGAGGCACCGATGATCCAGGCGCGGCTACCGGCGATGGTGGTCATGCTGCACGCTCCAGGGCATAGTGCCGGACGTCGAGGTGGCCGGAGCGGAATCCGGCCTCGGAGTAGGCGAGGTAGAACGCCCACATGCGTCGGAAGGTGCGGTCGAACCCCAACCGTTCGACCGCGGCCGCCTGCTCGACGAAGCGGGTGCGCCAGTGGTGCAGCGTGCGCGCGTAGTCGAGCCCGAACCCGTACTCATCGAGCACCCGCATGCCGCCATCCAGCAGCGCATGCTCACGAATGGCCTCGGGCGACGGGATGAGCCCGCCGGGGAAGATGTACTTGTGGATCCACGAGTAGGCATGCCGTGAGGCGAGCATGCGGTCGTGCGGCATGGTGATGGCCTGCAGGCCGAAACGACCACCGGGCCGCAGCAGGCGTCCGATCGTGGCGAAGTACTCGGGCCAGAACTCGGCACCGACGGCCTCGATCATCTCGACGCTCACGACGGCGTCGTACTCGCCGCGCACATCGCGGTAGTCGCACAGGTCGATGGTGACGTGCTCCTGCAGCCCCGCGGCCGCGATGCGAGCGAGCGCCAGTGCCTGCTGCTCCTGTGACAGCGTCACGGAGTGCACGATCGCACCACGCTGGGCAGCCTGCAGCGCGAGCTGCCCCCAGCCCGTGCCGATCTCGAGCACCCGGGTGCCCGCACCGACCCCCGCGAGGTCGAGCACCCGATCGACCTTGCGGCGCTGGGCCGCAGCGAGGTCGTCGGTGCCCCCCGATGCACCCTGTCCATCGAACAGTGCCGCGGAGTAGGTCATGGTCTCGTCGAGGAAGAGGGCGAACAGATCGTTCGACAGGTCGTAGTGCCGCGAGATGTTGCTGCGGGCACCATGACGGTCATTGCGTTCGTGTCGCGGATGCCGCGGCTCGATGGCGCGGCGGAATGTGCGCATCCATCCCGGCACGATGTCGAGCAGGCGCTCGGCGTAGGGCGTGAGCACGTCGGCCAGGTCACCACGGGGTTCCCAGTCGCCGGCCATGTAGGCCTCGCCGAGGCCGATCTTGAGATCGGCGCCCAGGCGATGGAAGAACGCGTCGCTGCGCACCTCGAGCATCGGCCACTGCGGATCCGCGGGCACGGGCACCGAGCCATCCGGCAGTTGGACACCGACGGGCGTGCCTGCGGCGATGCGGCGCAGCAGCCGTCGAGCCACTGCGGCCCGCACGGGAGCCTGCGGCGCGTTCGCGATGTCGGGCCACCGCTCGGGATCAATGTCGGTCGGGCGGCTGATCATGGGAGTGCTCATCGGAACCCCACCTGTGGGTCGTGGACGGGACGGGGGACGACTGGCAGCCGACGGAGCCACAGCCAGATGCCGTGCACGCGGATGCGCAGTGAGGTCTGCCAGGTGGCGAGTGGCGTACGCACGAGCGCCCTCGCCACATTCGCCATGCTGATGGGGAGCGGTGTGCCGACGAAGGACGCCGTGAAGGCCGTCTGCCCGTCACGCTCGAGGACGATCGACACGGCGATGCGGTCGTGGTCGAGCACAAGCGATGACGTGTACTCGCCATCGATTGGGAAGAAGGGTGAGACGTAGAAGGCCTTCGACACCCGGGCACGCCCGCGCTCGGGACGCACCAGGTGACCGTGGCGGTCACCGTAGGTGTTGTGGATCTCGAGCACGGCCCATCGCATGTCACCTTCCGGGCCGATGCCCCAGAACACGCTCAGCGGATCGAAGGCATGGCCGAAGGAGCGGCCCCCGGCAAGCATGAGGATGCGTTCGTCGGCAGCAACGGCACCGCCCTGGCCGCGCACGAAGGCCGTGACCGCCTCGCGCAGGGTCGCCGCGTGACCACCGAAGTGGTCGCGCACGGGGAAGTCGACCAGGGGCGTGAGCCGCGGTGGCGCGTCGACATCGATGAGCCACTGGTAGGTGTGCATGCGCAACCCGTGCCGGAAGGGCTGGTGGCGCATGTGCCGCACGGTGCCGCGCACGAGGGCCGGCAGCACGGGGGTGCGCACGTCAGTCGTCACCATGTGGCACCGAGCCGTCGTGCCGCCTCGAGCCCGGAGCGGGCGCCGTCCTCATGGAAGCCCCAGCCGAGGTGCGCACCCGCGAAGGCGAGGCGTGGCCCACCGGTAGCGCGCAGGCGCGGCGCCGCTGCCACAGCGTCCCGCGTGAATACGGGGTGCGTGTACTCCATGGAGGCGATGACGCGATCGGGCGCCACGGCATCGCCCGGGTTCAGGGTGACGAGGTAGTCCTCCTGCGCGTCAAGCGCCTGCAGTCGGTTCATCCAGTAGCTCACGTGCACCCGCGGCACCTCCGCGCGGCAGCTGTCGATGCGGTAGTTCCAGCTGGCGCGCGCCCGCGTCGATCGGGGAAGGACCGACGCATCGCGGTGCAGCCAGGTGGTGTTCGTGGAGTAGCCGAAGGCCGCGAGGTCGCGACGCTCCTCGTCCGTGGCGTCGGCCAGGATGCGCAGGGCGTCATCCGCGTGCGTGGCGATGACGGCAGCGTCGAACTGCGACGTGGTGCCATCGGCGGTGGTGACCTCGACGCCGTCGGCGTGCCGTCGCACGGCGACGACGGGTGTGGCAACCCGCGCGGCGTCGAGTCGTGCGACCACGGCGCGGACGTAGGTGCCGGAGCCACCGGTGACCGTGCGCCACAGGGGCGAGCCCGAGACCGACAGCATGCCGTGGTTGGCGAGGAAGGCGAAGAGGTGGCGGGCCGGGTAGCGCCGGGTGTCGGCGTCCCCGGACGACCACACGCAGGAGACGAGTGGGATGGCGAAGTGGCGGACGAAGTAGTCGCTGAAGCCGGCATCATCGAGGAAGGTGCCCCAGTCGGGGTCACCGAGCGTGGGGTCATCGAGCAGGCGACGCGCGGCCCGGTGGAACCGCGGCACCTCCGTGAGCATGCGGACGAAGCGCGGATCAGCGAGGCGGCGCGGTTGGGCGAGGATCGCGGCGGCACCACGGCCCCCGGCGTACTCGAGACCACAGCCATCGCACCGGATGGACATGCTCATCTCGGTCGGCTGCGTGGCGATGCCGAGCTCGGCGAAGAGGCGCAGGAGCGTCGGATAGGTGCGGTCGTTGTGCACGATGAAACCGGAGTCGACGTGCTGGGTGCGACCCGAGGCGTCGGCGACATCGTGCGTGTGGGCGTGCCCACCGAAGCGGTCGTCGCGTTCGAAGAGCGTGACGGTCCCCTGCTGCGAGAGGGCGTAGGCAGCGGTGAGCCCGGACACCCCGGACCCGATGATGGCGACACCTGCCATGGTGCCCTCCCTTCGACGAGCGACACGCTACACCAATCTGTCCACCGTTTGTCTAGTGTTTGTCGAATCCTTGCGCTAGGCTCCCCCCGTGCTCACCATCAAGGCCGCCTCCGAGCAGACCGCCGTGCCGGTCGCGACCTTGCGCGCCTGGGAACGCCGGTACGGCATCGCCGACCCCGTGCGCACCGAGAACGGCTACCGGCTGTATGACGACCGGGCCCTCGGCGAGATCCGGGCCATGCAGGCGCTGCTCGCCGCCGGGTGGGCCCCGCGGCAGGCGGCCGACGAGGTGCGCCGTCGTCGCACCACCCCCGCCGAGGCCCTCATGGCGCTCATCGCCGACCACGCCGGGCTGCCCGGCCCGGAGGCACTCGTCGAGGCCGCGCAGCGGCTCGACGAACCGGCGCTCGCGGGCATCCTCGACGAGGCCTTCGCAAAGGCCTCCTTCGAGCACGTCTTCGAGGCCTGGCTCACGCCCGCATTGCAGCTCATCGGGCGTGCCTGGATCGAGGGCAACCTCGACATCAGCGGCGAGCATCTCGTGAGCGCCGCCGTCATGCGTCGGCTGGCCGCCCTCTACGACGCATCGGGCGCCGGCGGCCTGGGACCGCGCGTCCTCGTCGGCCTCGCCACCGGCTGCGAGCATGAGATCCCCGCGCTCGCCTTCGCCATCGCCGCGCGCCGCATCGGCATGCGCGCCACCTACCTCGGTCCCGACCTCCCCGCCTCCGCCTGGGTGAGTGCCACGCGCGACCCCAGCGTCGGCGCCGTCGTCCTCTCGGTCACGACGACGAGCGACATCGAGGCCACGGGTGCCGTCATCGCCGCCATGCGCGAGGCACGCCCCGACCTCCAGATCGCCGTCGGCGGCGCACGATCCGACGAGGTCGATGGTGCCACCGTGCGCTTCTCCCGCGGCGTGCCCGATGCGGCCCGCACGCTCGCCACCGCCCTTGCCACCCCCCTCCTCGGAAGGTGAACCATGCGGATCACCCGCACTGTCACGAGCACGCATCCCATCGATGCGGTGTACGACTACCTGGCCGACTTCACGACCACGACCCACTGGGACCCCGGCACCGAGCGAACCGTCCGCGTGAGCGGCGACGGCGGCGTGGGCACCGTCTACGCCAACACCTCGGTGTTCAACGGTCGCCGCACGGAACTGCAGTACGTCGTGCTTGAGGCCGACCGGCCACACCGCATCCGCCTGCGCGGCGAGAACCGAACGGTGACCGCCACCGACACCATGACCTTCGAGGCCACCGCGGACGGCGGCACGCGCGTCACCTACGACGCCGACTTCCGCTTCCGCGGCCTTGCCCGGCTCGCGGTGCCCTTCCTGCGCGGCGCCTTCCGCACCCTCGGGGACGAGGCCGAGGCCGGCCTGCGCCGCACCCTGCAGGGAGCGCTCCATGACTGATCGCCGCCGCTGGCTCGGCCTGCCCTTCATCGCCCTCGGCGTCTCGCTCATCATCGTCGACGCCACCATCGTGAACGTGGCGGTGCCGAGCATCGTCGACGAGCTGCGCATCACGTCCTCGGACGCACAGTGGGTGCAGGAGATCTACACACTCGTGTTCGCCTCGCTGCTGCTCGTGTTCGGCCGCATCGCCGACCGTCTCGGGCGACGACGGCTGTTCGCGCTCGGGGCGGCCGGGTTCGCGGTGGCGAGCATGCTGGCCGCCAACGCACCCACCGGCCAGCTGCTCATCCTGGCCCGACTGCTGCAGGGCCTCGCCGGCGCCATGATGCTGCCGAACTCACTGTCCCTGCTGAATGCCAACTTCCAGGGCCGTGATCGTGGCATCGCCTTCGCCGTCTGGGGCTCCACGATCGGTGCGGCCGCCGCGTTCGGCCCCCTGCTCGGCGGCTGGCTCACCACGAGCCACTCCTGGCGCTGGGCCTTCGGCATCAACCTCCCCATCGCCGCGGCCGTGGTGTTCGGCGTGCTGCGCTTCGTCGACGAGTCGCGCGCCGACGAGGGGCGGCGCGGCGCGGACATCGTGGGCGCCCTGTTGTCGGTCATCGGCATCGGCAGCGTCGTGTTCGGCCTCATCGAGGGACGCACGTACGGCTGGTGGACGTCGTTGGGTGAGCACACCATCCTCGGCGTGCATTGGACGGCCGGCATCTCGGCCATCCCCGTGGCCTTCGCGATCGGCCTCGTCGTCATCGCGGCCTTCCTGCGCATCGAAGTGCAGCGCAACCGCGCCGGACGACCCGTGCTGCTCGACCTTGGGCTGCTGCGCGTGCGCTCGTTCCGCAACGCCAATATCGCCGCCGGCATCGTGAGCCTCGGCGAGTTCGGGCTGCTGTTCGCGCTCCCGCTGTGGCTGCAGAACGTGCTCGGCTACACCGCCTTCGAGTCCGGACTGCTGCTGCTGGCCCTCGCGATCGGCTCATTCGTGGCCAGCGGCCTCGGCGCGCCCCTCGGCAACGCCCGCGGGCCGGTGTTCGTCGTGCGCACCGGGATCCTGCTCGAGTTCCTCGGCATCCTCGCGTCGGGCGCCGTCGTGAGCACCACCACGCAGTGGTGGCAGATCGCGGCACCGCTGTTCGTGTATGGCATGGGTGTCGGCCTCGCCACGGCCCAGCTCACGGGCGTGGCCCTCATCGACATCCCGATCTCCGAGAGCGGGCAGGCGTCCGGCATCACGAGCACGACACGGCAGCTGGGGTCCGCACTCGGCATCGCCATCCTCGGCACCGTGCTCTTCTCCAGCCTCGGGAGTGGGCTCGACAGCCGTCTCAGTGGCATGCCGCCGCAGGCACGCACCGCCATCACCCAGGCGGTCGTGAGCTCGGCAGGCGCGGCCATCCCCGGGATCGCAGCGCAGCCGGGATCTGCCGCCGTCGCTGTTGCGGCGCGTGAGGCCTTCAGCGTTGCCACACGGTGGTCGGCCTTCGTCGGCGCCCTCTTCCTGCTGCTGGGATGGCTCGCAACCCGGAGGCTTCGCACGGCGCAGTCCTGACGCGCCACCGTCCTGACGCATCGCCGCCCGGACACATCCATACAGGATCTGCACCATCCGTCGGACGATGCATGGCCGAGTTCGGCGCATCATGGTGACCAGGAGGTCACCATGTATCACGACTATGGACCATGGGACGGCGGCGGCTGGGGACCGAGTGTCGTCGGCGGCATCATGATGGTGCTCATCTGGGCAGCCATCATCGTGGGCGTCGTGTTCGTCGTCCGCTCATTCACACGCGGTCACGACCACGCGCAGCCGCCACTGCCACCCGCACCTCGGTCACAGGCACGCGAGACGCTCGACCTGCGCTTCGCGCGCGGGGAGATCACCGAGGCCGACTACCAGCGCATGCGGGTGCTGCTGGACGGCGGCACCCCGCCCGCGGCGGACTGACCCGCGCACGGACGCACGGTGGGGTGACGTGCGCTGCACAGCAACGGTGCGATCCCGTCATTCGGGACGTGCACTGCACGCGCAGACGACGTCAGCGTGACAGGAGCCGTCGTGCCCTGCGGGATCAACCGCAGAGCACTCCTCCCAAATCCAGACGCCACACAGAAATGGCTTGAGGGCCCCAGCGGAGCCCTCAAGCCATTGGTCGGGGTGACAGGAGCCGTCGTGCCCTGCGGGATCAACCGCAGAGCACTCCTCCCAAATCCAGACGCCACACAGAAATGGCTTGAGGGCCCCAGCGGAGCCCTCAAGCCATTGGTCGGGGTGACAGGATTTGAACCTGCGGCCTCTTCGTCCCGAACGAAGCGCGCTACCAAGCTGCGCCACACCCCGCCGGCCCGCCCGGAAGCCCGGACGCGGTCAGCCCGCACAGCCTAACCGACCGGGCGGCGACCCTGAAATCGCGATCAGTAGCCGGGCATGAGCGTCAGGAGCGTGGCCTCCGGCCGGCAGGCGAAGCGCACTGGCGTGTACGGATTGGTGCCGCATCCGGCACTCACATGCAGCCAGGCCCGGCCATGGCGATGCAGTCCCTTGGCCCGCCGACGGTCGAGGTCGCAGTTCGTCACGAGGGCGCCGAAGCCCGGGATGCACAGCTGGCCACCATGGGTGTGGCCGGCGAGGATGAGTTCGATGCCGTCGGCCTCCATCGCATCGAGCACGCGACGGTACGGCGCATGCGTGACGCCGATGGTGACGGCAGCAGCGCCGACGGGGCCCCGGACCTCGTCATACCGATCGCGCTCGAGGTGCGGATCGTCGACGCCACGCAGTTCGATGTCCATCCCGGCCACCACATCGGTCAGGCGCGCATGCGTGAGGTCATGCCAGCCGGAGGCAACGAGCGCGTCCCGCAGGTCCTGCCACGGCAGGTCCGCGCCGTGGATGCGCGTGCCGTCGTCCGGCAGCAGGTAGCGAACCGGGTTCTTCAGGCGCGGGCCGTAATAGTCGTTGCTGCCGAACACGAACGCACCCGGGTACGCCCGCAGGGGCTCGAGGGCCGCCAGCACCGCCGGCACCGACTCGGCATGGGCGATGAAGTCACCGGTCACGATGACGAGGTCGGGACGCTCCGCGATGAGCGAGCGCAACCACCGCGCCTTGCGTCCCTGACGGGGCGTGAGGTGCAGATCCGACAGGTGCAGGATCCGCAGCGGGCGTGAGGCCGGGGGCAGCAGCGGGAGCGTGACCCGGCGGACGGTGAAGGCACGCACCTCGTAGCCCGCGCTGTACACGAGCCCGAGCGCACCGACGCCGATGAGCGCCCACAACCACCACATGGGCACATCGAACCATGTTCGCGCGCGGTGGCAGGATGGTGCGCATGACGACGCTCAAGGCCAGGCTCCAGTCCGACCTCACCGAGGCCATCCGTGCCCGCGACGAGGTGGTGAGCAGCACCATCCGCATGGCGTTGGCGGCCATCACCAACGAAGAGGTGGCCGGCAAGGTGGCGCGCACGCTCAGCGATGACGAGACCGTCACCGTGCTCACCCGTGAGGGCAAGAAGCGGCGTGAGGCCATCGAGGCCTACACCGCCGCACAGCGGTCGGACCTCGCCGACAAGGAGGCCGCGGAACTGGCGGTACTCGAGCGTTACCTGCCGGCCCAGCTCACGGCGGACGAACTGCAGGGACTCATCGATGCGGCTGTGGCCGCGGTGCGCACCACCGGGCTTGAGGGTATGAAGGCCATGGGTGCGGTGATGAAGCAGTTGCAGCCCCAGGTGAACGGACGCGCCGATGGCGCCGCTGTCGCCGCTGCAGTCCGCGCAGCCTTGGGCGCCTGACGTGGCGGCTGTGCGCTGGCGCGGCGCCGCAGGCTCCTACGTGCTGCGCTGGGTGATCGTCGCCATCTTCACCGCGCTCGGCGGCTTCATCGTCGTCGTGAACGCCTACACCCGCAATCCAGCCAAGCACCTCACCGGGCTGCACTGGCTGACCCCGATCGGCACGCTCCTGCTCGGCCTCGTCATCT
>JAKALQ010000048.1 GCA_021824095.1 Actinomycetes bacterium
GGCCCTCGGCAACCCGGAGCAGGCGGTGCTCGCGGCGCTCGCCCTGCTCGCCCTCACGCACGCACCGCAGTTCCGGCAGTGGCGCCACCGGGCGCGCACGGCCACGATCGCGGTCGTCGTCGCCTACGTGCTGGGGGAGGCGTGGATGCTCGGGTACGGCGTGACCGCCAACCGGCTCACGCTGCTGCCGCTCTTCCTCATGCGCTCGCTCGCGGCCTTCGCCATCGCCCCCAAGGTGTCGGTGTGGTCCTGGCAGGCACTGCTGTGGGTCATCGACCTCATCGCCATCGTCGCCACCCCGCGCTCGTCCCGGCGGTGGACGACGATCGCCCTCGTGGGGTTGCCGGCCATCGCGGCCTTCCTCACCCTGGACGGGGCGCGCGTGTTCGCACTTGTGTCACTGCCCGTCTCGCTCGTCGTGGGCCTGTGGCTCATCGGCGAGTTGGAGCATCGGCCGCGGCTGCTCGTGCCCATCACCGGTGCTGCCGTGATCGCGGTGCTGCTCGTGCCCGCCACCGTCGACGGTTGGGGTGCCATCGGCAGCGGCGTCTCGGGCGCACTGCAGGCGGCGTCGCCCGTCTTCAACGGCTGGGTGCACGCCGTCGCACACCAGGTGCGCGCCGGCCTCGCCTGACGGATGCGGCCCCGGAAACGGCCGGAGCCCCTCACGGGGAGGGGCTCCGAATGGGGCGAGTGACGGGACTCGAACCCGCGACTCCCTGGACCACAACCAGGTGCTCTACCAGCTGAGCTACACCCGCCGCGTGCGCGATGCACATCACGCGACGAGGCGGAAGTCTAGGGGTCGCGCGCCGATCCGCCGAACCGGCCGCCGCCACGCGCTCAGGGCGTGATCCATGCCGTTCGGCGACGCCACGCGAGTGGCGCGTACCCGCGAGTAACCACGGTGCGAGACTGCGGTTACCGACGGGTACAAGGGGGCTGCCATGGGGCACTACCTGCACAATCTGCGTGACATCGAGTTCAACCTCTTCGAGGTGAACGGCCTGGGCGAGCATCTGGGCAAGCCCCCCTACGACCAGCTCGACGAGGCGACCCTGCGGGACATCCTGCGCGAGGTGGCCAACCTCGCCACCGGGGTCTGGGGCGATGCCTTCGCCTCGGCCGACCGCACCCCGCCGGTCTACGACCCGGCCACGCGGACGGTGACGACGAACGAGGCGCAGAAGCGCGCCTTCCGGGCCATGGTCGACTCCGGCTTCATCATCGCCGACCTGCCGGAGCAGTTCGGTGGCCTCAACGCCCCAGCCGACATGCGCTGGTCCATGGCCGAACTGCTGCTCGGCGCCAACCCTGCCGACCACCTCTACCTTGCCGGCTACCCGTGGGCGGCGATCCTCTGGCAGATCGGCAACGACGACCAGAAGCGCTTCGCCGAACTCGCCATCGAGCGATGCTGGGGCGGCACCATGGTGCTCACCGAGCCCGACGCCGGCTCGGACGTCGGTGCTGGTCGCACCAGGGCCGAGCAGCAGCCCGACGGCACCTGGCACCTCACGGGCGTGAAGCGCTTCATCAGCGCCGGCGAGCAGGACCTCACCGAGAACATCTTCCACCTCGTGCTCGCCCGCCCGGTCGGCGCCGGCCCGGGCACCAAGGGCCTGAGCCTGTTCCTCGTGCCCAAGTTCCTCGTCGACCTCGACACCGGCGAGCTCGGCGCGCGCAACGGCATCTACGCCACCGCGATGGAGCACAAGATGGGCCTCAAGGGTTCCGCCACCTGCGAGATGACACTCGGTGCCGAGCACCCCTGCATCGGCTACCTCGTCGGCGATCGACACGACGGCATCGCGCAGATGTTCAACATCATCGAGTACGCGCGCATGCTCGTCGGCACCAAGGCCATCGCCACCCTGTCCACTGGCTACCTCAACGCGCTCGCCTACGCGAGGGAACGCGTGCAGGGTGCCGACCTCACGCAGACCACCGACAAGGCGGCGCCGCGCGTTACCATCACCCACCACCCGGACGTGCGCCGCCAGCTCATGCTGCAGAAGGCCTACGCCGAGGGCCTGCGCGCCCTCGTGCACTACACGGCACGATGGCAGGACGAGATCACCCGTGCCCACGCCACCGGCGCCGACACCTCGCTCGCAGAGGCGATGAACGACCTGCTGCTGCCGATCGTGAAGGGTGTCGGCTCCGAGCGCTCCTACGAGATGCTCGCCCAGTCGCTGCAGGTGCTCGGTGGTTCCGGCTACCTGCAGGACTACCCCATCGAGCAGTACCTGCGCGACGCCAAGATCGACACGCTCTACGAGGGCACCACCGCCATCCAGGGGCTCGACCTGTTCTTCCGCAAGATGGTGCGCGACCGCTTCGTCGCGGCAGGGCACCTCGCCGGTGAGATCACCGAGACCATCGAGCGTGGCGATCCGGCCTTCGCCGATGAGCGACGCCTGCTCGGCAAGGCCCTCGCGGATGTGCAGGCCATGATGACGAGCATGGGCTTCTGGGCCCAGGCAGCCGCCAGCGGCAAGCCCGAGCAGGTCTACAAGGTGGGGCTCAACACCACCCGGCTGCTCATGGCCATGGGCGACCTCATCATCGGCTGGCTGCTGCTGCGGCAGGGCGCCATCGCCTCGGCCGCGCTGGCGGCCGGCGCCAGCGAACGCGACGTCCCCTTCTACACCGGCAAGGTGACCGCTGCCCGATGGTTCGCCCACAACCGGCTGCCCCTGCTCACGGCCGAGCGATACGTTTGCGAGCACACCGACGACGACATCATGTCGCTGCCGATCGAGGCCTTCTAGGAGTTGTGATGACGCTGCGTGATGTCGTCCTCGTCGACGCGGTCCGCACCCCCTTCGGCAAGGCGGGGGGCGTGTACGCCAACACCCGCGCCGACGACCTTGGGGTCGCGGTGGTGAAGGCGCTGCTCGAGCGCACGGCCATTGATCCCGCACTCGTCGAGGACGTCGGCATCGCCGCCACCTCGCAGACGGGTGACCAGGGGGTGACGCTTGGGCGTTCCATCGGGCTGCTCTCCGGCCTGCCGAACACCGTGCCGGGCTATGCCATCGACCGCATGTGCTCCGGCGCCATGACGGCCACCACCCAGATCGCGTCCGAGATCGCGACGGGCATGATCGACGTCGGCATCGCCGGCGGCGTCGAGCACATGGGCCGGCATCCCATCGGCTCGAACTTCGACGTGAACCCGCGCTTCCTCGTCGAGCGGCTCGTCGCCCCTGACGCGCTCAACATGGGCGTCACGGCCGAGAACCTGCATGACCGCTTTCCCGAGCTCACGAAGCAGCGTGCCGACGCGTACGCCGTGCGCTCGCAACAGCGCACCGCGGCCGCCTACGCCGGTGGGGCCTTCGACGCGCAGCTCATTCCGGTCGCGGCGCGCGATCCCGAGGGGGCCTGGATGCTCATCTCCCGCGACGAGCCGCCGCGCCCCGACACCACGATGGAGGGGCTTGCCACCCTGCGCACGCCCTTCCGTCCCAATGGTCGGGTGACGGCCGGCAACGCCTCGGGCATCAACGACGGTGCCACCGCGGCGCTCCTCATGCGCGAGTCCACGGCCCGCGAACTCGGCCTCACGCCGCGGGCGCGGATGGTCGCCTACGCCTTCGCGGGCGTCGAGCCCGAGATCATGGGCTACGGCCCCATCCCGGCCACCACGAAGGCCCTGATGAAGGCGGGCCTCGGCATCGGCGACCTCGACGTCATTGAGATCAATGAGGCCTTCGCCGTGCAGGTGCTCGCCTTCCTCGACCACTTCGGCCTGGCCGAGGACGCCGTGCACGTGAACCCCTACGGCGGGGCCATCGCCGTCGGGCACCCGCTCGCCACGAGCGGCATCCGCCTCATGGCCAACCTGGTCGAGCATTTCCGTCGCACCCCGGACGCCCGCTACGGGCTCACCACCATGTGCGTCGGGCTCGGCATGGGCGCGAGCATCATCTGGGAGAACGTGCGATGAGCAACGAGGTCGTCACCAACGCGCGGCTGCGCTACTTCGAGTTCCCCGGTGGCCTCGGCCGCGGCGCGCTCATCACCTTCGACAATGGCGCCGATCCCAAGCGCCCGAACACCTTCGGCCCCGGCGGGCTCGCATCCCTCGCCGCCGCCCTCGACGAGGTCGAGCGCTCGGACGCCAAGGCGCTGCTCATCACGAGCAAGCCCTACTCGTTCAGTGCCGGCGCAGACCTCGGCCCGGGTGGCATCATGACGAGCGGCATGAGCCCGCGGCAGGTTGCCGAGACGGGCCACGACACCTTCCGACGCATCGGCGAGCTGGCCATCCCCTCCTTCGCGCTGCTCAACGGCATCGCCGTCGGTGGCGGCTTCGAGGTGGCCCTGCACTGCACCTATCGCGTGGCCTCCAGCGCCGGCGGCCCCTTCGGGCTCCCCGAGACCCACCTCGGGCTCATCCCGGGTTGGGGTGGCGCCTACCTGCTCCCGCGCCTCATCGGCCCGGCCGGTGCCGTGCAGGTCATCGTCGAGAACCCCTTGTCCAACAACCGCATGCTCAAGGTCCCCGAGGCACTCGCACTCGGTGTCGTCGATGCCGTCCTGCCATCCGCCACCTTTGTCGCCGATGGCATCCGCTGGGCCCATGACGTGCTCACCGGTGCCATCACCGTGGCCCGGCGACCCGTCGACGATGCCGAGTGGGCACCGGCGATCGCCCGCGGCCGTGCCTTTGTCGCTGGCCGCACGCACAACGCCTTCCCCGCACCGGGCATGGCCCTCGACCTCATCGAGGCAGCCCGCACCCGCACGCGTGACGAGGGCTTCGCGGCGGAGGACGACGCACTCGTCGCCTGCCTCGGCACCCCCGAACTGCGCGCCAGCCTCTACGCCTTCAACCTGCTCACCCGCCGCGGCAAGCGGCCGATCGGCGTGCCCGAGGGCGTCGAACCGGCACCCATCACCCGCATCGGTGTCGTCGGCGGTGGGCTCATGGCAAGCCAGATCGCCATGCTCTTCGCCTCTGTGGCGAAGCTGCCGGTCGCCATGGTGGAGGTGAGTGAGGAGCGTGCCGAGGCCACCCGTGGCCGCATCGCCGACCTCGCCACCGCCGAAGTGCAGCGTGGGCGTTGGCACGAGGCCACGGCCCGTCGGTACACCTCGCTCATCACGGTGAGCGCCGACCTCGGATCGCTCGCGGCGTGCGACTTCGTCATCGAGGCGGTGTTCGAGGAGCTCGCCGTGAAGCAGGACGTCTTCCGTCGCCTCGAGGACGTCGTGTCCGACGCCTGCCTCATCGTCACGAACACCTCCGGCCTGTCGATCTCCGCGATGGGTGAGGGCATGCGCCACCCCGAGCGCGTGGTGGGCATGCACTTCTTCAACCCTGTCGCGCGCATGCCGCTCGTCGAGGTCATCGCCGCCGAGCACACCGACGAGCGCACGCTGGCCTCTGCCTTCGCCTTCGCAGCGTCGCTGCGCAAGACGGCGGTGCGCACGGCCGACACGCGTGGATTCGTCGTGAACCGCCTGCTGCTGCGGCAGCTCTCGGTGTTGTTCGGCCTCGTCGATGACGGCCTCACGCTCGACGCCGCCATGCATGCGAGCGACGCCCTCGGA
Organism: Actinomycetes bacterium; assembly: GCA_021824095.1. Classification (GTDB taxonomy): domain Bacteria; phylum Actinomycetota; class Actinomycetes; order S36-B12; family UBA5976; genus JAKALQ01. The sequence goes on from JAKALQ010000048.1 coordinate 5,566, forward strand.
CTGCCGATGCACGCCTTCCAGCTGCTCGACCTCGTCGGTGGCCAGGTGGCGCTGCACCTCAACCGCACCATGGCCGAGGCCTACCCCGAGCGCTTCCCGGTGTCGCGCTTCCTCGAGGGCGTCGTGGGCCTCGGCATGCGCACCCTCGACCGCGACGGCGCCATCGTGCCGGAGGTCGCGGCACTCGCCAGTCAGACGTCGTCACGCACGGCGGACGATGCGCGGGTGGCCGTGGAGGAGGCACTGGCCCAGGAGATCGCCATCATGCTCGACGAGCAGGTGGTTGCCGACGTCTCGCAGATCGATCTCGCGATGATCATCGGGGCCGGATGGCCGTTCGCCCTTGGGGGCATCAGCCCGCACCTCGATGCCAACGGCACCAGCCGCCGCGTCGTCGGCCGGGACTTCGGGGCCGGCCTCTGATCGGGGGCCGGTACCCGGCGGGCTACTTGCCGCCGAAGGTCTCGCTCGCCGCCTTCGCGGTGGCGGTGTCGGGGCCGGGCTGCGACGCGAACACCATGGAGCGGTAGTAGCGCAGTTCGCGGATGGAGTCCTGGATGTCGCCGAGCGCCCGGTGACCGCCGACCTTCTTCGGGGCGTTGAAGTACACGCGCGGGTACCAGCGCCGCGTGAGCTCCTTCACGGTCGAGACGTCGACGAGCCGGTAGTGCAGGTGGGCGTCGAGCGCCGGCATGTGGCGGGCGAGGTACATGCGATCGACGTATACGGACGAGCCTGCGAGGGGCGCCTTGCGCGGCTCCGGCACATGCTGGCGCACGTAGGCGAGCACGCGCTCCTCGGCCTCCCGCACATCGAGGCCCTCGGGGATGAGGGGCAGCAGGCCCGACTCCGTGTGCATGTTCACGACGAAGGGGTCCATGGCCGCGAGCTGCTCGGGCGTGGCGCGGATGACGATGTCGATGCCCTCGTCGAGGGGGGTGAGGTCGGCCTCGGTGACGATCACCGCGATCTCCACGAGCACGTCGCGCTCGGTGTCGAGGCCCGTCATCTCGCAGTCGATCCAGACCAGTCGCTCCTGCGGCCGGTTGGCGGCCCAGGCGTTCTCGTCGAATACGGCCTGGCCGTTGCTCTCCGTCATCACAACCCATCTCCGGGGCCCCGCGTCGGATGCCGTTCGAGGCCCCCGGGCGCATAGGGTACGGGGTGCGGTCGGCCCCCGTTCCCACGGCGCGCCCGACCGCCCGCGCCGCACGCGGTGACCGCGCGTTCGAGGAGGGCATCGGTGGCTGGCCGACGGGCTGCGCTCGTGAAGCGACTCAAGGCCGATCCGCGGCTGCGGATGCTGCGCCAGGCCTGGCCCGATGTGCGCCGCACCCTCGTGAACGGCGGGCGCGTCATCCTGGGCATGCCCCGCCTCGCCATCGCCCGCCTCGCCGTCGGACGCGAGGACTGGGAGGGCGTCATCCGCGTGCTGCTGCCGCACGTGCAGCACCGGTACCCCCTCGCCCGCAGTGCCCGGGTGCTCGTGAGCGCGTACGGCAAGGTCGGCGACTTCGACGCCGCCTATGCCCTCGCCGATCGCCTGGCGCGCATCACCCGCCAGCCCACCGACATCGCCCGCTCCGAGCGCCTGCGCGGACGCGTGCTCGAGGTGCACCCCGCCTGGCTCCCGTCCGTCGGCCTGCCGCGCCCCACCGGCGTCGCACGTCCGACCGAGCGGCGCGTCCTGTACCTGGCGAAGGAGTCGGCGCCCTACCTGCACAACGGCTTCTGCACCCGCAGCCACGAGACGCTGCGCGCGGTGCTGGGCACCGGCACCACCATCGTCGCCGTCACGATGCCGGGCTTCCCTGCCGTCATCGATGTCGCCGATGCACCGGCCAGCGTCACCGTCGACGACGTCACCTACCACCACCTGCTACCGAACGTGAAGCTCTCGGGTCTGGCCGTCAACGAGTACCTCGACCTCGCGGCCACGGCGCTCGCGCAGTTCGTGCTCGAGTTCCAGCCCACGGTGCTGCACATCGGCTCAGGGCATCGCGGATTCGAGACCGCGCTCGTCGGCCGTGCCGTGGCCGAGTGGTACGACATCCCGTGGATGTACGAGGTGCGCTCCTTCTTCGAGACCACCTGGACGAGCGACAAGCGCTACATGGAGTCCGCCCCCTACTTCCACCAGCGTCATGCCACCGAGGGACGCTGCATGCATGCCGCCGACTACGTCGTGACGCTGTCAGGGCCCATGCGCGATGAGATCGTCGAGCAGCACCGTGTGCCCGCTGACAAGGTCACCGGCATCCCGAACGCCGTCGACGTCGAGCGCTTCGAGCCCATGGCCCGCGACGCCGAACTGCGCTCGCGCCTGGGCCTCGACGGTGCGAAGGTCATCGGCTACGTGAGCAACCTCTCGCATCCTCGCGAGGGCCAGGAGGCGATGATCGCCGCCATCCCGCTATTGCGACAGCGGGGCGTGCCGGCGAAGGCACTGCTCGTCGGCGACGGTGCACGCCGCCCCGAGCTTGAGGCATTGGCACGCAAGCTCGGTGTGGCCGAGCATGTGGTGTTCACCGGCTCCATCCCGTTCGACCAGGTGGCGCACTACTACGCGCAGATTGACCTCTTCGTCGTGCCGCGCACCAACGAACGAGCAGGGCGCCTCGTGTCGCCCATGAAGCCCTTCGAGGCCATGGCGATGGACATCCCGCTGCTCGTCTCCGACCTGCCGGCACTCGTCGAGATCGTGCGCGACCCCGACGAGCCGCGTGGGCGCACCTACCGTGCCGAGGACGCCGCTGATCTGGCTCGCGTCGCGGCCGAGTGCTTCACCGAGACCGAGACCACGGCCGCGTACGTTCGCAATGCCGCGGGCTGGGTGCGCCGCGAGCGCACCTGGGCCGCCAACGGCCGCAACTTCGTCGCGGCCTACGAGCAGGCGGAGCGTCGCTTCGCGGAGAGGGCGCACGATGCTGTTCGATGACCGCCTGCCGCACAAGCGCAGCACCGAGCGTCGGTGGGCCATACAGCAGGGTGTGAGTGCGCACCCGCGCCGCGATGCCGGGGTGTGGGTCTATGCACCGCACTTCGTCGGCAACCCGTACCAGCAGCTGCTCATGATGGGCATGCCCGACGTCGACATCGCGGCCGTCGGGGCACAGCAGTACGACGAGGCGGTGGCGGCACTGCGCTCGGTGCGCCACGTGCCCGGGCGCGTATGGCACCTGCACTGGCTCAATCGGGTGCTTGCCTATGCCGACTCCCACGCGCATGCGCAGCAGCGCATCGATCACTTCACGCGCCAGCTCGACACCATGCAGCAGCAGGGGGTGCGCATCGTTTGGACGATGCACAACGTGCTGCCGCATGAGTCGGTGTTCGAGGACCTCGAGGTGCGCCTGCGTGAGCTCATCTGCGAGCGGGCCGAGATGATCCATGTGATGAACCCCGACTCGGTGTCGGCGGCCGCGCCCTACTTCCGCATCCCGGCCGAGAAGGTCGTGCGCGTGGAGCATCCGGGCTACCAGGGCTACTACTCGCGCCGCTACTCGCGAGCGGGGGCGCGCGCGCACCTGGGCATCGCGCCGGAGGAGCCGGTGTCGCTCGTCTTCGGCGGCATCAAGCCCTACAAGGGCCTGCTCGAACTCGCCCACATGTTCGATGACATCGCCCGACGCCATCCGCGTCGCGTCAACCTGCTCATCGCGGGCGATGCCGGCGACGATGCGGGCACGCGTGAACTGCTCGAACTCGCCACCGCGCACCCGGCCATCCATGCGATGCCCGTGAAGATCCTGCCCGAGGACATCTGGCCGCTCTTCCTGGCCGCCGACAACGCGATCATCCCCTACAAGGCCTCGCTCAACTCCGGCGCCCTCGTACTCGCGCTCAGCATGGGCCGACCCGTCATCGCCTCACCCACAGCCGGATCCACGCACCTGCTCGCGGGTGGCGCCGGCCGGCTCTACGGGTCGGCTGCGGAGCTGGAGCACCTGCTGCTCGACCGCGCCTGGCTCCCGGCGGCCGCCGCGGAGGCGCAGCACATGGCGCACCGCATGCGTCCCGAGCACGTGTCGGGCGTCTTCGCCCACGTCGCGCGGGCCTTCCTCGACCAGGGCGTGGCCGCAGCCCGTGCGGCCGCCGGCCCGGACGGCGGGCTGGATGACTGAGCGGCGGTCGGTGCTGCTCGTCACGAGCAATGGCACCGGCATGGGCCACCTGGTGCGCCAACTCGCCATCGCGGCGGCACTGCCGAGCGACGTGCGCTGCACCATCCTCACGCTGTCGCAGGCCGCCACCGTGGCCGCACGCGACGGTGCCCCCATCGAGTACTGCCCCAGTTACGCGATGCCGTGGATCACGAAGCGCGCCTGGCATCGCGGCTACCTGCGTGAGCGCATCGTCGCCCTCGCCGAGGAGGTCGATGCGGACGTCATCGCCTTCGACGGCGTGGTGCCCTACCCGGGCCTCCTCGCTGCCATGCGGCAGCTGGCGGCGGCCTCGGTGTGGGTGCGGCGCGGGGTGTGGCGGGCTGACGCATCCACCGCACCGCTGGCCTACAGCGACCTCTTCGACGCGATCCTGGAGCCGGCCGACCTGGGCATGCCGATGGACACCGGCGCCACGCGTGGGAGGGGCGACGCGCAGGCCGTCGGCGTCATCACCCGTGCGCGTGCGGCGGCGATGCTCGATCGGGCAGCCGCCGCCCGGGTGCTCGGCATCGACCCCGATCGGCCCACCGTGCTGTTCAATGTTGGCAGCAGTGCGGTGCCGGGGCTTGACGCTGTGATGCGGCGTATCGCTGAGCGTGAGGACGTGCAGGTGGTCTCCACCCGCGATGCGCTGGCGCGCGAGACGGCGGGGGACGCGCGGGTGCACACCGTCGCCGGCCTCTTCCCGCTCCATCCCTACCTCGCCGCGATCGACCTGGCGGTCACCTCGGTCGGGTACAACGCGGCACACGAGTTCACCGCCTGCGCGGTGCCCACCGTGCTCGTGCCCGCGGAGAGCGTCACCGACGACCAGCGTGCCCGCGCCCTCGCCATGGACCAACGTGGCATCGGCGTGGTGGCCGAATCGGCCGACACCATCGGACGCACCGTGGAGCGCCTCCTCGACGATGAACTGGCTCGGGCGGCCATGGCGCTGGCCGCCCGTGAGGTTGCCGGTACCTGGACCGACGGCGCCGCCGAGGCGGCGGCCGTGCTCGCCACCATCACGCCCCGCTCGCGCTTCGACGCCTTCCCCCTGGCGCGGCTGCGCCTGCGGCTGCTCGCCGAGTGGGTGCTGGCGCTGCGTGACCGTCGACCCCGGCTGCCCGGCGCCGTGCTCACCCATGACCTCCGCCAGGTCGACCTCGGGGGCGGCACGGCGGTCGAGCACGTGCTGCCCGGCACCTCGGCCGACTACCTCGATCGCAGAGCCGTCATCGCGCGACGCTGGCTGGGTGTCGAGCCGGCAATCCTGTGAAACGCCTGCGAATCCCTTGCATGCGCCGAACCCGCCGCTGATGGGTTCCTTGCCCTGCGGGTCGTCGCTGGTATGGTCGCCGGCATGTCCCGCCAGCATGTGCTCGATGCGCTGGAGGCGGAGGCCATCGAGATCATTCGCGAGACAGCGGCCGCGTTCGACAAGCCGGTGATGCTCTACAGCATCGGCAAGGACTCGGGCGTCATGCTCCACCTCGCGCAGAAGGCCTTCGCCCCCGCCCCCATCCCGTTCCCGCTGCTCCACATCGACACCACGTGGAAGTTCCGGGACATGATCCGCTTTCGTGACGACATCGCGAAGGTGTACGGCGTCGATCTCATCGTGCACACCAACCGTGAGGGCGTCGAGGAGGGGGTCACCCCCTTCACCTATGGTGCGCAGGAGTACACGCGCATCATGAAGACGGTGGCGCTGCGCCAGGCGCTCGACACCTACGGCTTCGACGCTGCCCTCGGCGGCTCCCGCCGCGATGAGGAGCGCAGCCGAGCCAAGGAGCGCATCTTCTCCCTGCGCCTGCCCGGCCACCGCTGGGAACCGCGCTCGCAGCGACCCGAGATGTGGCACACCTACAACACGCGCCTCACCGAGGGCCAGACGATGCGGGTGTTCCCGCTGTCGAACTGGACCGAGCTCGACGTGTGGGAGTACACGCGCCGCGAGGGCATCCCGGTGGTCCCGCTCTACTTCGCCGCACCCCGGCCGGTCGTCGAGCGCAATGGCTCGCTCATCATGATCGACGACGACCGCTACCCCCTGCACGAGGGCGAGGTGCCGACCATGCGGGTCATCCGCTTCCGCTCCCTCGGCTGCTATCCGCTGTGCGCTGCGGTCGAGAGCCCGGCCGCGAGCGTCGATGACCTCATCGACGAGCTTGTCACCACCCGCCTCTCCGAGCGCGCTGGACGCCTCATCGACGGTGAGAAGGAGGCCTCGATGGAGGCCAAGAAGATGGAGGGCTACTTCTGATGTCCTCCCTGCTGCGCATCGTCACCTGTGGCTCGGTCGACGACGGCAAGAGCACCCTCATCGGGCGCCTACTCGCCGAGACCCTGTCCGTCCCGGAGGACGTCCTCGAGTCCGCCCGCTGGACCCGTCGCTCCGGCTCGCTCATCCCCGCGGGTGAGGTCGACTTCTCCCTGCTCACCGACGGCCTCGAGGCCGAGCGTGAACAGGGCATCACCATCGACGTCGCCTACCGGCACCTCGACCTGCAGAACGGGGTGCGCGCCATCATTGCCGACGCGCCCGGCCACGAGCAGTACACCCGCAACATGGCGGTGGCGGCGTCCACGGCCGATGTCGGCATCCTGCTGGTCGACGCGGCCCGCGGCGTGCGCACGCAGACCTTCCGCCACCTCTCCATCTGCGCGCTCATGGGCGTGCGCACGGTCGTCGTGGCCGTGAACAAGATGGACGCGGTCGACTTCTCCCGGGCCATCTATGACGACCTCGTCGCCAAGGTGGCCGACTCGGCAGCCAAGGTGGGCATCGAGCGGCTCGTCACGCTGCCCGTCTCCGCGCTGCGCGGCGATTACGTGACAGTGGGCTCCAATGCGGCGCCCTGGTACGACGGCGGCACCCTGCTCGACGTGCTGCGCACGGTCGAGGCCGGCGACGCATCGAGATCG
>JAKALQ010000049.1 GCA_021824095.1 Actinomycetes bacterium
CCCGCCAGCGCGGCTGCCGGGTCCTCGGGAGTGGCCCCGAGGGAGCGACGCCACATGGCCCACGGGTCGCCGGGGGTGCTGGCCTCCGACCACGCGGCCTGGCACCACATGGCGGCGTGCTCGAGGGCGTCCGCGGAGATCGCCACGGGCCGCGTTGACGACAGCGGCTCGAACTGGGGCTCGACCTGCGCCGCCCGTGCGAGGAGCCCGTCGACGAGGTCGTCGTCCCCGAGCACTGCGGCGAGGTCCGCGCGCGTGACGGCGCCACGGTCGAGCATCGAAAGGTAGGTGGCAAGCGGCGGGTGGGGGCGGACGCCGAGGGCGTCGCCGGCGAAGGCGCGCGCCACCTCGAACGGCATGGCCTCAAGCCCGTGCAGCGGGTTGGCGGCAACCGCTGCTCGGAGGGGCCACGCGGGGGCGACCGCCGTGGAGGCAAGGACGACGAGCGACTCGGCCGTCATCGGGTCGCCGAGCGGGGGCAGCGGCAGCCTGGGCACGGCACGCACCCCGGGGGCGGTGATGCGCGCACGCAGCGCCGTGGCGAGTCGGCCCTCGGGGGCGCGCGCCAACCGTGCGGCGCCGATCACCGTGGTCGCCAGCGCGGCGGCTCCGATGGTGAGGCCGGCCCACCAGGGCGTCGCCGTGAACGCGCCTTCCATGGCCGCCTGCAACGGCAGCAGGGTGGCGACGGCAGTGCCGGCGACGAGGGCGGTGGTGGCCGGGGCCGTCGAGGGGATCGCGGCGAGGCCGACGAGCAGGGTGGCGAGGAGCAGGGTCACCGTCGGCCAGGCGGGGTGCCAGCCGACGGCGAGCACGGGCAGGACGGGCACGATCCCGGGACCGAGGTGGGCCCAGCGCGGGCGGTGCAGGGCCGGTGCATGCACGCCGTGCGCACGGGTGCGGGTGATGGCACCTCCCGCCCGCAGGAAGGACCAGGCCTTGTAGCAGCCGTGCCCGAGCAGGTGCAGCAGCGCCGCCGCCGGGAGTCCGGCACCGCACTCGAGGGCGAGGTAACCCATCTGCGCGGAGGTCGAGCTCGCGAGGGTGCCCTTCACGTCCCGACGCACGATCGCCGACCAGGTGCCGATGGCGATGGCGACGCCACCGGCGACGGCGAGGATGAGGCGGGCGGGCACGTCGGCCGAGAACCACGGCCACAGCCGCAGCACGACGATGCCACCTCCGTTCACGATGCCGGCGTGGAGCAGAGCGGAGACGGGTGAGGGGGCCTCGGCGGTCTCCGGCAGCCAGCGGTGGGCCGGCGGCAGCGCGGCGCGCGGGATGCCGGCGAGGGCGAGGAGCGCGGCGACCACCGCAGTGCCAGCCACCGCAGTGCCAGCCACCGGGGCGCTGCCGACCTGGGTGGGCAGGCCGGCGACGGCGGCCCACGCCACGGCCGCCCAGAGCGGCACGTCCGACGCGAGCATGGCGCGATGCATGCGGCGCGCGGCCCGCCGTGCCGCCGGGCGGTCGGCATGGGCGACGAGCTCGGCTGCAGCATGCCCGCTGAGCGTCCAGCCAAGGGCGATCGACAGCAGGGTGGTGCCCGCCGCGAGCAGGGTGAGGCCGACGACAGTGAGGCCGAGCAGCGCCGTGAAGCGTCGCCGTCCGCGCTGGCCACCAAGGTTGCGACGCGCGTACACGGCGACGACGGCGGCAAGACCCATGGTGAGCATGAGCAGTGCCGCCGCAAGGCCGTCAACCCGCCAGCCGACGGGCAGGCCGTCCCCCAGGCTGCGCCGGAGGGCGAGGGGCACGAGGAGGGGCGGGAGCAGGGGCAGGAGGCGTCGCATGGCAACACAATACATGCATTGCACTACAGGTAATAAATTACCTGTCTAGGACTGCTCGCATAGAATGTGCTGGTGTCCACCACCCCGACTCGACAGCAGCGTGACTGGACCTTCCTCACCAACCACGGGCACGTCCTTGTGCACCTCCACCGCAACCCCGAGGCCCGCGTGCGGGACATCGCGGCAGCCGTCGGCATCACCGAGCGAGCCGTCGTCGGCATCCTTGGCGACCTTGAGCGGGACGGGTACGTGACAAAGGAGCGCGTGGGTCGACGCAATGCGTACGTGGTGCACCCGACGCAGCGCTTCCGCCACCCCGCCGAGGACAGCCGGCCCGTGGGCGAGCTGCTGCGGATCTTCGACGCCGCGGAGTGACGGGCGAGCGCGACGTCGTCGTGGCAATGCGCCGCGTCAGGCGCCCACAGCCGTGAGGGCCTCGTCGGCAACCGACAGCAGCAGGTTGGCCTGCTCCCGCGTGAGCACGAGTGGGGGCCGCAATTTGAGCACATTGCCGTGCACGCCCGTGGCGCTGATGAGCACACCGCGTTCCCGCATGCCGTTCACCACGGCCGCGGTGAGGTCGCGGCGCGGGGTACCGTCGTCAAGTTCGACCCCGAGGAACAGTCCGTCCCCGCGGACGTCCGCGATGACCGGGTGCGCGGCGGCGAGCTGGCGGAAGCCCGCGCGCAGGTGTGCGCCGACAGCGGCCGCGTTCGCCTGCAGGCCCTCATCCTGCATGACGCGCAGCGTTGCCAGTGCGGCGGCCATCGCGACGGGGTTGCCGCCGAAGGTGTTGAAGTAGCGAGCCTCGGCCCCGAAGGGCAGCAGCACCTCGGGGCGTCCGGCCACCGCGGCCACCGGGTGCCCGTTGCCGAGTGGCTTGCCCATGGTGACGAGATCGGGCACCACGCCATGGCGCTGGAAGCCCCACATGGTCGAGCCGCTGCGTCCCATGCCGGCCTGCACCTCGTCGGCGATGAAGAGGCCACCCGCGGCGTGGATGGCATCGACGGCCGGCGCCAGGAAGCCAGCCGGATCGCTGAACACGCCGTCGCTCGTGAACAGGGTGTCGACGATGAGCGCGGCTGGTCGGATGCCGTGGGCGAGCAGGTCCGCGATGGCGGACCCCACGTCGGCTGCGAGGGCGGTGGCAACATCAGCGATGCGGAAGGTGTCGGGTGCGGGCACTACGCGCACGTGCGGTGGTCGTGGCGCGGTGGGCGCGAGCGATGGTGAGATCTCCGACACCGCGGCGGTAACGCCGTGGTACGCCAGTTGCGTCACGATGACGCCGGTGCCGCCGGTGGCCGCCCGGGCGATGCGGAGGGCAGCGTCGTTGGCCTCACTGCCCGTGCAGGTGAAGAGCATCTGCCGCGGGGTGTCCGGCATGGTGGCGAGCAGGGCCTCCGCCGTGTCGAGCACCGACTCGTGCAGGTAGCGGGTGTGCGTGTTGAGCACGGCCGCCTGGTCAGCGATGGCGCGCACCACGGCAGGGTGGGCATGGCCGACGGACACCACGTTGTTGTACGCGTCGAGGTAGCGGCGTCCGTCGACGTCGAAGAGCCAGACCCCCTCCCCGCGCACCACGTGCAATGGGCGTTCATAGAACAGGCGATAACTCGGGGCGAGGAGACGCTCACGTCGCGCGATGAGGGCGCGGGTGCGGTCGTCGAGGCCGTCGGCGCTCGCGGGGTCGAAGGCGTTGAGCATGGCCCGGTCCTTGCTCATGCATCCTCCTCGAGTCGCTGCCGGAGCACGGTGAGCGCCTCGTCCGCGCTGCAGTGCTGCAGGCGACGGAGGCCGGCCCAGGCATTGGGATTGTTGCGCATGATGTAGTCGCGGTTCTCTGGGAACACCCGCGCCCGCCACTCCGTGATGAGCACTGTGGTGAGCATGCGTGCGCGCATGAGGTCGGGCACGAGGGCCAGCTCATCATCGGTGAGGGGCAGTACGGCATGGAAACCGGCGACCAGGTCGGCGGGGCCGTCCATGGGGTGGCCGTCCGCGGTGACGAGGTAGGCCGCCGCCACGGAGACGTCCTGCACCAGCGAGGCGATCACGACATCGCCGAGGTCGAGGATCGCGCGCACTCGATCGTGATCGGCGGCGTCGATGATCACGTTCGACGGGTTGGCATCGTTGTGGATGAGCTGGCGACGCAGGTGTGCGAGCCGTGGCAGGGTCTCGTCGATGAGGTGGTCGAGGGTCGTGCGGGCGAGCTCGCGTCGGTCGGCATCCTCGATGTGCCCGAGGAGGTGGGTGAGGCCGTCGACGCGTTCGGAGTTCCACAGCAGGTCGAGGTCGGGTGGCGCGTCAGTGAAGCTGGCGAAGGCAGCGTCGACCTGCGCGAGGACCGCTCCGAGGGCGTGGCGCTGTGCCCGCGTACGCGGGGCCGTGGCCATGGGCATGCCGGGCACGTGCCCCATGAGGCGCACGGCGCGCGGGCCGTCACCGAGGTCGACGATGGTGACCGTGCTGCCGTCGCGGGTGGTGTGGAGGTGCGGGACGGGTGCCCCCTGCGCTCCGGCGTGCTCGTGCGCCGCCGTCTGGTAGCGCGTGACGGCCATGGGCTCAGCCGGGTGGGTCACCTTGAGCACGTATGCCGCATCGGTGGCGTCGATGCGGAAGTTCTCGTCCCGCTCACCCGTGAGCAGCGTGGCCCGGCCCATCACGCCGAAGGCGTCGGAGGCGACGGCGGCCGCGTCCTCAACCGACCAGGGCCTGGCCCGTTCGGTGAAGCGCTGCTCCATGGCGTCATCCTGCCGTGCGCACAGGGACGGCGCACGAGCCCTCAGTTGACGGCCTCAGAGCCCACCGTTCGCGTTGCCGTACAGCCAGGCGGTGGCGTTGCCGGGCAGGCGCCCGGCCTCGACGCGAGCACTCGCAAGCACGACCGATCCCGGGGGCATGCCGAGCGCGCTGGCAGATACAACGGTGCCTGCGCTCACCACGGTGACCCCACCTGCCGGCAGCATGGGCCGCATGGCGGCGCAGTTGCTCATCGCGAGTCTCGACGGCCAGGAACCGCCGGAGGGGCCCCGCCTGTTCGCCGGGGACCTGGTGCAACGGGGCAGCAGCGGGCCGGCGCCGTCCCAGTAGGGGTGTGCCCTCCCGGTGGGAGCACGTGCCAAGGCCCGAACGGCCGACGCCGGCGCTCTGGCCGCGGAACAGGCGTCCCCCCTTGGTCACGAACGTCGATTCCCCGTGCAGTGCACGGCCGCAGCGTCAGGTTCGCTGATCTGGCGTGCAGTGCACGCGACGCAGGCCCCAGCGCGCAACACCGAACGAACGACACACCTGCGCCTGTAGTGTGGGCGATCCGATCTCGACCGGGAGGGCCCATGCCGCGCATCCTCGACTACAACGGCCGCGAAGCCGTCCGCACGGTTACCGTGGCCGACATCGTCGCCCTGAAGTCACAGGGCAGGCGACTGGCGCAGGTGACGGCGTCGACATCCGCGGAGGCGGCAGCAGCCGAGGCGGCCGGCATCGAGATGGTCGTGTGCATGGCCGCAGCCGTGCCTGCCGTCCGCGCGGGATCACAGCGCATCTTCGTCACTGCGGCGATCGACTTCGCCGGTGCCGTGACGACCGATGACCTGCTGCGAGATGCGCTCGCCGCACTGGGCGCGGGCGCGGATGCCGTCATCACGGCACGTGGACTCGACGGCGTGCGACGCCTCGCGCATGAGGACATCCCGGTCATGGGTCATCTCGGTTTTGTCCCGAAGAAGTCCACCCTCTTCGGTGGCGTGCGTGCCGTCGGTCGCACGGCGTCCGAAGCGCAGACGCTTTGGCGCAGATTCCAAGAGCTGGAGGAGGCAGGCGCCTTCGCGGTCGAATGCGAGCTCATCCCCGCTCAGGTCATGCGCGAGATCAACGCGCGCACCGGGCTCGCCACCATCTCGCTCGGTTCTGGGCCGCACGCGGACGTGCAGTTCCTCTTCACCAGCGACATCTGCGGCGAGAGTGAGCGGATCCCGCGCCACGCCCGCGCATATGCCGATCTCGCAGCGCTGCATCGCCAGATCGACGAGACGCGCGTCCGCGCCCTCACCGCATTCCGCGACGACGTCGCCCGTGGCGCGTTCCCGTCCGACGGCGAGACCTCGCGCATCGAGCCGACCGAGCTCGACGCGTTCGTGACCTCGCTCGAGTCGGGGTCGATGGACTGACGCGCGCCGACAGTGCCCCGCGGGCCAGCCGACGAGACCGGCGAACGTCCACTCCGAGCGCACTGGGGATGTACACCCGCCAGCACTACCGGCACCAAGGTCGGTCCTGGGTGCCCATGCCCCCATGCCAATTCGTTGCGTTGTGCCAGGTGGCGACGGTTGGGTACGCCCAGAAGCTCACCTGCCGCGGGTTCTCGTAGGCCATGGTGGTCTTCTCGGTGGTGCGCAGGCTGTGCACCACGATGGTCGCAGACGTGGTGGTGCCCGCCCAGCACCAGTTGGCACGTTGGCCACGCTTGCGCACGACAGACGTGCCCAGTTTGGAGCCGCGAGCAGATCCCTCGTAGGCGAGCCCGATCACGGGCATGGCGTTCCCTCCCTGCCACGCGCCATACCGACCGTCAGCGACGGTGAATGCCATGCCGACGGTTGCCTTGGTGGGCACCCGGAAACTGGCCACTCCGGAGCGCACTGTGACCGTCCATGTGCGATCGTCGATGATGCGATTGTCTGCACCGAGGATGCCGTGCATCGCGGTGACCCGACAGCCCGCGCAGGAGTCGAACACCAGACGCACGGTGACCAATGCGCTCGCGGCACGCGCGGGTGTGGGAGCACCGACGAGCAGCATCGCGCTGCAGACCAGACTGACCGCATGTCGCACTGTGACACCGCGGCTCATGCTTGCTCCGATCCTTCTCGGGCTGCACATCACTATGCCACCACTCCTCTGGGCCGGGGCTGAAGGACTGTGAAGGGGCGAAGCCGAAGAGGGGGTCGTCCCGTGCCGTGGTGGCTGCTCGGGCCCAGTGTCGTGTGTCGGCGCCGATCGCTGGCTGCGCAGCGCCATCCCCTCGGCTACCGTCACATCGTGACCGACGCACTCCCCGATTCCGTGGCCGCGGCGTATGCCAATGCGCCGTCGCCGCAGCGGGAGACGATGCTGGAGATGCGAGCACGCATCCTGGCGATCCTCCCGCAGGCTTCGGAGGCCATGAAGTACGGCATGCCCACCTTCCTGCACGACGGCGTCGCGGTGATCGGGCTGCTCGCCAATGCACGGCATGTCGGGGTGTACCCGTACAGCGGATCCGTCATTGCGGGCTTGCCGGAGATCGCCGCCCGGTACGGCACGACGAAGGGCGCCATCCACCTCCCGACGGACGCGCCCATGCCGAAGACCCTGCTGCGTGCGCTCATCCGGGCCCGCATCGCCGCCATCCCGGAGGCCCGGACCGCTCCGGCGAGGGCACGGCACGCGCCTGCACGGGCACGTCTCACGCCTGTGAGAGCGACGTGGGAGGAGTTGGGCGTCCCCGGCGCTCCCGCGAGACGGGCACTCGCGGAAGCGGGCATCGATACGCGACGACGGCTCGCCACCTGGCGTCGCAGTGACGTTGCGGCACTGCATGGCGTGGGGCCCAAGGCGTTGGCGGCGCTCGACGCACTCCTCTCGGAGGCGGGCCTGGCCTGGCAGCGGTGAGGGCCGTTGCCAACGTTGTTTTTGCGTGCAGTGCACGGCCGGACGTATACGACCGTGCCTTCTGCGTGCAGTGCACGCCACGACGCGCTCCAGTCCACTGCACGCCACATCACGCTGCCGCGACGCGCTCAGGGTGATGGCCGTTACCGACGTTGTTTCTGCGTGCAGTGCACGGCCGGACGTACACGACCGTGCCTTCTGCGTGCAGTGCACGCCACGACGACGTGCGCAGGGGCCCGACACATGACAAGGCTGGCCGCGAGAACGACGAAGTCCCGGGACATCCATGAACGATGTCCCGGGACTTCACAACGCGCGCCCGGCACGACTCGAACGTGCAACCTTCTGATCCGTAGTCAGATGCTCTATCCGTTGAGCTACGGGCGCTTGTGGTGCGGGGTGAAGGGTACAACGGGTCGCGCCCCGTGCCTAATCGCGGACGGCAGTGCAGCGCACACCCGGCGGCCGCTCCGCACGCACATGGGGCGCCACTCTGGAGCCGGCAGGCGCCTCCCCGCCGCCCCGGCGACCGGCGCCACCGCACCGGTGGCCACGCAGCGGCAGAACCCCTGCCGGGCCATGGCAGCGGCGCGATACTCCGGCGGCCCACACCCAGATTTGCGTTCCGTATACCCCCCGGGGTATGCTTCCACCACACCTCACGACGAAGGAGACACCACTTATGTGCAGCCGCGCAATCTGCCCCGTCTGCCGGAAGTACACGTGGACCGGTTGCGGTGCCCACATCGAGCAGGCGCTCGCGGGTATCCCGTCCGACCAGCTGTGCACCTGCAACTGACGTCGATCACGTCGTGAGGGCCGGCATCTGCCGGCCCTCACGCATGTCCGGACCCCTGCCGACCAGGCCCCTGCCCGCCGGACGCCCCGACGCAGGCGAACCCCGGGCCCGGTGCTCACATGGCGTTCACTCCGCCCGAACCACCCGGCAGGTCGAAGGACCCATGGGGATGGGAGACTCCTGTCATGGAGAACACCACCTCACGCCGCAACGTCCTCGCCGGCCTGTGTGCCATCGCCGCACTCGGCACCACCACCCTGCTGCCCCTCTCGCCGGCTGAGGCCGCGAGTGCCATCAAGGTGCGCAAGGACGGCAAGGTCGGCGTGCGCCTCTCCGCCCTGAAGCGCGTGGGTGCGGTCGTCCGCATTCCCACGCTCAATGCCGCGCTCGTCCGCGAGGGCGCCCGCAAGTACGTGGCCTACAACCTCGCCTGCACCCACATGGGCGTGCCGGTCGACACGAGTGGCCCCGTGTGGGTTTGCCCGGCTCACGGCTCGGAGTACAACCCCAAGAACGGGGACGTCGTGCGCGGCCCGGCCCAGGCGCCGCTGCGCAAGATCCGCGTCCACGTTGCCAAGGGCATCGCCGTCGTCGGCTGACGCCCGGGCACAGCGTGCGCGCAGGAGGCAGGCGCCCACAGCCCGAATCGTTGTCGTGCCGGGACCATCGCCCCTAGCATCCGCGCAAGGGTTGGGGTTGGGCATGACACAGGGCATCACTGCGCGCACGTTCGCGAACCTCACCGAGCGCCTGCGCGATCTGCACGAGCGCATGCTCGCCGTGAGCCCAGAGGTCGACCGTGTCGCCTGTGCGCTCTACGACCGCAACGACGACCTGCTGAAGACCTTCATCAACTCCACGCGCTCGGGCGTCGCGCTGCAGGCCTACCAGTACAAGCTAAGCGACAGCGCCTCGCTCAGCGCCCTTGCCGCAACCGGCGAGGTGCGCCTCATCGACGGCATCCAGCAGTCACTGCACGCGAATACGCCCCACTCGAAGTACATCCTTGATCAGGGCTACCAGTCGTCGCTCACCGTCCCGCTCATGCACCAGGGCGACTTCATCGGGATCCTCTTCTTCGACTCCCTGCGCACCGGCACCTTCACGCCGCAGGTGGTGCGGGAACTGCTCCTGCATGCCAATGTCATCGCCATGGCCATCGCGAACGAGCAGTTGGCCGTGCGCTCCATCGTCGGCACTGTGCTCTTCGCCCGCGACCTCACGAAGTTGCGCGACATGGAGACGGGCGAGCACCTGGAGCGCATGAGCCGCTACGCGCGCATCGTCGCGCGTGGCATCGCCCCCTCGCACGGCCTCAGTGACGAGTTCGTGGAGCAGGTGTTCCTCTACGCGCCACTGCATGACATCGGCAAGATCGGCATCCCCGACCGCATCCTGCTGAAGCCCGCGAAGCTCGACGCCGAGGAGTGGGCCATCATGCAGACTCACCCCGTCCGCGGCCGCGAGATGGTCGACCACCTCGCGACAGACCTGCACATGGAGCACATCTCGGACCACTCGGTCATGCAGAACGTCGTCGAGTTCCACCACGAGATGCTCGACGGCAGCGGCTACCCGCGGGGGCTGCGGGGCGAGGAGATCCCGCTCGAGTCCCGCATCGTCGCCGTGGCCGACATCTTCGACGCCCTCACGAGCGTGCGCCCGTACAAGCAGGCGTGGTCGGTGCCCGACGCCTTCGACGAACTTCGGAGCATGGTGCGGCTCGGCAAACTCGACGAGTCCTGCGTGACGGCGCTGGCGGCCGACGGCGACGAGGTGGAGCGCATCCGCATGGAGTACCTCGACACCGAGACGCCCGGCGAGATGCCGTCCTGACGGACGGGCTGGCATCGGACGTCGAATCCACGTGCAGTGCACGCGGAACGTGGCGGATCGGTGGGAATGGCGTGTCGTGCACGCAGGATGACCGGGCCGGACGACAGCCAACCAGCTCGTGACGTCACCGTGGCGGAGGCGGAGGGATTTGAACCCTCGATGGGGTTTTTGCCCCAAACCGCATTAGCAGTGCGGCGCCATAGACCTGACTAGGCGACGCCTCCCCGCACCCGAAGGTGCAGGGGGAAGGGTAACGGAGGACGGCGCCCTCCGCGAACTCACGAGCGGGCGGGTACTGCGGTCAGCGCACCTGCAGGGCAACGAGCCCGACGATGAGGACGACCGCGATCGAGGCGGTGATCCACCAGCCCAGCCGCCGGCGACGACGGACCGGGCCCTCGGGGGCAGCGCGCCATGGCTGCGGGTCGGTCTCGCGGCCCAGCGCCTCGTCGATGACCCATTGCGGGATGCGGCCGGTGGGCGAGCGCGGCAGGTCGTCAGGCACCTCAGTGCGACGCACGCGCTTGTCCATGGGCACAGGGTACGACGGGTCAGTGCTGGCACCCGAACGGCACCGGCGCCTCGCGGAGGGCGAGGTACTCGTCATCGGTGAACAGGCGGGAGCGGATGAGGAAGCGCACGCCCTCGGGCGCCTCGACGGAGAACCCGCTGCCACGGCCGGGGACGACGTCGACGGTGAGGTGGGTGTGCTGCCAGTACGCGAACTGGCTGCTCGACATGTAGAAGGGCGTCTCAACGCCGACGCCGCCGATCCACCCGAGGAAGACGTCGACGTCGCCCAGCTTGAACTCGTTGCGCGGGTAGCACATGGGTGCCGAGCCGTCGCAGCAGCCGCCCGACTGGTGGAACATGAGCGGCCCATGCTTGCCCTGCAGGCGCCGCAGCATGGCCTCCGCCTCCGGCGTGATGGTGACGCGATCGACCACAGGACCTCCTCACGGGTGTGGTGGGCCCGGGGATGGGCCCACCACACCGGGTGGATCAGAAGAAGCCGAGCTTCTTCGGGCTGTACGACACGAGCAGGTTCTTCGTCTGCTGGTAGTGGTCGAGCATCATCTTGTGGGTCTCACGCCCGATGCCGGACTGCTTGTAGCCACCGAAGGCCGCGTGTGCGGGGTAGGCGTGGTAGCAGTTCGTCCACACGCGTCCGGCCTGGATGCCGCGGCCGAGCCGGTAGGCCGAGTGCATGCTGCGGGTCCACACGCCGGCGCCGAGCCCGTACAGGGTGTCGTTCGCGATGGCGAGCGCATCGGCCTCATCCTTGAACGTCGTGACCGAGACGACGGGGCCGAAGATCTCCTCCTGGAAGATGCGCATCTTGTTGTGGCCCTTGAAGATCGTCGGCTCGACGTAGAAGCCTCCCTCGAGGCCGGGCACGGAGCCCGGGGAGCCACCGCACACGATCTCGGCGCCCTCGTTCTTGCCGATGTCGATGTAGCTCATGATCTTCTCGAACTGGTCGTTCGACGCCTGCGCACCGATCATCGTGGCCGGGTCGAGCGGGTTGCCCTGGATGATGGCCCGCGTGCGTGCGACCGCCCGCTCCATGAACTGGTCGTAGATGGACTCGTGGATGAGGGCGCGTGACGGGCAGGTGCACACCTCGCCCTGGTTCAGCGCGAACAGGACGAAGCCCTCGATGGCCTTGTCGAAGAAGTCGTCATCATGGTCGACGACGTCCGCCATGAAGATGTTGGGGCTCTTGCCGCCGAGCTCCAGCGTGACGGGGATGAGGTTCTCCGACGCGTACTGCATGATGAGGCGGCCCGTCGTCGTCTCGCCGGTGAAGGCGATCTTCGCGATGCGCTTGTTGGAGGCGAGCGGCTTGCCTGCCTCGATGCCGAAGCCGTTCACGACGTTGAGCACACCCGCGGGCAGCACGTCCGCGATGAGCTCCATGAGCACGAGGATCGACCAGGGCGTCTGCTCGGCGGGCTTCAGCACGACGCAGTTGCCGGCCGCGAGCGCCGGCGCCATCTTCCATGCGGCCATGAGGATCGGGAAGTTCCAGGGGATGATCTGGCCGACCACGCCGAGGGGCTCGTGGAAGTGGTAGGCGACGGTGTCATCGTCGAGCTCGGCGAGCGAGCCCTCCTGCGCGCGGATGCAGCCGGCGAAGTAGCGGAAGTGGTCGATGGCGAGGGGCATGTCCGCCGCGAGGGTCTCGCGCACCGGCTTGCCGTTGTCGTAGGTCTCGACGACGGCGAGCATCTCGAGGTTGGCCTCCATGATGTCGGCGATGCGCAGCAGCATGTTGGCACGCTCGGTGACACTCGTCCGGCCCCATGCGGCGCGCGCAGCGTGGGCTGCATCAAGGGCCAGTTCGATGTCTGCGGCCGAGATCG
>JAKALQ010000050.1 GCA_021824095.1 Actinomycetes bacterium
CGGGATGACCTCGGAGGCGATGCCGAAGAACGGCAGGGCGAGGATGTACACCTCGGGGTGCCCGAAGAACCAGAACAGGTGCTGCCACAGGATCGAGCCGCCGTTCTGGGCTGCGAAGACCTGCGACCCGAACTTGCGATCGACCTCGAGGACGATGAGCGCTGCCGCGAGCACCGGGAAGACCATGAGCACGAGGATGCTCGTGAGCAGGATGTTCCACGTGAAGATGCTCATGCGGAACATCGTCATACCGGGGGCACGCATGACGACGATGGTGGTGACGAAGTTGACCGACCCGAGGATGGTGCCGAGGCCACCCAAGGCCAGGCCGAGCAGCCACAGGTCGCCGCCGACACCGGGGCTGTAGGTCTCGCTCGACAGCGGGGCGTACGCGAACCAGCCGAAGGACGGCGCGCCGTCGTGCGTGAGCAGCGAGGACGAGGCGACGAGGCCACCGAAGAAGAACAGCCAGAACCCGAGCATGTTGAGACGCGGGAAGGCGACGTCCGGCGCCCCGATCTGCAGCGGCGTGATGATGTTGCCGAAGCCGACGAAGAGCGGCGTGCCGAACAGGAACAGCATGATCGTGCCGTGCATCGTGAACAGCTGGTTGTACTGCTCGTTCGTGAGGAACTGCATGCCCGGACGCGCGAGCTCGAGGCGCATGATGAGCGCCATCGCGCCACCGATGAGGAAGAACACGAACGCGAGGATCAGGTACATGTAGCCGATCACCTTGTGATCGGTGCTCGTGATCCACTTCACGATCGTGCGCCCAAGGCGCTCCTCGCGCCGGTGCTCGGGCGCCGGCACGAAATCGGAGATCGGGCGCTCGTTGAGCAGCGTCATGATGTTGCTCCTGCCTTCGTGATGTCACGGCCGGTCTGGAAGAGGCCCGTCTGGCCTGCGGCCTTCAGCTGGGCGATGTGGGCGTCGTACTCGGAGCGCGTGACGACCTTCACCGTGAAGAGCATGTTCGCGTGGTCCACGCCGCACAGTTCCGCGCACCGGCCCGGGAAGGTCCCGAGCTTGTCGGGCGTGATCTCGAACTGGTTGAGCCGCCCGGGGATGAGGTCCATCTTGAAGAGGAAGGCCGGCACCCAGAAGGAGTGGTCGACGTCGGAGGAGGTGAGCTGGAAGCGCGTGCGCTCGTTCACCGGGAGCCAGAGCGTGGGGCGCGACTGCGGCGTCCCGACGTCGTACACGCCCTCCTGCACGTAGTTGAAGGCCCACGACCAGCGGAAGCCGACGACGCCCACCGTGTGTGTGCTCTTGTTCGTGAGGGCAGTGAGCTCGGACTGGTCGCGCCAGGTGAAGCTCGCAAGCACCAGGATCATGATGAGCGGGGCAACCGTGTAGAGGAACTCGATCGGCACGTTGTACTTCGTCTGCTTCGGCAGCGCCTCATCGTGCGAGCGACGACGGTAGAGGATGAAGGCGGCGATCATGAGGCCCCAGACCACCGCACCGACGATCCATGCGGCCACCCAGGAGCCCAGCCACAGCGACTCGATCATGGGTGCTTGCTTCGTCGCCGGCTGGGGCATGCCCATGCGGAGTGCGTCATTGACGCTGCAGCCGCTGGTGGCGAGCGCCACGGAGCCGAACAGGGCCAGGAGCAGCGCACCGCGTCGGGCGCGCCGTCCGGTGCGTGTCGGACGGGTGGGGGCCACGTCTCTCCCTCGTGTCTGACGTCCGCCTCGTCGCGGAGTGTGCATAGGGTATCCCGACCCCCTCCCCTGCACTCACGCGACATCCCCGTCGCTGCGGTGGCGCGGTGCTCGATGACGATGAGCGTCACGATCGGTTAGCGTCGTCGCGTGACCGAACGGCACCTGCTCGACTTCCGCGCCGGCGCGCCCTGGTCGGAGCGCGCACTCGAGGTGCACCGACGTGCCGCCGCGGTCGCCTGGGCCGACGCCGCGCATCCATCGTCCGAGGGGCGACGCGCTGCCACCTGGCTCGACGCGGCCCGCGCCACCATGCGCGACCTCACGGGATTCCCGTTTGTCACGTTCCTCCCGAATCGCCGTGCCGCGGTCACCGCGGCCCTCGACGCTCTCGACGCGCATCGCGTGTGCGTGCCCGCGACGCATCGCCAGGACGTCCTCGCCCGGGCCGATGTGGTGGTGCCCGTCACGCCCGACGGCGCGGCCCGCTGGGACGAGGCCGCACCACCGGACGCCGGCTCGGTGTTCCTGCTCCAGCACGGCAATGAGGAGACCGGCGTGGGCGACAGCCCCGTACCCGGCGCGCGCTGCATCCTCGATGCCAGCCAGACCCTCGGCCGACTCCCCCTGCCCGACGACATCGACATCGTGTGTGCCGACCTGCGCGCGGCCGGCTCCCCGGTGGATGTCGGGGTGGTGCTCGCACGCCGCGACCTCGGCATCGACGACCTCGCCCAGGTGCCAGCGGTCGTGGTGGGCGTCGACGCACTCACCGCCGTCTGGGGGACCATGGACGCGGCTGGCGCCCGTACCGAGGAGGCAATGGCCGACTTCGAGGCGACCGTCCGCGGCCGTGTGCCCGATGTGCAGTTCCACGGTGCGCATCGCGCTGCCCACCTGCGCTCCCTCTCGGTGCTGCACCTTGACGCCGAGACGCTCATGCGGGCGTTGGACGCCCGGGGCTGGGTGGTGGGATCCGGCTCCGCCTGCGTCCGTGACGGGCAGCCGTCGCATGTGCTGGCCGCCATGGGCCGCATCACCCACGGCAACCTGCGTCTCGCCCTGCCCGTGGGCCTGGACCCCACCGTCCTCACCGATTTCGCCGACGACCTGGCCGCAGCCGTCACACGCCTGCGCGTCGAGGCGGGAGTGGACGACCTGTGATGCTCGAGTGCACGGGCATGCGCTGCCCGCAGCCGGTCATCGTGCTTGCCCGCGCCGTGCGCGATGCGCCGGATGGGCTCGTCATCACCGTCCGTACCGACGACCCGGCCGCCCTCGTCGACATCCCGGCTTGGTGCCGCATGCGAGGGCACGCCTGCGACGCCCTCGACGACGACGGTCCCGTGCAGCAGCACGAGGTGACGGTGCGGCGGGCTGCCTCCCGCTGAGCGCCTCGCCCGTCAGGGACGGATGCAGCGCAGGGAGGGGGCGACGTCGGCCGCGGCCTCAGGGCCATAGGCCTCGGCCATGCGCTCGAGGAAGCGCGCCTGCGACACCTCGTACTCCTGCGGCCCCACCGTCTCGATGGCGTAGGTGGCGAGCATGGAGCCCACCTGCGCAGCGCGCTCGAGCGGCAGCCCCCAGGCCACGCCGCACAGGAAGCCTGCCCGGAAGGCGTCGCCGACGCCCGTGGGGTCGATGATGCGCTCCTCGCGTGCCACCGGCACATGGATGGGCGGGAACATCCGTGACTCGATGCGCGACCCCTTGGCGCCGAGTGTGGTCACCCGCACCTGCACGCGGTCGAGCAGGTCGTCGGCACTCCAGCCCGTCTTCTGCTCGATGAGCGAGGCCTCATACTCGTTGGTGAAGAGGAAGAGGGCACCGTCGACCAGCAGGCGGATCTCATCGCCCTGCATGCGTGCCAGCTGTTGGCTGGGATCGGCGGCGAAGGGCACCCCGCGGAAGCGGCACTCGTCGGTGTGCCGCAGCATGGCCTCGGGATCGTTGGGGCCGACGAGGACGAGGTCCAGGCCGCCCACGCGATCGGCCACGGGCTGCAGCTCGATGTCGCGGGCCTCCACCATGGCACCGGCGTAGAAGGACGCGAGCTGGTTCTGCTCGGTGTCAGTGGTGCAGATGAAGCGCGCGGTGTGCCGCAGCTCCGAGATGAGCACACCGCTGCAATCGACGCCGTGGCGCTCCAGCCAGGACCGGTAGTCGGCGAAGTCGAGACCGGCAGCACCGACCAGCACGGGGCGCACCCCGAGGACGCCCATACCGAAGGCGATGTTGCCGCCGACGCCACCCCGCCGCACCTCCAGCTCGTCGACGAGGAACGACAGCGTGATGTTGTCCATGGCCCCCTCGACGAAGGAGTCGCGGAAGCGACCGGGGAAGCGCATGAGGTGGTCGGTCGCGATGGACGCGGAGATGGCGATCTGCACCGGCCCATGCTAGGCGCACGGGTACGCTCGCAGGCGTGCTGCCTCGAGTCATCGCCACCCGCTACGTCACGCCCCTGCGGGAGGGTGGCTCGCTGCCCGGGCTGATGGAGGCCGACGACCTCGGCCTGTACGTCGTGAAGTTCCGTGGCGCCGGTCAGGGTCTGCGCACCCTGGTGGCCGAGGTGATCGCCGCGGGCCTCGCTCGCACCCTGGCGCTGCCGGTGCCCGACCTCGTCGCGATCGAGGTGGGGGCCGACTTCGCCCCAGCCGAGCCCGACGAGGAGATCCAGGACCTTCTCCGGCGCAGCGTGGGCCTCAACCTCGGTATCGACTTCCTGCCCGGATCCCTCGACTTCGATCCCGCCGCCTTCCCCGTCGATCCGCAGCTCGCTGGCCGCGTCCTGTGGTTCGATGCCCTCATCGCCAACGTGGATCGCACGGTGCGCAACCCGAACCTCCTGCAATGGCACGGGCTTCGCTGCATCGACCACGGTGCGACGCTGGCCTTCCACCACCGCTGGGAGACCGCCGATGCCTTCGCTGGACGGCCCTATGACGCCGGCATGCACGTCCTGCTCGAAGCCGCACCCGACCTCGCCGCGGCCGACCGCGACCTCGCACCGCTGCTCACGCCCGAGCACATCGCAGCGGCGGTTGCCGCCGTGCCCGTGGACTGGCTGCCCGACGACCCCGCCATCGGGGACGCCGCCGCACAGCGGGATGCGTACGTGCGCATCCTGGGGGCGAGGCTCGCTGCACGTGATGCCTGGTTGCCCGGGGTCGAGGCCCAGGTGCGGGCCGGGCGCCCACCCGCACCACCCGCGCGCGAGCGCATGGCCTTCCTGCGGGACGGGGACTGACCCATGCATGCCTACGAGTACGCCGTCATCCGGGTGGTGCCTGACGTCGAGCGAGGCGAGTGCCTGAATGCCGGGGTGATCCTCTACAGCCGCGCTGCGGGCTTCCTCGAGGCTGCCGTGGCCCTCGATGTCGAGCGCCTCGCCGCCCTGGCGCCCGCCCTCGATGCCGCCGCGGTGCGCCGCTCCCTTGAGGCCATCGCCGACTGCACCCCGCTGCCGGGCGAGTCGATCGGGCAGCGCTTCCGCTGGCTCACCGCGCCGCGCAGCACCGTCGTGCAGGCGGCAGCAGTGCACACGGGCGTCACCGACGACCCGGCCACCGCGCTACAGCACCTCATGGCCCGCCTCGTGCTCCCGCGCTGAGCCAGAGACGACGATGGCGGCCACCCGTGGAGGGTGACCGCCATCGTGCGGGTGGGGGCGTCGATCAGCTGAACGAGTCGCCGCACGCGCACGAATTCGTGGCGTTGGGGTTGTCGATGGTGAAGCCCTGCTGCTCGATGGTGTCGGCGAAGTCGATCGTGGCGCCCATGAGGTACGGGACGCTCATGCGATCGACGACCACCGCGACACCGCCGAACTCGGCGCGCGTGTCGCCGTCGAGCGCACGATCGTCGAAGAACAGCTGGTAGCGCATGCCAGAGCAGCCACCGGGCTGCACGGCGATGCGGAGGGCGAGGTCATCGCGGCCCTCGGCCTCGATGAGGGACTTCACCTTGATCGCGGCGGCGTCGGTGAGGGTCACGCCGTGCGTCATCTCGGTGGTGGTCATGTGGCCTCCTCGTGGACACTGGATGCCCTATTAACGCACACCCACTGTGCGAAATTCCAGCGGGGGTCACCCCCAGGTGCGGACGAGCCGTTCCGCGGCATCGGCGAGGGCCCCGGCAGCGTCGCTGAGCGCTCGCTCCTCCCCCACCATGTCGGTGAGCGCGTACGCCGCGTCGAGGCCCATGTCGACACGTTCGCGCGGCGAGATGAGCACCCGACCGGCGATGGCGATGACGGGCACACCGCGCTCCTGCGCACGCGCGGCAACCCCCGCGACGACCTTGCCGGTCATCGACTGCCAGTCGAGGGAGCCCTCGCCCGTGATGACGAGGTCGATGCCGTCGAGGTCGATGCGGCTCTCGTCCCACACCAGGCGCAACCCCGAGGCCCGGGTGCCGTCGAGCCGCAGCACCGCGTACCCGAGGCCTCCGGCGGCGCCGGCACCGAGGAGGACGGCGGCATCCCGACCGTCGGCGCGCCTGCCGCACCCAGCGGCGAAGGCCGCGAGGGCCGCCTCGAGCACTGGCAGTTCGGCAGCGTCGGCGCCCTTCTGCGGGGCGAATCCCTGCACCGCACCACGCGGGCCGAGGAGCGGCACATCGACGTCGACCGCCGCCACCAGTGCCACACCATCCACGGCCCGTTGCGCGGGTGCCAGGTCGACCGACGCCACCCGGGCGAGGGCGTCGGGCCCGGCATCGAGGGGCACGGGGGCCCCCTGCGCATCGACCGCGGTGGCGCCGAGTCCCGCGAGCAGCCCCGCTCCCGCGTCGACGACACACGTGCCGCCGAAGCCGATGACGACGCGGCGCGCCCCCGCCGCGATCGCGTCGAGCAGCGGGGCCGCCAACCCGCGTGAGGTGGCGCGATGCACGTCGAGCCCATGGCCAAGCCCCACCACCTCCGCCGCCTCGAGGAAGGCGTCCTCGCCGTCGAGACACCACGCCGCCTCGACGGGCGCGCCGAGGGCATGCACCGTGGAGGTCGTGCGCACCGGGACCCCTCGCGCCATCGCCATGGCATGGACGAAACCGGGTCCACCATCGGACAGCGGCTTCACCAGCAGGTGATGATCGGGACGGGCGCGATGCCAGCCGGAGGCAATGGCAGCGGCGGCCTCGTCGGCACGCAAGGTGCCCTTGAATCCGTCGGGGGCGATGAGGAGACGCACCACGTCACCGTACCTGCCGCGGAATCTGCGAAAATGGCGGGATGCTGCAGGAACCCGCACCCACTCCCCTCGCCCTCCTCCTCATGGGACGGGAGGAGGACCTCCGCAGCGAGCGCGGGGTGTCGTGCCCCGGTGACCTGCCGATGGCCAGCGACCCGGACCTCGTGGAGCGCGCACGGGTGGCCAAGGAACGCCTCGGCGACCGGGTGTACATCCTCGGCCACCATTACCAACGCGACGAGGTGATCCGTTTCGCGGACGCCACCGGCGACTCGTTCAAGCTCGCCCAGGCGGCGGCGGGTCGACCGGAGGCGGAGTACATCGTCTTCTGCGGTGTGCACTTCATGGCCGAGTCGGCCGACATCCTCACCTCGGCGGACCAGCGGGTCATCCTCCCCGACCTCGCGGCAGGGTGCTCCATGGCCGACATGGCGGCCATCGACCAGGTTGAGAAGGCGTGGGCGCGCTTCGAGGAGCTCGGCATCGCCGACAGCATGACCCCCATCACCTACATGAACTCCACGGCCGCCATCAAGGCCTTCACGGGCCGTCACGGCGGCTCCGTCTGCACGTCGTCCAATGCCGAGCGCGCGTTGCACTGGGCCTTCGAGCAGCGCGAGCGCGTGTTCTTCCTGCCCGACCAGCACCTGGGCCGCAACACTGCCGTGCGCCAGATGGGACTCACGCTCGATGACTGCGTGGTCTACGACCCCTACAAGGACAACGGCGGGCTCACCGACGAGCAGCTGCGCGACGCCCGCATGATCCTGTGGCGCGGGCACTGCTCCGTGCACGGGCGCTTCAGCGTCGACAACGTGCGCGAGGTGCGCGAGCGCATCCCCGGCGTGCGCGTGATCGTGCACCCCGAATGCCGCCACGAGGTGGTGCAGGCGGCCGACATGGTCGGCTCCACCGAGTACATCATCCGCGCCATCGAGGCAGCGCCAGCCGGCACCGCCTGGGCGATCGGCACCGAGCTCAACCTGGTGCGCCGCCTTGCCGACGCCCACCCCGAACAGCAGATCGTGTACCTGGACAAGACCGTCTGCTACTGCTCGACGATGAACCGCATCGACCTGCCGCATCTCGTGTGGAGCCTCGAGCAGCTGGCCGACGGCATCGTGTCCAATGAGATCCGTGTGAACCCCGACGATGCCCACTGGGCCCGCGTCGCGCTCGACCAGATGCTCGCCCTGCCCGCCGCCCCGACCGTCGACTAGGAGCCCCATGTCATCCCAGGAACCCAAGGGCCGGCCCACGCCCAAGCGCGCCGAGGCGCGAGCCAGCCGTCGCATGCGCACTCGTGTGCCGAGCGACCCGAAGCAGGCCCGCAAGGTCGCACGGACGCGCATGAGCGAGGCCCGCATGCGCGAGCGCGCCGCCCTCTACACGGGCGAGGACCGTCTGCTCCCGGCGCGCGATCAAGGGCCGATCCGCATGCGCATCCGCCAGCTCGTCGACTCACGCCTCTCGTCCGGCGAGGTGTTCCTGCCCATCGCGATCCTCGTGATGTTTGCGGCCTTCTCGCAGAACCGCACGGTCATCCTCTTCGTGAACACGGTGTGGACGGTCATGCTCGTGCTCGTCATCGCCGATGGCGCCTGGACCGCCTTCAGCATCGCACGCATGCTGCGCCGCGAGTTCCCGGAGACGACGCGCCGGGCCTCCCACATTGGCTACGGCGTGCTGCGCTCGCTCACCATGCGCGTGATGCGGCTGCCGAAGCCGCGCTACGGTCTGGGCGGCAAGCCCAAGCAACCGAAGGTGCCGAAGGCCTACCGCGAGGTCATCGGGCGATAGCCCGACGCATCACGACACAGGGGTGGGGCGCCGGTTGATCCGGCGCCCCACCCCTGTCGTGTCCCTGCGTGCCCTACGGGCGCGGGTTCGGTGCCACCGTGAGCTCGGGATCGCGGATGACGACGTCGCCGAGCACCGCGTCGATGCGGGCCATGACGTCGGCCTCGATGCGCACGCCCGACGCCTTCACATTGTCGTACACCTGCTCCGGGCGTGTGGCGCCCATGATGGCCGACGAGACGTTGTCATTCTGCAGCACCCATGCCAGCGCGAGCTGCGGCATCGTGAGGCCGAGGTCGGCGGCGATGGGGCGCAGCTGCTGCACAGCCTCGAGCACGTCGTCCTTGAGCATGCGCTGGATGAAGCCGGAACCGGCCTCGCTCGTGGCCCGGGAGCCCTCGGGCAGCGGCTGACCGGGCAGGTACTTGCCCGAGAGCACGCCCTGCGCCATCGGCGACCAGACGATCTGGCCGATGCCGAGGTCGCGCGATGCCGGCACGACCCGCTCCTCGATGACGCGGTAGAGCATCGAGTACTGCGGCTGGTTGGACACCAGTCGGTCGAAGCCCATCTCGTCGGCGATGCGCGCCGCCTCACGCAGCTGCTCGGCGCTCCACTCGCTCACACCGACGTACAGCACCTTGCCCTGGCGCACCAGGTCATCGAAGGCACGCAGCGTCTCCTCGAGCGGCGTCTCGATGTCCATGCGGTGGGCCTGGTACAGGTCGACGTAGTCGGTCTGCAGGCGGCGCAGCGACGCGTTGCAGGACTCCATGATGTGCTTGCGCGAGAGGCCGCGGTCGTTGGCACCGGGGCCCGTCGGCCAGTACACCTTGGTGAAGATCTCGAGGCCCTCGCGGCGCTGGCCCTTGAGGGCGCGACCGAGCACCTCCTCTGCCTTGGTGCCGGCGTAGACGTCGGCGGTGTCGAACGTGGTGATGCCGCAGTCGAGGGCCGCGTTGACGCAGGCGTGCGCGGCATCCTCCTCAATCTGCGATGCGTGGGTGATCCAGTTGCCGTAGGAGATCTCGGAGACTTTGAGGCCGCTTCGGCCGAGGTGGCGGAATTCCATGTCGCCACCCTAGTGAGGCGCACGGACGCGTGCTGCGGGGCGGGTGGCGCAGCCGGCTGCATCGACGAGAATGCGCCCGTGATCACCGTGCAGGCCTGGTGGGGGCAGACCCCTGCCGCGGGCGCGCTCGCCGACATCCCCGACGGTGACGGATGGGAGCCCGGACGCCGGGCGGCCGATGCCGCGATCGACGCCGGCGCTGCCGTGCTGCTCATCGTCGACGGAACGGCGCCCACGGCGGAGGCGCGCGCCCTCGGCGCGGTGCTGTGTGGCGTCGACGCAAGCCGGGCGCTGCCGACGGCCGATGACCCGCTCGCGTGGATGCGCGCGTGTGGGTCGGTGCGCGATCACATGCCCGCCATCCGTGCCATCGCGCACGATCCCGAACTCGTCGCTGCGCGCGACGGACGCGTGGCCTGGTGGGCCGGGGTGCTCACCACGGCCGTAGCGCGCCGTACACCGGTGACGATCGCGGGCGTGGCCCCCCATCTGGCTGCCCTCTGCGCCAGGGCCATCGCCCCTGACCTCACCGACTGGCTGCAGGTGGGCTTCGACGACGACGATCCCCTGGCACAGACTGCGCGCACACGCCTGGACCTGCGCCCCTGGTTCAGCACGGGTCTCTCGCTCGACGACGGACTCCGACGCCGCCTGCTGCAGGACACGATCCACGGTCTCGGCGCCACCGATGGTGACGCCGAGCCATCGGACTGATCAGGTCAGGAGTTCACCGACGTCCCGGTGACGAACGGTGGCCGGACGACCTCGCAGGCCAGTCCGCGCCCACGCACATCGATCGACACCAGGGATCCCTCTGCGACAGATGCGTCGAGGTAGGCCAGCGCGATCCCGGTGCGCAGTGTCGGTGAGAAGGTGCCACTCGTGGTCTCGCCGATGACCGCACCGGCACTGTCGCTCACCGTCATGCCGCCGCGCGGGATGCCACGCTCGGTCGCGCGCAGGCCACGCAGGGTGCGCGCAGGCCCGGCAGCACGTTCGGCCACCAATGCGGCACGACCACTGAACGCTGGCTTGGACCAGCCCACCGCCCAGCCGAGTCGGGCCTGCACCGGTGTGATCGTGGGTGACAGCTCGTGACCGTGGAGGGCGTATCCCATCTCGGTGCGCAGGGTGTCGCGCGCACCGAGCCCAGCGGGCACCGCGCCGGTGGCGAGGATCGCGTCCCAGAGGCTGCCGAGCAGCGGTGACGGGACGAGGATCTCGTACCCCCGCTCGCCCGTGTACCCCGTGCGGCACACCATCACCTCGGCACCGTCGTACGTCGCGTCGACGAAGTGCATGTACTCGTGGCCATGCGGGAGGCCCAGCGCCTGCATCACGACGTCAGCATGCGGGCCCTGGACCGCGAGGATGCCCAACTCCAGGTGCCGGTTCTCGAGGGTGACCCCGGCCGGCAGGTGGGACTCGAGGAATGGCACCACGACATCGGCATTGGACGCGTTCGGGACGATGCGGATCTCGTCCTCCGAGGCGCGGTACACGATGAGGTCATCGATGGCGCCACCATCGTCGTTGCACAGCAGCGAGTACTGGGCCTGGCCGTTGCCGATGCGCTCCAGGTCATTGGTGACGATGGCATTCACCGCGTCGAGGGCACCGCGGCCACGGATGCGCACCTTGCCCATGTGCGAGACGTCGAAGACACCCACGTGCTCGCGCACGGCCGTGTGCTCGGCGACCACGCCCGTGTACTCGATGGGCATGGCCCAGCCGCCGAAGTCGGCGATCTTGGCGCCGAGTGCCTCGTGTCGATCGAACAGGGGGGTGTGTTTGAGCTCCGTCATGGTCCGCACGCTACGACGCCCCGTCGGGTGGCAGCACCCCGCGCATGGGGGCAGGATGCACCCATGACGACTCTTGCGCTCAGCGGCACCGCGGCACCCGGCGATGCCCATATCGTGTTCATCCGGCCCGACCGCGGCTCGCTGCAGATCCTCGGCTCGCACAAGCTGAAGCAGCCCGAGGCCATCATCGACGCGCTGCTGGCCGTCGGTGCCACTGGCGCCAATGGCGAGCTCACGATGGTGCCCGCCGGCAAGGCCTCCCCTGCCCCCATGGTCGTGGCTGTCGGCCTCGGCACCTCGGAGGCCATGGAGTGCATCCGCCGTGGGGCCGGCAACGCCGTGCGCAAGCTCGTCGGACGTCGCAAGGCCCTGCTCGCCCCGCCGGACCGTGATGAGGCGGTGCTCCGCGCCGTCGTGGAGGGCGCACTCATGGCCGCCTACTCCTTCGACGAGTACCGCACCGCGGCGTCGGAGAAGCAGCCGCCGGTGAAGTCGATCGCGCTGCTCGTCGATCGTCCCAGCGCTGCCATGCGCGCGGTGGTGAAGCGCGCCGAGGTGACGGCTGCGGCCGTGAACGGCGCCCGCGACCTCGCCAACACCCCCGCCAACGATCTGTACCCCGCGGAGTTCGTCGAGCGTTCCCGCACACTCGTGGCGAAGCTGCCCGTGCGCGTCACCGTGCTCGACGAGCGCCAGCTGGCCCGCCAGGGCTACGGCGGCATCATCGGCGTCGGTCAGGGCTCACAGCGTCCGCCGCGCCTCCTGCGCCTCGAGTACCGGCCGCGCGGTGCGAAGCGGCACCTGTCGCTCGTCGGCAAGGGCATCACGTTCGACACCGGCGGCAT
>JAKALQ010000137.1 GCA_021824095.1 Actinomycetes bacterium
AGGCGCGCGTCATGCCCTGGTGCAGGCCCCGGCAGAGGCCGTCGTCCTCGCCGTGCCACAGGTACCAGGAGTCGCGCATGCGCGCGAGGAAGGGCTCGAAGCGCTCCTCGATGGGATCGACGCGCGTCCCTCGCAGACGGTCGACGCGATGCCGCAGGCGGGTGCGCGATGACGCCGAGCGCACGCCCGTGCGGTAGGTGTCGGCGATGAAGGCGAGATCGAGCAGGCCGTCCTTGTCCGTGAGGAAGCGGATCTCGAGTGGCGCGGTCGCGGTGATGGCCGGGTGGGCGTCGAGGAGTCGCCCGGTGACGCTGGTGCCGCTGCGCCCCGTCCCGCCCACGAAGATCGGCATCGGCCCCACGCGCACTCCCTCAATCGGCAACGCCGAGCATCCTAGGCAGTGGGCGCGGGAGCCGGGGTGCGCGCGGGGCGTCGTGTCCGGGCGATGAAGGCGAGCGAGACGGGCAGCAGGTAGGCGGCCCAGGCGATGAGCACCGGCCATGACGTGATGGGCCGGAAGTTGAACAGCCCGCGCAGGACGGCCGCCAGTGCGCCGTCGGGGGCGATGGCGCCGGACACATCGAACGCGACGGCGCTGCCACCGGGGATCCAGCCGAGTTCCGCGTACTCGCCGGCCGCGTACGACAGCACGCCAGCAGCGACGATGACAAGTGCGGCACCGCTCCACCGGAACAGGCGGGCAAGATCAAGGTGGAGGGCGCCACGGTAGAGGCCGGCACCGATGGCCGCAGCGAGGAGCAGGCCGACAAGGGCGCCGAGCAGGGGCACGGTGCCGCCGCCCGTCGCGGTGGCGCCCGACCACAGGAACAGCGCCGTCTCGAGGCCCTCGCGGATGACGGCGACGAAGGCGATGGCGGCCAGGGCCCAGGGGCCGCCGGCGAGCGCGCGGTCGAGTTCCCCTTCGAGGTGGGCGCGCAGGAAGCGTGCGCGTCGGGCCATCCAGAAGATCATCCAGGTGACGAGCACCACGGCGACGAGGCTCATGGTGCCCGAGAAGGCGGCCGACGCCCGGTCCGGGAGCTCGCGGCTCGTGAGCTGCAGCAGCAGGCCCGTGCCGACGCTCAGGGCGAGTGCGGCGGCGACACCCGACCACACCGACGGCGCCAGCTCGCGTCGTCCGAGGCGGGTGAGGGCCGCGAGCAGGATCGACACAATGAGTGCCGCCTCGAGCCCCTCGCGCAGGCCGATGAGGAGGTTGGCGAGCATGGGCACCCTTCACTGAACGAGGCCCCCACAATATCGCAAGGCACATGTTGTGAAAATCGCTTCACTCCCTGATGCGCCCGACGACACGGCGTGTCGCGGGCGCCCCGAGGAGTGAAGCGCCGTCACCTGTCCCCGCTTCACTCCCTGATGCGCCCGACGACACGGCGTGTCGCGGGCGCATCAGGGAGTGAAGCGGGGACGACGGGGTCGAACCGTTCGTTAACCGCTGGCACACCGAGCACACAGGAACGCGTCCCTACACTCGCACTGACCCAAGGGAGAGACCATGCACCAACGGTTCAAGCTCGCCGCCGCCTTCGCCGCCGGGACGCTCCTCGCCGGTGGCGGCGCCTATGCCGTGACCAACGCGAACGACAATGCCGTGCACGCCTGCGTGAACACCCGTACCCGCGTGATGACCCTGGCCCCTGTGTCGGGTGCCTGCCCGAAGGGCACCACGCCCCTCAGCTGGAACATCCAGGGCCCCCGCGGCGCGACCGGCGCACCCGGTGCGCCTGCTGTCACGGGCACCGCAACCACCGGCGGCTTCGATGTCGAGGCGCTCGCGAAGCGCGTGCTCCCGTCCGTCGTCACCGTGAACGTCACCTTCCCCGGCGGCAGCGGCAACGGCAGCGGCTGGGTCACGAGCTTCCCGTCCCGCGCCGGTGACGGGTGGTCGTACATCGTGACGAACAACCACGTGATCGACGGCGCCTCGACCATCCAGGTGGAACTGCAGGACGGCACCGACCTCCCCGCCACCCTCGTGGGCACGGACCCTGTCTATGACGTGGCCGTGATCCGCGTGCACAGCGCCGACCTCCCCGCGCTCCAGACCGGCGACTCCTCGCAGGTCGTCGTGGGCGAGCCCGTCATGGCCATCGGTGCCCCGCTCGCGCTGTCGGGCAGTGTCACCTCGGGCATCGTCTCCGCGCTCAACCGCCCCGTCGTCACCACCGGCTCCAGCGGCACCGAGTCCTACATCGACGCCATCCAGACGGACGCCGCGATCAACCCCGGCAACTCTGGCGGCCCACTGTTCGACGCCAATGGGTCCGTCATCGGCATGAACGCCGCCATCGCATCACTCGGCAGCAGCAGCTTCAGCCAGAGCGGCAGCATCGGCCTCGGCTTCTCGATCCCCGTGAACGAGGCCTACCGCGTGGCCAACGAACTCGTCTCCACGGCCGTCATCAGCAATGGCAGTGTCACCACGCTCGGGATCTCGCAGCGCCCGATCCTCGGCGTGAACTTCGACACCCGCTACACGGGCACCGGCGCGCTCATCGCAACGGTGAGCCCCGGCGGCGGCGCCGCAGCCGCCGGCATCCCGGCCGGCTCGGTGGTGCGCCGCATCGGCACCCAGGTCGTGCGTGACTACACCGAGGCGACGGCCGCCATCCGGGCCAACGACCCGGGTGCGACGACGACGGTGACGGTCGATCTGCCGAACAACGGTGGCAGCAGGACGTTCACGGTGACGCTGGGGACCGCCCGCTCCAACTGACGTCAGCGACGGATGAGTCCGGCCTCGACGAGCCTGCCGAACAGGCGGCGCGTCGAGGCCGAC
>JAKALQ010000051.1 GCA_021824095.1 Actinomycetes bacterium
GAGGAGCATCGCGCCGAGCCCGGTCTGGGCTGTGCGCTGCTGGGGCCCGAACGGCGACATGATCAGGAGTGCTGCGCCGCAGGTGACGGCGACCATGAGCCCCAATCCGGGCATGAGACGACGGAAGCGCCGCACCATGAAGGCGCCGATGGCGATGCTGCCAGTGGTCACCCATTCCCTGACCAGCATGCGAGTGATGACGTACCCCGAGATCACGAAGAACACGTCAACCCCGATGAACCCACCGGGCAGGGGAAGCCCTGCGTGGTACGCCACCACAGCAAGGACGGCCACGGCACGCAGGCCCTGGACGTGGGGAAGGCGATTCGGGGACACAGTGGCTCCGGCCGTGAGCGTAGCGGGCGAGGGGCGGAAGGTCTTGGAAATCGGTCACTTTTGGGCCGTCCGACTTGCGCGGGGGGTGGGGGGTCCGGCTACGGTGCCCTCAACTCAAAGGGAGTTGATACTCGTGAAGGCCCTCGTTATCGGAGCGGGCGGAGTAGGTACAGCGATCGCGAACATCGCATCGCGCAGGCAATTCATCACGGAACTGGTCCTCGCGGACCGGGACTACACGCGCGCGGAACGCGCCATCAAACGATGCAACGACCCGCGGTTCCGCGCCGCAGAGGTCAATGCGGCGGAACTCGAGACCATCCGCGAGCTGATCCGCGAGGTGAAGCCCGACGTCGTCATCAATGCCGTCGATCCGCGCTTCGTCATGCCGATCTTCCTCGCGTGCGAGATCGAGAACACCAACTACATGGACATGGCCATGAGCCTGTCCAGGGCACATCCGCAATACCCGTACACGGAAACCGGTGTGAAGCTCGGCGACGAGCAGTTCGCACGCGACTGGAACTGGAGCGAGCGCGGCATCTGGGCACTCGTCGGCATCGGCATCGAGCCGGGCCTCTCCGATGTGTTCGCCAAGTACGCGTCCGACGAGCTGTTCTCGCGCATCGACCAGCTCACCGTGTACGACGGCTCCAACCTCAGCGTCGAGGGCTACGACTTCGCACCGTCGTTCTCCATCTGGACGACGATCGAGGAGTGCCTGAACCCGCCGCTCGTGTGGGAGGACGGCCGCGGCTGGTACACCACCGAGCCGTTCAGCGAGCCGGAGGTGTTCAACTTCCCCGAGGGCATTGGCCCCGTGGAGTGCGTGAACGTCGAGCACGAGGAAGTCGTCCTGATCCCGCAGAAGGTCGACGCCCGCAAGGTGAACTTCAAGTACGGCCTCGGCGCCGAGTTCATCAACGTGCTCAAGACCATCCACATGCTCGGCATGGATCGCAAGGAGAACGTCGACGTCATGGGTGTCACCGTGGCACCGCGTGACATCCTCGCCGCCTCCCTGCCGGATCCGGCGACGCTCGGCGAGCGCATGCGCGGCAAGACCTGCGCCGGCACCTACGTCGAGGGGCTCGACAAGGACGGCAACCCGCGAGCCGTGTACCTGTACCACGTGGTCGACAACGAATGGTCGATGCGCGAGTACGGCGACCAGGCCGTGGTGTGGCAGACGGCCATCAACCCGGTCATCGCCATGGAACTCATCCACGAGGGCGTGTGGCAGCCGGACGGCGTGAACGGCCCGGAGTGGTTCGAGTCCAAGCCCTTCCTCGACAAGCTCATGGAGTACGGCTCCCCGTGGGGCATTCGCGAGGAGGATGCGCGCGCGGTTCGGCCCTGACGCAGCATCGCAACAGCACCGTCACGAGGCGGCGTTCCCATCCGGGGGCGCCGCCTCGTGGCATCCCCAGCCGGGGGCGCGACCGAGGTAACGCCTTCGTCAGTCTCCGCAGATGCGCGCTGCCGCCAAGGGCCGTGCGCGCTGCTGCCAAGGGCCGTGCGCGCTGCTGCCAAGGGCCGTGCGCGCTGACCGCTGCGCCCGCGACGCATGCGCACAGCCGCGCACACGGTGTTCCGCTTTTCAATGCATCAGCGGTACTTGGACCGCTGATGCATTGAAAAGCGGAACAGCAATCACCAGGACGCGGGCGTCCCCCGTCATCGTCGAGGCAGCACACGCTGATTGACGCGGTCGCCGGAGCCCATGAGGAGCGCACGCAGGTGTCGGACCCAGTCGTCGCGGTGGGTGGTGACGTCGGTCCAGCTCCACCGGACGACGCGCAGCCCAAGCTCCTCGAGGGCATCCCGACGACGCTTCTCCCGCCACAGGACGTCCTCATCCGTGTACTTCACACGCCCATCGGCCTCGCCGATCACGCCCTGCTGCGACCACCAGAAGTCCACGCGGTACGGGCCATGCGCCGTCGCGAACTCCTGCTGCAGCACCGGTCTGGGAAGCCCAGCGACGTGTATGACACCACGGCTCACCGACTCGAGCGGTGACTCAGCACCCGCATCGGCACACGCGATGGCACGCGCGAGCCCAGCGCTGCCGGCACCCCTTCCCAGCGACGCGAGGACATTGCTCAGTGCACCATGGTCCGTGCCGCCACGCAGGGCGGCATCCAGCGGGATGAGCGCGTCAGGTAGTGACCGACCACGTGCGATGTGCACGGCCGTCCAGGCGAGTGACGGCACCAGCAGGCCGCCGGACTGCACCAGCTGGTCAGCGGGGATGCGGCGGTGCCGATCCACCCGCGACCACGTCGCCGATGCGGGTACCGGCACGGGCAGACCATGGAGCAGCGCGGCGCCCGCGAGCGTCACGGGTTGCCGGCCGAGGGCGATGGCGCGGCTGGCAAAGACGATCCGTCGTTGCTCGAGGCGATCGGCATCTGCGGCGATGAAGACCCCAGGGCTGAGTTCGACCACCTCATGTCGCGCCCGCCACCCCTGGAGGGCACCGGCGCTCACTCCGGCACCGGGCAGGTCAGCGGAGGTGAAGACATCGACGAAGGGCAGGGGGCTGCGCGGCGTGCTCATTCGGCGATTGCACGGAGGGGGTCCGACGATGCGCGGCCCGACGCACGTCGACTGTGGAGGCGCGCGCTTGGTGAGGGACTGCGGACGACATCCGACGCGATCAGGACCGGGAGGGCAGCCTGGTGCCGGGCTGGGCGGCAGCCCCCGTCCGCGTGACGGGCGGCAACCCCCGGACGGCGTGACGGACGGCAGCCCCCGGACGGCGTGACGGACGGCAGCCCCCGGACGGCGTGACGGACGGCAGCCCCCGGACGGCGTTCCGCTTTTCAATGCATGAGCGGCATTCGAACCGCCCATGCATGGAAAAGCGGTACGCCATTCGCTCGCGAGCCGAATTGGACGCGGCAGCCGTCTCAGAGGTACCGCACGCGGACGCAGATCCGGCACCGCGTACCGGTTTTCAATGCATGAGCGGTCCACGTACCGCTCATGCATTGAAAAGCGGTACGCCGTTCGCTGCCCGGGGGCCTGGGGCTACTTGGCGCGCAGGACGCGGGTGATGACGCTGCTCACGACGCTCACGATGAGCGCCCCCGCGAAGGCCCACCAGAACCCGTCGATCGTGAGCGAGTCGCTCCAGTGGTCGGTGAGGAGGAACATGGCGGCGTTCACGAAGAACAGGCTCACACCGAAGGTCATGAAGGTGATCGGCATGGTGAGCAGCCGGATCAGCGAGCCGATGATGAGGTTCACCAGCGAGAAGATGAGCGCGATCCCCAGGTAGGTGAACACGTCGCCGGTGACGTGCACGCCCGGCAGGATCGACGAGGCGACCCAGACGGCGGCAGCGACCGCGACCAGTCGGATGAGGGCTCGCACCATGGCGGCAATCATGCCGCGCCACCCCGGCGAGTGCCATTCCCGGCGCAACCCGCACGGGCGCCAGTCGTCCAACGGCACCGAGGCACCCGTGTCGCCGGGCAGACGCCACAGCCGTGGCCACGGGCCCCACCAGCGGGATACGCCAGTGAGGCGCCGCGCCACCTACCCTTGGCCCATGCAACAGCGCACCCTCACCCGTCTCGGCCGCAACGTCTCGGTGATCGGCCTCGGCTGCTGGCAATTGGGCGCCGACTGGGGCAGCGTCGATGACGACACCGCGATGCGCATCCTCCATGCGGCCGCCGACGCCGGCGTCACCTTCTTCGACACTGCCGACGTCTATGGCGACGGCCGCAGCGAGCGCTTCGTCGGCCGCCTCCTGCGCGAGCGCAGCGGCGAGGGCCTCATGGCGGCCACGAAGACGGGACGCCGCGCTCGGGCGCAGGTGGACGCCGAGTACACCGAGGCCAACATCCGCGCCTGGATCGACCGCTCGCGCAGCAACCTCGGCGTCGACCGCCTCGACCTCGTGCAGTGGCACTGCCCGCCCACCGACACCTTCGCCCGCGAGTCGATGTACGAGCTCTTCGACAGCCTCGTCACGGAGGGCGCCATCGCCGGCTATGGCGTGAGCGTCGAGACGGTCGAGCAGGCACGCATGGCGATCGCCCACCCCCACATCGCGACACTGCAGATCATCGCGAACGCCTTCCGTCGCAAGCCCTTCGAGACGGTCATCCCCGAGGCCGCAGCGGCCGGCGTCGGGGTCATCGTGCGCGTGCCCCTCGCGAGCGGCCTGCTGGCGGCCAAGTTCGACGCCTCCACCACGTTCGCTGCGGACGACCACCGCGCCTACAACCGCGAGGGTCAGGCCTTCGACGTGGGCGAGACCTTCAGCGGCGTGCCCTACGACATCGGCGTGGCCGCGGCCCGCGAACTCGCGGGCTTCGCC
This sequence comes from Actinomycetes bacterium, assembly GCA_021824095.1. Taxonomy (GTDB): domain Bacteria; phylum Actinomycetota; class Actinomycetes; order S36-B12; family UBA5976; genus JAKALQ01. The sequence goes on from JAKALQ010000051.1 coordinate 4,673, forward strand.
CCAGCGGGCGTCACGCCGGCCCAGGCGGCCCTGCGGTGGATCATCGACCAGCCGGGCGTGAGCACCGTGATCCCGGGGGCCAGCTCGGTGGCGCAAGCCACGGCGAACGCGGCCGTCGCCGCCCTCGCGCCCACCACTGCCGCCTACGACGACGCCGTCCGCCGCATCTACGACCGCGACATCCGCGCCCACGTCCACGGGCGCTGGTGACGCACGACGAGCACATCCCGTCCTACAGTCCGGGCATGAGCGAGGACCAGGCCCCGTCCGCCATCGCGCGCGTCCGCGCCGACCACACCGACGGCCGCACCTTCATCGACAGCGTCGTGGTGGAGGAGCCGCTGCAGATCCGACTGCGCCACGGCAACGGCCCGGACGAGGCGCTCGCGGTCACCATGCGCACGCCGGGCAACGACCTGGAGCTCGCGGCGGGCTTCCTGCTCGCCGAGGGTGTCGTCACCACCCCGGACCAGCTGCGCGAGGTCATCGTGTGCGGCGACCGCACCCTGACGCCTCGGCAGCGCGCCAACACCGTCGTGGCCACCATCGACGCCGCCGGCCCCACGCCACAGCGGCTGCTCGAGCGCCGATTCACCATGTCCTCGGCCTGCGGGGTATGTGGCTCCACCCAACTCGACGACCTCCGCGCGCGCGGCATCACCGATGTGGCGCCCACGCCCCACACCACGGCGACGCTGGCCGCGCTGCCCGAGCGCATCCGTGACCGCCAGCGCATCTTCGCGCGCACGGGCGGCCTGCACGCGGCAGCACTGTTCGATCCCGGGCTCGAGCTGCGCTGGCTACGGGAGGACGTGGGTCGCCACAACGCGGTCGACAAGGTGGTGGGCGCGGCCCTCATGTCGGGCACCATCCCGCTCGCCGGCTGGACCCTCGTGTGCTCCGGGCGACTCGGCTACGAGATCGTCCAGAAGGCGATCGTCGCCGGCATCTCGGCCGTCGTCGCCGTGTCCGCCCCCACGTCGCTCGCCCTCGAGACCGCCCGCGCCTTCGGCCTCACCGTCGTCGCCTTCGCCCGGGCCGGCGAGGGCAACCGCTACCACTGAGCGTCCCACCGGATGGAACCTCCACGCCGCTGGGCGACGGGCAATACCGTTCGGCTCCTTGCCATATACGACTGATATATCTGCACCTAGCCTCGTCGCGTGGCCATCCCACTGCTCCAGCCGAGCGAGGAGTTCGCGACGTCGCAAGCCGACCGCGCCTACTTCGCCATCCGCGCGATGATCGTGCGCACCGAGCTGGCGCCGGGCTCCCTCATCTCCGAGGCCGAGCTCATGGAGGCCCTGGGCCTGGGCCGCACACCGGTGCGCGAGGCGCTGCGCACCCTCGCCAACGAGAACCTCGTCGACGTCTACCCGCGGCGCGGCATGTTCGTGGCCGGCATCGACACACGCGACCTCACCGCGCTCGCGGAGGTGCGGGCACAGCTTGAGCCCTTCGCCGCGAGCCTCGCGGCCGCGCGCTCCACCGCCGAGGACCGCGACGCCACCACGCGGCTCGTCGAGGAGCTCGACGCCCTCGGCCCCGATCCCGATCCCCATGCGCTGCTCGAGATCGACCAGCGCATGCACCATCACATCTACCGGTGCGCGCACAACGCATTCCTTGAGCGCACGCTCGATCAGTACTTCGTGCACGCCCTGCGCATCTGGGCCCTCGCCATGCACCGCATCCCGAACCTCGAGCCAGCAGTGCTCGAGCACCGGGCGCTGCTCCTCGCAGTGCGTGACGGGGACGCGAAGCGCGCCGCCGACCTCATGTTCCGACATGTCGAGGACTTCGAGGCCGGCTTCAGAAGAGCCTTGTGAATCAACAGGAAACCGAGAAGGGGAAGCAATGAGCTCGCTGCCTGCAAAGGCCAAGTGCGTGGTCATCGGGGCCGGCATCGTCGGCAACAGCCTCGTGTACCACCTCGCCCAGATGGGCTGGACCGACATCGTCCAGATCGACAAGGGGCCCCTGCCGAACCCTGGTGGTTCGACGGGACACGCCTCGAACTTCATCTTCCCCGTCGACCACAACAAGGAGATGGCGGCGCTCACGCTGGATTCGCAGCGCCAGTACATCGACCTCGGCGTGAACACGACGTGTGGTGCCATGGAGGTCGCACGCACGCAGGAGCGCATGCAGGAGTTCGCTCGTCGCATGACCTCCTCGAAGGCCTGGGGCATCGAGTCGGTGCTCCTCACGCCGGAGGAGGCTGTCGAACTCGTCCCCTACATGGACAAGGACGTCATCGTCGGCGCCTTCTACACGCCGTCCGGCTCGGTCGTCGACTCGCTGCGCGCCGGCACCATCATGCGTGAGCGCGCGCAGGAGATGGGCGCCCTGCAGTCCTTCGCCAACACCGAGGTGCTCGACCTCGTCGTCGAGGAGGGCCACATCAAGGCCGTCGTCACCGACCAGGGCACCATCGAGGCCGACACCGTCGTCATCGCCACCGGCCTCTGGGGCCCCAAGCTCGCGAAGATGGCCGGCGCCGAGATCCCGCTCACGCCCACGGTGCACCAGATGAAGGATGTCGGCCCCGTGCCGCGCTTCATGGACGCCAAGGGCGACATCGAGTACCCGATCGTGCGCGACATGGACACCTTCATGTACGAGCGCCAGCACGGCACGGGCCTGGAGATCGGCTCCTACGCGCACCGTCCGATCCTGTACGAACCCGACGATGTGCCGAGCAACGCGCAGGCGGCGCTCAGCCCCACCGAGTTCCCCTTCACGCAGGTCGACTTCGACCTGCAGGACGAGCACGCGCTCGAGCTCATGCCGGAGATCGTCGGCGACGAGTCGGTGCGCGAGAAGTACGCCATCAACGGCCTGCTCTCCTACACGCCCGACGGCATGCCGATCCTCGGTGAGACCCCCGAGGTGAAGGGCCTGTGGTCCGCATCGGCCGTCTGGATCAAGGAAGGTCCCGGCACCGGCCGCGCCGTCGCGCAGCTCATGACCCGCGGCTGGTCGGACATCGACGTGTCGGCGTCCAACATCGCGCGCTTCTACGAGCACCAGAAGAGCCGCAAGCATGTGAAGGACCGCGTCGCGGAGTCGTTCAACAAGACCTACGGCATCGTCCACCCGAACGAGCAGTACCTCTCCAACCGCAACGTGCGCCTGTCGCCCTACGACCGTCGTGAGCGTGAGCTCGGTGCCGTCTTCTTCGAGACTGCCGGCTGGGAGCGCCCGTGGTGGTACGAGAGCAACGCGCACCTCGTCGAGAAGTTCGGTGACGCCGTGATGCCGCGCACCGCCGAATGGGAGTCACGCTGGTGGAGCCCCATCATCAACGCCGAGCACCTGCAGATGCGTGAGACGGCGGGTGTCGTCGACCTCACCGCCTTCTGCATCTTCGACATCGTCGGCCCCAAGGCCCTCGATGTCGTGCAGCAGGCCTGCGTGCGCCAGATGGATGTGGCCGTCGGTCGCGTCGTCTACACGCCGGTGCTCGCCGCCAATGGTGGCTTCGTGTCCGACCTCACCGTCATGCGCCTCGGCTGGGACCACTTCCGTGTGGTCACGGGCGGTGCGCACGGCATGGTGGACCTCAAGTGGTTCAAGGACCTGTGCCCGGCCGAAGGCGGCGCGCAGGTGCAGGACCTCACGAACTCGTACACGACGCTCGGCATCTGGGGCCCCAACGCCCGCCGCATCATGGAGCAGATCACCAGCGCCGACATGAGCAACGAGGGCTTCAAGTTCTCCACCTGCAAGACGATCGAGATCGACACGCTGCGCGTCCTCGCGTCGCGCATCTCCTACGTCGGTGACCTCGGCTGGGAGCTCTACATCCCGATCGAGCAGGGTGAGGCGCTGTGGGATCGCGTGTGGGAGGCCGGCAAGGCCTTCGGCCTCATCCCCGTGGGCATCGGCGTGTACGGCACGACGGGTCGCCTGGAGAAGTGCTACCGCGCATTCGGCAACGAGCTCGAGAGTGACTTCACGGCGGTCGAGGCCGGCATGACCACGCCCAAGGTGAAGGCACAGGACTTCGTCGGCAAGGAGGCGCACCTGCGGCAACGCGAGGAGGCGCCGGTGACGGTGTGCTGCTCGCTCACGGTCGACGACCACACCTCCTCGACGGGCGAGAAGCGCTACATGATGGGACGCGAGCCCATCCTCACCCTCGACGGCAACACCATCGCCGACGCACACGGCCGCAACTCCTACGTCACGTCCGCAGGCAGCGCGCCGTCGCTCGGCAAGCACGTGCTCATGACGTACCTGCCGCCGCAGTACGCGGTGGAGGGCACCAAGCTGCTCGTCGAGTACCTCGGTGAGCAGTACCCGGTCACGGTCGCACGCGTCGGCGCCAAGCCGCTGTTCGACCCCGAGAACGAGCGGATCCTCGGCTGAATCATGGAGATCCTGGTCTGCATCAAGCGCTACATCCTCGCCGGCAGCGAGTTCGTCCTCACTGCCGACGGCACGGAGATCGACGCACGCCAACTGGGCTACACGCTCGCACCGCACGAGGAGGTGGCCGTCGAACAGGCGATCCGCTTCGTCGAGGAGTTCGGCGGCTCCACCACCGTCCTCAGCCTCGGGGTCCCCGAGGCTGAGGAGCAGATGCGCGAGCAGATGGCCATCGGCGCCGATCGCGGCCTCCTGCTCGCCACCGACGGCAGCGAGTGGGATCCGCAGGCGACGGCTGCCGCCATCGTGGACGCGGTGCGTGCCCAACCCCAGGCCTTCGACATCATCATGTTCGGTGCCGAGGCCGCCGACAGCAACAACTCGCAGGTCGGCATCCGTGTGGCCCATGCCCTCGGGTTGCCCATCGTCACGAACGTGCGTGGCGTGAGCATCACCGACGGCGTGGCGCGCTGCGAGCGCGTCGTGGGCAACAACCGCGAGGTGTACGAGGTGCGGTTGCCTGCCGTGCTCACCACCCGTGAGGGGCTCAACATCCCCCGCTACCCGTCCGTGCCCGGACGCATCAAGGCCCGCAAGAAGCCCATCGACACCACCACGCCCGCGAAGCCCGCGGCGAAGGTGGAGAAGGTGCGCCTCATCGTGCCGCCGAACCAGAAGACCGGCGCCACCATCCTCGGCAACGGCCCCGCAGCCGCGGCCGCAGCGGTGGCGATGATGGAGGAGATCGGGGTGCTCGCATGATCCTCGTCTACGTCGACCACGACCGTGGCACGCTCGACGAACCGTCGCTGCAGGCCCTCACCTTCGCCCGCGGCCTTGATGCCGAGGTGCATGCCTTGGCCATCGGCGACGCGGCGTCCGGCCTCGCCGGCACCCTGGGCGAGCACGGCGTGTCCGTGCTGCACGTCGCCACGCATGCCGCATTCGACGACTACGTGCCGCAGGCTGCGGGCCGCGCCCTCGCACAGCTGGCGCAGATGACATCGCCGAAGGCGGTGCTCACCACATCGGGTATGCGCGGCAACGAGGTGCTGGCCCACGCGGCCGCGATCCTCGACGAGCCCTTCGCCGCCGAGTGCGTGGAGATCACGCTCGGATCACCGGCCGAGGTCACGCGCTCCCGTTGGGGCGGCAACATGCTCGAGGTCGCACGGGTGCACCGCAACAACGTGCTCCTGGCCAGCATCCCGCCCTTCACGGTGGCGGCCGAACCGTCGCCCGTGGCGTGCAGCGTGCAGACCTTCACGCCCGAGCTCGCGGCGGCCGACACCGCGGTGCGCGTCGTCGACCGTGTCGCAGGCCAGGCCCATGGCGTCTCGCTCGCGGAGGCCAAGGTCATCGTGTCCGGTGGCCGTGGCGTTGGTGCACCCGAACTGTGGGGTCCCCTCGAGGACCTCGCGGGCCTGCTCGGTGCAGCGCTCGGCTGCTCCCGCGTGGTCACGAGCAACGGCTGGCGACCGCACTCGGAGCAGGTGGGGCAGACGGGCACCAAGGTGGCGCCCGATCTCTACATCGCCGCCGGCATCAGCGGTGCCACACAGCACATTGCCGGATGCAAGAAGAGCAAGACGATCCTCGCGATCAACATCGATCCCGAGGCCCCGATCATGACGCACGCGGACTACGCCATCGTCGGTGACCTGCACGAAGTCCTCCCCGCCATCGCAGCGGCCATCCGCAGCCGCTGACACGAGAAGGGAACTCCCTTGCCCTCCGATATCGAGATCGCCCAAGCCGCGACGATGTCCCCGATCCAGAAGATCGGGGACTCCCTCGGCATCCCGGACTCCGCACTGGAGCCGTACGGGCACTACAAGGCGAAGATCTCGCTGGATTATCTCAATACCCTGCACGACCGGGAGGACGGAAAGCTCATCCTCGTCACCGCCATCAGCCCGACGCCCGCGGGCGAGGGCAAGACGACGACGACCGTGGGGCTCGGGGACGGACTGCGGCAGATCGGCGTCGACGCCATGATCTGCCTGCGCGAGCCGTCGCTCGGCCCGGTGTTCGGCATGAAGGGCGGTGCTGCCGGTGGCGGCTACGCCCAGGTGGTGCCGATGGAGGACATCAACCTCCACTTCACCGGTGACTTCTCCGCCATCGCGCTGGCACACAACCTGCTCGCGGCCCTCATCGACAACCACATCCACCACGGCAACGAGCTCGGCATCGACGTGCGTCGCATTACCTTCAAGCGCGTCGTCGACATGAACGACCGGGCCCTGCGCGATGTGGTGCTCTCCCTCGGTGGTCCCGGCAACGGCTACCCGCGTGAGGGCGGCTTCGACATCGTCGTGGCCTCCGAGATCATGGCCATCTTCTGCCTGGCCACGTCCCTCGACGACCTCAAGGCCCGCCTCGGGCGCATCGTCATCGGCTACACGCGCGACCAGCGCCCGGTGACCGCGTCCGACCTCAAGGCCCAGGGGCCGATGACGGTGCTGCTGAAGAACGCCTTCCAGCCCAACCTCGTGCAGACCCTCGAGCACACGCCGGCATTCGTGCACGGCGGTCCCTTCGCCAACATCGCGCACGGCTGCAACAGTGTCATGGCCACCCAATCGGCCCTGAAGCTCGCCGACTACGTGGTGACGGAGGCGGGCTTCGGTGCTGACCTCGGGGCCGAGAAGTTCATGGACATCAAGTGCCGCAAGTCGGGCCTGCGACCGTCCGCGGTGGTCATCGTGGCCACGGTGCGTGCACTGAAGTACCACGGCGGCGCCGAACTGGCCACCATCACGCAGGAGGACCTCGACGCCCTCGGCAAGGGCATCGTGAACCTCGAGCGCCATGTGCGCAATGTGCAGGAGGTCTTCGGCATCCCCTGCGTCGTGTCAATCAACCGCTTCACGGCCGACACCGACGCCGAGATCGACCTGCTGCGCGAGCGTGTGGCGGCCCTCGGGGCCGAGGTCGTGCTGGCGACGCACTGGGCCGATGGTGGTGCGGGTGCGTCCGAGCTGGCCCGCAGGGTCGTCGAGCTCTGCGACCGTCCGTCCGAGCTGCGCTTCGCCTACGACGATGACATGTCGCTGTGGGACAAGATGACCGCCATCGCGACGCGCATCTACGGCGCCTCGGAGGTCACTGCCGACTCCAAGGTGCGCAAGCAGATCGCCGATCTGCAGGCTGCCGGCTACGGGCACTTCCCGGTGTGCGTGGCGAAGACGCAGTACTCCTTCTCAACCGACGCCAAGCTGCGTGGGGCACCGTCGAACCACTCGGTCGACA
>JAKALQ010000052.1 GCA_021824095.1 Actinomycetes bacterium
GGTGCGCTGCCCGCCCATTCCAGGGTGGCCGGGATGGAGGTGTGCCACGCCGTGTCACCGTCGTCGAGTCGGGTGATGGTGATGGGGGCGCGCATGCGCTCGACGACCTGCAGCCCACCTGCGGCACTCGCCGCCACCGGGCGGCCCTCGGCGTCGATGGTGGCCTCGAGGGTGAGCGACGCACTGCCCGTGCCGACGAAATCACGAACGGCGTCCGGCGATGCGGCATCGACACGCAGTGCCGCCAGCAGCGCACCAAGGACGAGGGCCAGGGCCCACAGCCGCAGGTCCGCACGCCGCAGCAGGGAGACGAGTGCGGCGACCACCCCGACGCCGATCCCGAGCGCAGGCGCCAGGCCCGTGTGCAGGCCCGCCGCACTGCCGATCCAGAGGGCCAACACGACCGGCAGGAGGCGCAGGTCGGTCATCCGACGGTGACCGCATCCCCGAGGTCACCGAGCTTGGCGTCACCGATGCCGGGCACGGCCGTGAGGTCGCGGGTGCGACGGAAGGGCCCATGGGCGGTGCGGTAGTCGACGATGCGCTGTGCGAGGACGGGGCCGATCCCCGGCAACCCGTCCAATTCGGCTGCCGTGGCACGGTTGAGGTCGAGCCTGCCACCGGTGCTCGCGCCGGCACCCGCGTCTTGGGCCCCGAGCACGATGAGCTCGCCATCGACGAGTGGGCGGGCCAGGTTCACGCCGGCAGGCGCTCCCGGCAGGAGGCCCCCGGCAGCGTCCACGGCGTCGATGACGCGCGCGCCGAGCCGTAGGCGCAGCACGCCAGGGTGGCGCACGGCCCCCTCGACGTCGACGACGACCCCCACGGCGCCACCAGTGGTGGTGCGTGCCATCGGCGTCACCGCGCTCGGTGCCGTGGAGGGCGCGGACGACCACCAGTACGCGAGTCCCGCGATCGCGATGACAATGGCGATCGGGAGGGCGCGGCGCACGAGCTCGATGGGGGGCTGCCACACACGGTCCATGCCGGAAGGGTCGCCCGCCCATCGGGCGGGACTCCCGGTACCCGACTGGGGCTGTGGAGCCGCGAGGCTCGGCGGTCAGGGTGTGGACGGCGGCGGCAGGTGCGACGGTCCCGCAGGGTCGAACGGGCGCCCCGGTGGCGGGATGGGGGGCAATGGCAGGTCCGGGTTGGCCGCATGGAAGGCGGCGATGGCCTGCGGCAGCGTCTCGTAGGCGTGTTCGCCCAGCAGTGCCATGACCCCCGCTGCCTCGAGCTGCACCCGCAGGTCGACCTTGAGCCGCGCGAGCGCCACCGTGCGACCGTCCGCCTGCAGCGAGGCGATGACGGCGCGCAGGGTCTCACAGGCGGAGAAGTCCACGAGCATGGTGGCTTCCACGTTCAACAGCACCCACCGCGGCTGGTGCTCCCCCACGGCCCGCATGAGCCGGGCGTGGAAGTCGTCGCGGTTGTAGGCGATGAGCGGCCCGTCGTAGCGGTAGATGAGCAGCCCGGGGATGGTGACGTGATTGGGGTAGTCGTCGATGTCGTGCAACCCGACCCGACCCACGACATACCCTTCGACGGCCTCGTGTGGGTGGGCGAGGGTGACGAGGATCTGCACGGCAGAGAGCGCGACGGCCAGGCCGATGCCGGGCAGCAGGCCGATGAGCGCGGTGCCCACGGCCGTCGTGGCGGCGATGGCGAACTCGGAGCGTCGGAACTGCCACAGGCGTCGGAAGTCGGGCAGCGACACCAGCTTCCAGGCGGCCCAGAACACGATCGCGGCAAGTGACGCCACGGGCAGGTGCGCGAGCAGCGGCCCGGCGAATGCGAGGACGAGCACCAGCCCGATCGCCGTCACCAGCCCCGAGGCCTGGCTGCGCTGCCCGGCACCCGTGCCGATGGCGCTGCGGGAGCTCGAGGCGCTCGACGGGTAGCCGCCGAGCAGGCCCGCCACGAGGTGCACGACGGATGCCGCGAGCATCTCGCGATCGGGGTCGACCTCCTCGCCCGGTGTGGCGAAGCCGCGGGCCACGAGCATGATGTCGGAGAAGGCGAGCAGCGCGATGCCGAGTGACCCGACGAGGAGGGTGCCGATCGTGGCGCTGTCGAGCATCGGCAGGCTGATGGGCTGCGCCCCGCGCGGGATGTGCCCGAGTTCGCGCACCCCCCTGCCAGCCGCGCCGATGAGGGCGGCAGTCACCGTGGCGACGGCGACCGCGGTGAGCGCCGTGGGGATGCGCCGGTCGATGCGCGGCAGCAGCACGAGCAACGCCAGGGTTCCCGCGGTGACCGCGAACGTCGGCAGGTGGATGCGGCCGAGCCCGTGGGTGAAGTCGATGAGCTGCGCGATGACGGTGCCGCCGCTGCTCGAGGTCCGCGTGGCGGCGCCGAGCTGGCTGGCCACCATGAGCACCGCCTCACCGGTGAGGTACCCGGTGAGGATGGGGCGCGTGAGCAGGTGCGCCACGACGCCGGCATGGACGAGCCGCCCCACGGCGAACCAGAGGGCCACGAGCACGGTGAGTGTGGCCGTGAGCGGTACAACCCGGGCAGGGTCGCGGGCCACGAGCGGCGCGAGGATCGACCCGGCCATGAGCGAGATCGTGGCCTCCGGGCCGAGGGAGAGCGCGCGACTTGATCCGATCCACGGGTACACCGCGAGCGCGATGACCGCAGTGACGAGCCCCGCCCTGGGCGGCAGGCCGATGATGGCCGAGTAGGCGAGCACCTGCGGCACCACGTACGCGAGCACGGTGAGACCAGCGACGGTGTCCGGCCGCACCCACGCGCGGTCATAGGCCCGCATCCATGCGGGCATCAGACGCGACGCGCTGGCCACGTCATGATCGTAGGTGGCGGATCACGCCTCCGGCACGATGTTCACGAGCTTCGGCGCGCGCACGACGACAGTACGCACCGCACGGCCGGCCAGGCTGCGTTGTACGTCGACATCGGCGAGGGCGAGCTCCTGCAGGGCGTCCGCCGTGATGTCGGCGGGCACCTCGAGGCGGCCACGCACCTTGCCGGCCACCTGCACGATGCAGGTGACGGTGTCATCGACGAGCAATGCCGGATCAACTGCGGGCCATCCCGCCAGGAAGACGCTGGGCTCATGGCCGAGCCGCGCCCACATGTCTTCAGCCGTGTACGGCGCGACGAGCGAGAGCATGATGGCGATGGCCTCCACCGCTGCCCGCACTGCGGGATCGGCCGGGCCGGCACCGGTGTCGATGGCCTTGCGGGTGACGTTCACCAGCTCCATGGTCTTCGCGATGGCGACGTTGAAGCGGTAGGACTCGACCGCCTGTGCCGCCTCGTGCAGGGCGCGCGCGGTGGCGCGACGCACGGCAAGGTCACCCGTGCGAGGGTCTGCACCCACGGGTGCCTGCACCTCACCGGCGAGTCGCCAGGCGCGGGCGAGGAACTTCTTCGAGCCTGCGGGCGACACGTCGGCCCAGTCGATGTCGTCCTCGGGCGGCCCGGCGAAGACGAGTGTGAGGCGGATGGCATCGACGCCATGCGTCGCCAACTCATCCGACAGGCGCACGAGGTTGCCGCGGCTCTTGCTCATAGCCGAACCGTCCATGAGCACCATGCCCTGGTTCAGCAGGCGCGTGAACGGCTCGACGGCCTCCACCAGGCCCATGTCATGCATGACCTTGGTGAAGAAGCGCGAGTACAGCAGGTGCAGGATCGCGTGGGTCACGCCTCCGACGTACTGGTCGACGGGGAACCACTGCCGCGCGGCCTCCGGATCGAAGGCGCGCGTCTCGTCCGAGGGGTCGAGGAAGCGCAGGAAGTACCAGGACGAGTCGACGAAGGTGTCCATCGTGTCGGGGTCACGACGGGCGCTGCCACCGCAGGTGGGGCAGGTGACGATGGCCCAGTCGTCGGCAGCGCCGAGTGGCGAGGCACCCTTCGGCGTGAGGTCGAGGTCGCGCGCCTCCGGCAGCGTGACCGGCAGCTGCTCGGCCGGCACCGGCACCTCACCGCAGCGCTCGCAGTGGATGATCGGGATGGGCGTGCCCCAGAAGCGCTGGCGCGAGATGAGCCAGTCGCGCAGGCGGTAGTTCGTCGATGCCGTGCCCAGGCCGCGTTCGTCGAGCCACGCCGTCATCGCGGCGATCGCCTCCGCCTTGCCGAGCCCGTCGAGGAAGCCGCTGTTGATGTGGCGGCCATCGCCGGTGACGGCAACGCCCGTCTCATTGGGGTCGGTGTCGGACTCGATGACGTTGACGACGGGCAGGTTGTAGGCGCGCGCGAAGTCGAGGTCGCGCTGGTCGCCGCAGGGCACCGCCATGATGGCGCCGGTGCCGTAGTCGGCGAGCACGTAGTCGGCCGCGTAGATCGGCAGGCGCTCACCGTTCACCGGGTTGATGGCGTAGCGCTCCAGGAACACGCCCGTCTTGGGACGTTCGGTGGAGAGACGCTCGATCTCGCTCGCCTGCTTCGTGCGCTCGAGGTAGGCGAGGAACTCGGGCTCTGCCGGGGTGCCCGCGGCGAGCTCGGCTGCCAGTTCGGAGTCGGCGGCGACGACGAAGAAGGTGGCACCGAAGAGGGTGTCCGGGCGCGTCGTGTAGACCGTGACGGGCTCGGTGCGACCCTCGACCGCGAAGTGCACCTCGGCACCGGTGGAGCGCCCGATCCAGTTGCGCTGCATGAGCAGCACCTTCTCGGGCCAGGTGCCCTCGAGCTGGGCCATGTCGTCGAGCAGGCGATCTGCGTAGTCGGTGATGCGCAGGTACCACTGCGTGAGCTTCTTCTTCGTGACGACGCTGTCGCAGCGCTCACAGAGCCCCTGCACGACCTGCTCGTTCGCGAGCACGGTCTGGCAGGACGGGCACCAGTTCACGGCCGATGCCTTGCGGTACGCGAGGCCGCGCTTGAACATCTCGATGAAGAACCACTGGTTCCAGCGGTAGTACTCGGGATCGCAGGTGTTGAGCACCCGGTCCCAGTCGAACGAGCAGGCGTAGCGCCGCATGGACGCCTTCTGCGTCGCGATGTTCTCGTAGGTCCAGGCCCGCGGGTCGGCGCCGCGCTTGATGGCCGCGTTCTCCGCAGGCAGGCCGAAGGCGTCCCACCCGATCGGGTGCATGACGTTGAACCCGCGCTGCACCCAGTAGCGGGCGATGACATCACCGAGGGCGTAGGCCTCGGCGTGGCCCATGTGGAGGTCGCCCGACGGGTACGGGAACATGTCGAGCACGTACTTCTTGGGGCGCGGGTCATCGGGGCGGCCGGAGCGGAAGGGGGCGATGTCGTCCCAGACCGGCAGCCAGCGTGCCTGGATGGCCTCGAAGTCGTAGACCTCGTCGCTCATCGTCGAACCCTCCAACACAACAACGGCCCGGCTTCCTGCGGGAAGTCGGGCCATCCGGGGCGACGTGCACAGTGTGCCGTCGAGTTCCGCCACGTGCTCGGAATCCCACGAGCGAACCCGTGCGACTCCTCGCCCGTCGAGTGGAGCTGAGGGGACTCGAACCCCTGACCCCCTGCATGCCATGCAGGTGCGCTACCAGCTGCGCCACAGCCCCGTGGAGCGAGGTGAACCATATACGACGGTGCACCGAATCAAGAAACCGGCGCGGTCACCTCGTCGAGCGGGAGGGTGACGTAGGGGCAGTCCTTCCACAGTCGCTCGAGGTCGTAGAAGGCGCGCTCCTCCTCATGCTGGATGTGCACCACCACATCGATGTAGTCGAGCAGGATCCAGCGCCCGTGCTGCGTGCCCTCGCGACGCACCGGGTCGACGTCGATGAGGTCGAGGGCCTCCTCGACGGCGTCGCTGATGGCCTTCACCTGACGGTCGTTGCTGCCCGTGAGGATGAGGAACACGTCGGTGATGGCGAGCTTGTCGGAGACGTCGATGGCGACGATGTCCGTGGCCTTCTTGTCGGCCGCAGCACGCGCAGCACGGATGGTCCAGTCGATCGCCCGTTCGCTCGCCGCCACTCGGCCTCCCATCGGTCAGGGCCCGATTCTCTCACAGGCGTCCCTGCCAGTCCTCCACCCATTGCACGACGGTCGCCTCGCTCGCGGTGGCCCGCATCGACATGCCGAGGGAGCGCACGACGCCGACGAGCTCGTCATGGTTGCGCGGGAGCCCCGGGAGCAGGGCCGTGACGGTCCGTCGCAGGCTGTTGCCGGTGGGGTCGGCGAGGACGTAGTTCGCTGCCGCGATGCCATCGAGCCTGCGCAGCCCTGGCGCGATGACGTCAACCGAGCCGTCGACGCGCGCCACCCGGAACGCGGCGATCACCGGCACCCGGATACCACCGACGACGTCCACGAGGGCCGCAAGGGCGAGCCGGTCGAGGATGATCGCCCCCGCCAGGGTGCGGTGCGTGGTGTCGGCAACCGCCTGGCTGAGGCCGTTGCTGTCGTTGATGGCAAGGGCGGCATCGATCGCCGCGCTGCGCACGGGCTCGCGGGGGCCCGAGGCACCACCGATGGGCAGCATGGTGGCGACACCGCCTGCGCTGTCGGGTGCCCGCACCCCGATGGCCACCCATCCATTCGGGAGCGTGGTGGTGAGACGGGTGCTCGTGAAGGTGCCGCGTGCGAGCAGGGTGAATGCCGATAGCAGCAGGACGAGGGCAGCGATCACGAGCAGGCCGAGCCACAGGAGTGGTCGCCGGAGCGTCGAGCGGACGGGTGTGTCAGGCATGGCCCGTCCCGTACAGGGCGTGGTCGACGATGTAGCGCCAGACCGCGACGTCGACACCATCGGGGCACGCGCCCGTGGCACGGATCGCCGCCCGTAGGTCGCGGGATGCCTCGGTGCGCTCATCGGTGGGGAGCACGGTCACCTGCAGCCCTGGGATCGCAGGCGGCGTCACCGGGGTGCCGGGGCGCGACACGACGAGGAAGTCGGTGGTGTGCGCGAGGTCCTCGATGGCATGCCAGGTGGGCAGGGCGGCGAGCGTGTCGCTGCCGATGAGGCAGCGCACCGTAAGTCCGGCGCCCTGCATGGCACGCACGGTGTCGATGGTGTACGTGGGGCCCGGGCGTCGGATCTCGAGGTCCTGCACGACGCACTGCGGCATCGTGGCAAAGGCGAGACGGGTCATGGCCAGTCGATCGTCGGCAGTGGCCTCCGTGGACTTCTGCCACGGGTCGCCCGCGGGCACGACCCAGATGACGTCGACCGCACCTGCGTCCAGGGCAGCACGGGCGAGGGCGAGGTGCGCGGCATGCGGGGGGTCGAAGGTGCCCCCGAGCAGGCCGACCCGCTGCACGGTCAGCGCTTCGCGTTGAGCCGTGTCACGAGGAAGAGGGCGAGCAGGAGCGCGGCGAGCGCACCGGCGCCGTACATCCACGGCTGCCCGGGGATGGTGTTCTCGGCCAGGACGAGCGCTGCGGTCACGAGTGGCTCCCTTCGTCGCGGGAATGGTAGCGGAGGCCCGCTCTGCGACACTGCCGCCATGACGTCATCCAGCGTGCCGCTCCCCCCGCCCACCGACGCGCGCGGTCTGGGGCTGCGGCTGCGTCCGTGGAGGGCGTCGGACGAGCAGGCCCTCGCAGCGATGGCCGATGATCCGCTGCTGCGGCAATGGAGCCCACTCTCGCGGGACGCGACGGGCGTCGCCGGCTGGATCGCGAAGCGCGCAGTATGGGACGACCACCTGTCATGGGCGGTCGTGGATGATGCGGACCGGCTGCTCGCGGGCGTGTCCGTGTGGCAGTTCGACCCCGTGCAGGCGTCCGCATCCGTCGGCTACTGGACCGCGCCGACCCAGCGCGGGCGCGGCGTCGCGGCGATGGCGACGCGTGTGGCCACGGCGTTCGCATTCCGCACCACCGCCATCGAGCGCCTCACGTGCTTCCACGCCGTGGAGAACATCGCCTCCTGCCATGTCGCGACGCGCGCCGGGTTCCTGTTCGAGGGCACGCTGCGGCAGTCATGGCGCTACCCCGATGGCCGGTTGCATGACGAGCATTTGCATGCGCTGCTGCGTGACGATCCGGGCGTGCTCGACGCCCTCGAGCGCTGATCGGTCACTGCCGATCGGCGGGTTCAGCCGCGCACGTGCCCGTCGCCGACGACAATCCACTTCGTCGACGTGAGCTCCTGCAGCCCCATGGGTCCGCGGGCATGGAGCTTCTGGGTGCTGATGCCGATCTCGGCACCGAAGCCGAATTCACCGCCGTCGGTGAAGCGGGTGGATGCATTCACCATGATGGCCGCGGCATCGACCTCGGACGTGAAGCGCGCGATGGCCATGGCGGAGTCGGCGACGATGGCCTCGGTGTGCCCGGTGGTCCAACGACGGATGTGCGTGATGGCCTCGTCGATCGAGGGCACCACGCGGGCGGCCATGTCGAGCGAGTAGTACTCGGCCGCCCAGTCCTCGTCGGTTGCGGGACGGTGCTCGGCACCCGCTGCCGCGGCGGCCTGCTCGAATGCGGGATCCCCATGGATCGTGACGCCGGCATCACGGAAGGCCCCTGCGAGCATCGGGAGGAAGGCCTCGGCGACGTCGGCGTGCACGAGCACCGTCTCGGCGGTGTTGCAGACGGTCCAACGCTGGGTCTTCGCGTTCACGACGATCGCGAGCGCCTTCGCCAGGTCGGCCGATGCGTCCACGTAGACGTGGCAGTTGCCGATGCCGGTCTCGATGACGGGCACCGTGGCATGCTCGACAACAGCGTTGATGAGGCCGGCGCCACCGCGCGGGATGATGACGTCGACCAGGCCGCGAGCGGTCATGAGCTCGCGGACCGACTCGTGGGAGGTGCCCGGCACCAGCTGCACGGCATCCGCGGGGAGGCCGGCAGACACCACCGCATCGCGCATGACGCGGACGAGCTCGGTGTTCGTGCGATAGGCGGAGGCCGAGCCACGCAACAGTGCCACGTTGCCGCTCTTGAGGGCCAGTGCTGCGGCGTCGACGGTGACGTTCGGCCGCGCCTCGTAGACCATGGCGACGACACCGAAGGGCACCCGCACCTGGGTGATGCGCAGGCCGTTGGGTCGCGTGTAGCCGCGCACCACATCGCCGACAGGATCGGCCAGGGCCGCAACATCGCGGACGGCATCGGCAACGGCCGCCAGGCGTCCGGCATCGAGCGTGAGCCGATCGATGATCGAGGCGTCGGTGCCGGCCTCACGTGCTGCGGCGACGTCGATCGCGTTGGCCGTGACGATGGCCTCCTGCGCGGCATCCAGCGCATCGGCGATGGCAAGCAGGGCACGGTCCTTCACCGCGCGAGGCGCGATGGCCACGCGGTGGGACGCCTCACGCGCCCGTCGACAGGTCTCCAGCACCTCAGACATGCACACCCCTCAACAGCACCATGTCATCACGATGGATGCACTCACGACCGTACTCGTCACCCATGTCGGCGGCGATGTCGGCCGTGGATCGACCGCGCATGCGCTCGATGTCGGACGCATCGAAGTTCACGAGCCCACGCGCGAACACCACGCCTGCAGTCGTCTGCACGTCCACTGGATCGCCGGAGGTGAAGTCACCCTCGACGGCGAGGATCCCTGCGGCCAGGAGTGACGTGCCGCGGGTGCGCAGCGCCGTCACGGCACCCGCATCGACGACGAGGCGTCCTCGGATCGACGTTGCGTGCTCGAGCCACAGCAGGCGCGTGGGGCGCCGGCTGGGTGCCGCATGGAAGAGCGTGCCGACGGGTTCGCCGAAGAGTGCCGGCCGTGCCAGCTCGGCACTCGTGAGCACGACGGGGATGCCGGCGCCCGTGGCGATGCGCGCTGCGTCGACCTTCGTCGCCATGCCACCGCGACCGACACCGGCCGTGCCGATCCCACCGATGTTCACATCCGCCAGGTCATCCGCGCCGCGCACCTCGGGGATGAGGCGCCCACCCGCGCTCGGCGGCGCCGAGTACAGGCCGTCCACGTCGGAGAGCAACACGAGCGCATCGGCCTGGATGGCGTGGGCGACGAGCGCGGCGAGGCGGTCGTTGTCGCCGAACTGGATCTCCGCGGTGGCAACCGTGTCGTTCTCGTTCACGATGGGGAGCGCACCGAACTCGAGCAGGCGCAAGAGGGCACGCTGTGCATTGGCGTGATGGGACCGGCGCGAGAGGTCCTCGACGGTGAGCAGCACCTGCGCCACCACGACCGAGCGCTCGGCGAAGGCCTGCGTGTACTGCGCGAACAGCAGGCCCTGGCCGACGGCTGCGGCGGCCTGCTGCGTGGGCAGGTCGGTGGGCCGGCGGGTGAGGCCAAGCGGCGCCAGCCCCGTGGCGATGGCGCCGGACGACACCACGATGACGTCCGCTTCGTCGCGACGGTCGGCGATGGCGGCGACGAAGCGACGCAGGCGCTCCACGTCGAGGCCGCCCTCGCGGGTGCTGAGCGAGGAGGAGCCGATCTTCACGACGATCCGCCGCGCCTCCGCAATGGCCGCTCGCGTCACGACTCCGCGTCCTCCTCGTCGATGTCCCACGCCGCGACGTAGGGCTCGAACACCTCGCGATCACGGTGGCGGTGCTTGCTCCGGTCGGCGTAGCCGTAGTTGTCGAGTCGCGCATCCGTGCCGCGCAGGCCCGGCAGCACCTCGGCACCGGCAGCGATGGTGGGATCGAAGTCGAAGACCACGGCGTCGTCGCGCGAGCCGATGATCACCTCGGCACCACGCTCGGCGCCGGCCTTCAGCAGCGCATTCTCGACGCCGAGCTTCGCCAGCCGGTCGGCGAGGAAGCCCACGGCCTCCGAATTGGAGAAGTCGGTCTGCCGCACCCAGCGCTCGGGCTTGTCCCCGATGACCCGGAAGGACGTCCCCTCGCGCCGCACCTCGAAGCCGCTGTCGTTCACGGCCTTCGGCATGACGGTGACGCGCTGCAGCACGGGCACCGCGGCCGCAATGCGTGCCTGCGTCACGATGTTCGCCATGGCGTAGAGCATGGGTCGCAGGCCCTCGTGCGTGGCCGCGGAGACGGTGAAGACCTGGTAGCCGCGCTGCTGCAGGTCGGGCGTCACCATCTCGGCGAGCTCCTTGGCATCGGGGACGTCGGCCTTGTTCAGCACCACGATGCGCGGCCGATCCTCAAGCCCGCCATGCTCGGCGAGCTCGTGCTCGATGGCATCGAGGTCGGCGAGCGGGTCACGGCCCGGCTCGAGCGTGGCGCAGTCGATGACGTGCACGAGTGCCGCACAGCGCTCGACGTGGCGAAGGAACTCGTGGCCCAGGCCACGGCCCTCGGATGCGCCGGGGATGAGGCCCGGCACGTCGGCAACGGTGAACACGGTCTCCGCGACCTGCACGACACCCAGGTTGGGCACGAGTGTGGTGAAGGGGTAGTCGGCGATCTTGGGCCGCGCTGCGGAGATGGCCGCGATGAGCGAGGACTTGCCGGCAGAGGGGAAGCCCACGAGCCCGATGTCAGCGACGGTCTTGAGTTCGAGCACTGCCGTGCACTGCTCCCCCGGTTCGCCGAGGAGCGCGAAGCCCGGCGCCTTGCGCTTGGACGACGCCAGCGCGGCATTGCCGAGTCCGCCCTTGCCGCCCTGGGCGAGCACGAACTCCATGCCAGCAGCGACGAGGTCGGCCAAGACGTTGCCGTGCTCGTCGGAGACGACCGTGCCCGGCGGCACCTTGAGGACGGTGTCCTGCCCAGCCGCACCCATCTTGAAGTCACCCTGGCCGGCCTTGCCGGAGGTGGCCTTGCGGTGGGGCGAATGGTGGTACTCGAGCAGCGTCGTCACCTGGGGATCGGCGATGACGATGATGTCGCCACCACGTCCACCATTGCCGCCGTCGGGACCACCGAGTGGCTTGAACTTCTCCTTGTGCACAGATGCACAGCCGTTGCCGCCGTCACCTGCGGTGACATGCACGACCACGCGATCGACGAAGGTCGTCACCGCGCCTCCTCGGGTGGGAAAGCGAAGGGACGGACCCAGTGGGCCCGTCCCTTCGGAAGACGATTCGGGGCCCTGTCAGGCACCCGGGAGCACGTTGACGACGCGGCGGCCGCGGTGCGAACCGAACTCGACCGTGCCGGCAGCAAGCGCGAACAGCGTGTCGTCCTTGCCACGGCCCACGTTGTCACCGGGGTGGAAGTGCGTGCCACGCTGACGGACGATGATCTCGCCGGCACCGACGACCTCGCCACCGAAGCGCTTGACGCCGAGGCGCTGCGCGTTGGAGTCGCGACCGTTGCGAGTGCTGGAAACACCCTTCTTACTGGCCATGTGTCACTTCCCAGCCGTGATGGCGGTGACCTTGACCGTGCTCAGGTCCTGACGATGACCCTGACGGCGGCGGTAACCGGTCTTGTTCTTGTAGCGGAGGATGTCGATCTTCGGACCACGGCTGTGGCCGA
>JAKALQ010000053.1 GCA_021824095.1 Actinomycetes bacterium
CGATGGCCCGCAGCGCGGGGCTGGCCACCGCACCACCGGTGAGGATCACGCGGTCAGGCGCCACGCCCTGCGCCCGAATGGCATCCAGGCCATCGGCGAGCGAGCAGAGCACACCCTCGAAGGCGGCGCGCGCGAGGTGCGCGGGCGTCATGGTCTCAAGGCCCAGGCCGTGCAGCGCGCCCGTGGCGTCGGGCAGGTTCGGTGTGCGCTCCCCCTCGAGATAGGGGACGAGGACGAGGCCATCGCATCCGGCCGGCGCCGCGAGCGCGAGGTCCGACAGTTCCGCATGGGTGACCCCGAGCACGCGCGCCGTCGCATCGAGCACCCGCGCTGCATTGAGCGTGCACACGAGCGGCAGGAAGTGGCCGGTGGCGTCGGCAAAGCCCGCCACATCACCTGACGCGTCCCGCGCTGGGGCATCGGCGACGACGCTGATGACGCCCGAGGTACCCACCGACATGATGACGTCGCCAACCCGGGCACCGAGCCCCAGCGCCGCCGCGGCATTGTCGCCGGCACCCGCAGCGACGAGGGCACCGGACGGCGTGCGCCCGGCCGCCTCCCGCGGGCCCAGCACCCGAGGGAGGCGGACGGGACGGCCAAACGCCCGCTCGAGCAGCACCGGGTCGTAGTCGCCGGTGATGGCCGACCAGTAGCCCGTGCCGGAGGCATCGGAGCGGTCCGTCGTGATGGCGTCGAGGCCGGGCGCCCCAAGCAGATGCCAGGTGAGGAAGTCGTGCGGCAGGCACACGGCCGCCACCCGGGCCGCGAGCTCCGGCTCGTTGTCCCGCAGCCAGCGCAACTTGCTGTTGGTGAAGGACGCGACGGGCACCACGCCCGCCGCATCCGCCCATGCCGCTCCCCCACCGAGCTCGTCGACGAGGTCGGCGGCGGCCGCAGCGCTGCGCGTGTCGTTCCACAGCAGCGCATCCCGCACCACCGCACCATCGGCGTCGAGGGCAACCATGCCGTGCTGCTGCCCACCGACGGCGACCGCTGCGACATCGTCGATGCCACCGGCATCCTCGATGGCGGCCGCGAGGGCATCGAGCCAGGCCTGCGGCGGGCAGGACGTACCGTCGGGGTGCGGCGCACGACCGCGACGCACCACGGCACCCGTCGCGGCATCGCACACGACGACCTTGCAGGACTGCGTGGAGGAGTCGATGCCGGCGACGAGCGTCATGGTCGCCTCCTAGCGGGCGTCGAGCAGGTGCTCGAGAGCCAACTGCTGCAGGTGCACGTAGCCGTACCCCTGCGCGGCGATGGCGTCGACGTCGACGTCGTACACGGACGGCAGGTCGGCATAGGTCTCGCCCGGGGCCAGCGTGGGCGTGGCGAGCGAGTCAAGGCCGCTTGCGCGCATGGCCGCCTGCACCTCGGGATCGGCACGGAAGGCGAGCGCCCGCTCCTTCAGCAGCAGGTAGGTGCGCATGTTGGCCGCAGCCGACGTCCACACGCCATCGATGTCCTCGGTGCGCATGGGCTTGTAGTCGAAGTGGCGCATGCCCGCGTAGCCCGACGACTCCAGCAGGTCGACGAGGAAGAAGGCGCTCATGAGGTCGCCGTGCCCGAAGATGAAGTCCTGGTCGTACTTGATGCCACGCTGGCCATTGAGGTCGATGTGGAAGAGCTTGCCGTGCCACAGCGCCTGCGCGATGGCGTGGACGAAGTTGAGGCCCGCCATCTGCTCGTGACCGACCTCGGGGTTGAGGCCCACCATCTCCGGGTGCTCGAGCTCGTTGATGAAGGCGAGCGCGTGACCGACGGTCGGCAGCAGGATGTCACCGCGGGGCTCGTTCGGCTTCGGCTCGATGGCGAACTTCAGGTCGTAGCCCTTGTCAATCGCGTACTGGCAGAGCAGGTCCATGCCCTCCTTGTAGCGAGCCAGGGCATCGCGCACGTCCTTCGCGGCGTCCATCTCGGCACCCTCGCGGCCACCCCAGAACACGTAGACCTTCGCGCCGAGCTCGGCGGCGAGGTCCATGTTGCGCATGACCTTCGCAAGCGCGAAGCGGCGCACCTCGCGGCGGTTCGAGGTGAAGGCACCGTCCTTGAAGATGGGGTGCGAGAACAGGTTCGTCGTCACCATCGGCACGTGCATGCCGGTGCGGTCGAGTGCCGCGCGGAAGCGATCGATGGCGGCCTGGCGGGTGGCCACGTCGCTGCCGAAGGGGAAGAGGTCGTCGTCATGGAAGGTGACGCCGTAGGCGCCAAGCTCTGCCAGACGCTCAACGGCGACCACCGGGTCGAGGGCGGGGCGGATGGCGGAACCGAAGGGGTCGACTCCCTGCCAGCCGACGGTCCAGAGACCGAAGGTGAACTTGTCGGACGGCTGCGGCGTGGACATGGCGGGACCTCCTCGAGTGAGAGAGCGCTCTCTCACCCGCGCATTCTCCCCCACCGACGATTCCCCCACAGGGTGACCGCATAACGATCGCATCACAATGAGAGAGCGCTCTCTCAGCGGCCGGGTGCCACCACGACGAGCGCGCGAGAATGCGTCCCATGCCCCGTGCTGATCGTCCCGTGACCCTCGAGGACGTGGCCCGCGCCTGCGGCTACTCCCGGGCCACCGTCTCGCGGGTGGTGAATGGGCAGTCCTCCGTCGACCCCACCATCGCGGCGGCGGTGCGTGACGCCATCCGGCGCACCGGCTACTCCGCGAACGCCGCCGCCCGCACCCTCGCTGGGGGGTCGGCCCGCATCGTCGGCCTGGTGTTCGCCGAGTCCTTCCGTGAGTTGTTCCAGAACCCCTACTGGGGTGAGATCGTCGAGGGCCTGAGCGCCACGTTGGGCGAGCATGGCTACCGCGAGACCTTCCTCGTGCGCGATCGTCGCGCCGACCTCGACACCGCGCTCGCCCAGGGCAGCATGGACGCCGTCATCATCATGAGCCCGATGCCCGACGATCGTCTGGAGACACGACTCCTCCGTGGCGGCACCCCCGTCATCGTCTTCGGCCAGCCCCGGCACCCGCGGCGCACGCCGTCCGCCGACATCGATGAGGAGGCGACCGGTGCACTGGCGGCGGCGACCCTGCTGGAACGCGGCTGCCGGTACCCGGTCATCATCGCCGGCCGTGCGGACATGCAGGTGAGCGCCCGGCGCGTGCAGGGCTTCATCGACGCCTGCACCCGCGCTGGGGTGCGCGTGGAGGCCTCCCGCGTGGCCGACGGCGACTTCACCCTCGCTGGTGGCGCGCGGGCTGCGGCGCACCTCATGGCCGGACGCCGTCGCGTCGACGGCGTGTTCGCGTGTAGCGATCGCATGGCCCTCGGCGCCCTGCAGGCGCTGCATGCGCTCGGCCGTGACGTGCCGCAGGATGTGGCCGTCGTGGGCGTGGACGGCACCGCCCTCGGCGAGCAGGCGCAGCCACGGCTCACGAGCGTGGGGGCAGACCTCCCGGGACTTGGCGCGACCCTCGGCACCCTCACCCTCGAGGCGCTCACCGGTGCGCCCGTACGTCACGCGGTGCTGACGCCCCATGTCGTGCGACGCCAGTCCGCCTGAGCGCACGCACATCCGATCACGCGGCGCCCCGGACGCGGGCCCCAGTCGGGCCTGCACGTCGGCAGGTGGTCAGCCGGCGTGCACCTGCCCCATGACCTCGTCCATGGTCTCGGCGACGGCGATGCTCTCCGCGTGCGTGCGCAACGGATGCTCGGTGCGACCCTCGAGGATGGCGGCGCTCACGGCGCGCAGCATCGGCACGTAGCCCCCGCCCTCGCGCGCATAGGTGAAGGTGTCGGTGGTGGTGGATCCGTCCTGGGCGGTGTTCACCTGCGTGAAGCCGCTCGCGTTCCAGAAGGCCCCGGGGACACTGATGCACCCCTCGGTGCCGGCGACGAATGCATCGAGCGGTGACCATGCACGCAGCCCGTTGATGCACACGGCACGCGCCCCGCCGACGTAGTCGAGCGTGGCCGCCACCTCGGCGTCCACGTCATGGAGCACGGTGCCACGCGCGGTGATGGCGTCGGGTGCACCGAGCAGCATGTGCGCGAAGGAGAGGGTGTAGACGCCCTGGTCGAGCGTGGATCCGCCCGCGAGGTCGCGAGCCCACAACCGCCAGTCGGCACGGTAGGCGGGGGCGGTGGAGAAGTTGGCTTGCACGAGCCGCACCTCGCCGATGGCACCTGCGGCCACGCGTCGGCGGAGTTCGACGATCGCCGGGTTGAAGGCCGTCCACATGGCCTCCATGGCGAACAGCCCCTTGGCCTGCGCGTGCTCGCACAGCTGGCGAGTGAGCGATGCGCTGGGCGTCATCGACTTCTCGACGAGCACGTGCTTGCCCGCGTCGAGGGCGGCCATGGCCTGCTCGAAGTGCAGCGAGTGCGGGGTGGCGACGTACACGGCGTCGATGTCGTCACGACGCAGCACGCCCTCGAAGTCATCCGATCCCTCGGGGATCCCGTACTCCGCAGCTGCCTCGTCGGCGCGGGCCTGCGTGCGCGAGACGATGACCCGCAGGTCGGCGTTCTCGGTGCGCGCGAAGTCGTGGCCGATGAGCTGCAACATGAGACCGGTGCCCACCATGGCCCAGCGCGTGCGTTCCATACATCCTCCTCGTCGGGACGTCGGCCCGACCGTACCGGGTTGGGGGGTCGGTCAGCGCCCGACCGTGATGAGCACCACGATGAGGGCCACGGCGGCCACGAGCACCCAGGCGAGCAGCCCGAGCACGAGCGGACGGCCACCGACGGCCCGCAGTTCACGCCAGCGCACGTTGAGGCCGAGTGCTGCCAGGCCGAAGGCCATGGAGACCTGCGCCAGGTTCACGAGGAAGCTCGTGATGGGTGCGGGCACGATGTTGATCGAGTTCACGACCGAGAGGATGAGGAAGCTCACGACGAACAGCGGCAGCAGCGGCGGGCGCTTGGCCGTGGTGCCGACGTGCAGCTGCAGGCGGCGCGCACGCAGCGAGAGCAGGAGCACCACGGGGGCGAGCATCGCGACGCGCGCCAGCTTCACGACGATGGCGGCGTGGAGGGCGAGGTTGCTGCGGGTGCTCGCGGTGGCCACGACCTGGCCGACGTCGTGCACGGCGGCGCCGGCCCAGCGGCCGAAGGCGAGGTCGCCCAGGCCGAAGATGGCGCCGAGCACCGGGAGGATGGCAATCGAGAGGGTGCCGCACAGTGCGACGAGCGCGACGGCGTAGGACGCCTGCTCCTCCGTCGTGCGGGTCTGCGACTTCGCAGCGGCCACGGCGGACGCACCGCAGATGCCGTAGCCGACACCGATGAGCAGGCCGAAGTCACGCTCGAGCCCGAGCAGCTGGGCGAGCCCGGCAACGCCGAGGATGGTGACCGTCACGACGACGAGCACCGCGGCGATCGTCGACCAGCCGAGCCCGAGGAGCGAACGGATCGACACCTCCATGCCGAGCAGGGCCACGCCGAGGCGCATGAGCCGACGCCCGGAGAAGTGCACGC
Organism: Actinomycetes bacterium; assembly: GCA_021824095.1. Classification (GTDB taxonomy): domain Bacteria; phylum Actinomycetota; class Actinomycetes; order S36-B12; family UBA5976; genus JAKALQ01. Next base: position 5,436 of record JAKALQ010000053.1, read on the forward strand.
CGGGCCCAGCGGCTTCCGGCATCCGGACCACGTTGGCGACGATGACGCCGAGGACGACGGACAGCGACAGGGGGGACAGCGACGGGATGCCGTGGTTGAGCGCGTAGGCGGCTGCGACCACCGCGCCCGTGATGGCGAGCCCAGGGAGGTTGCGGGTTGCGTGCACAGACGAATGCTGGCATACCCGCATGGGTATGCCAGCATCCGAGGGTGACGGTCAGCCGCCGAACGCCGCGAGGTGCTGATCCGACGCACGGTCGAGCATCGTGAGCACCTGCTTGGCATCGGGTGCGGTCACCGTCTTCAGCAGGTTCGCCAGGTCGGCGATGTCGAGCTTCTCGATGGTGACCCCGACCTTGAGCGCGGACGCGGTGTCCGTGGCGCTTGCGAGCAGGCTCGTGTACTGCGTCTGCCGATCGGCGTTCGCGAACACGCCGGCCGCGAGTCCGGCCGTCGGATCAGCGATGCCGTAGCGGGCGAGGAGGGCGCGCAGTGCGGTGAGGTGCTGCGTCTCAGCGGCGGAGATGCGAGCGAACTGCGGGAGGGTCGGGAAGCGCTTCGCCAGCGCCGCGTAGACGTCCTGCGCCAGCTTCTCCTCGCCCGCCATGGCGGCCAGGCTGGCCTTCTCGGTGGCCGTGAGGGTGCCGGAGGCAACGCCGTCGAGGCAGGTCATGGTGCCGTTGCCAGCGCCACCCCAACCGCCCATGCGTCCCATGCCGGCGCCGTTGCTGCCAGCCCAGGGCCCACCCCAGCCGCCACGACCGGCGGCGGACGCCGGTGCGACGGCGAGGGTGAGTGCGGCGGCGGTGGCAGCGAGGGCGGCGATCGCCTTGTGCATCGTCTTCATGATCTGTTCCTTCCACTCGGTGGCTTCGTGGCCCACCATGACCGGCCGGTGTGGAGCGTCCATGCCGTCGATGTGGAGATTCGATGGAGATTCCTTCGGCTCCTGCCGCGACGGTCGGGCGCTTGGAAGGATGGGGCCATGGCAACGCTGCTCGTGGTCGAGGACGAACGCGACATCCGCGACCTGCTGCGCCGCTACCTCGAGCGGGCAGGGCACTCGGTGCTCACCGCGGCGACCGGCGCCGAGGGGCTGCGGCACATCGAATCGGACGCCCCCGACCTCGTCCTGCTCGACCTCGGGCTGCCCGACATCGACGGCCTCGATCTGCTGGAACGGGCCCACAGCCTGCATATCGCGGTGATCGCACTGACGGCGCGCAGCACCGTCGAGGACCGCATCCGCGGTCTCGAGCGTGGCGCCGACGACTATGTGACGAAGCCCTTCAGCCCCCAGGAGGTGGTGCTGCGCGTGGCCGCCGTGCTCGGGCGCGGTGGGCGCAGCGCCGAGGTGGGCACCCTCCGCTTCGGCAATGGACGCCTGCACATCGACGAGCAGGCGCACACGGCGCTGCTTGACGGGCAGGCGCTGGAACTCACCCCCACCGAGTGGGGACTGCTCACCACGCTCGCCTCGCGGCCGGGTCGGGCCTTCTCCCGCGGCGAGCTGGTGAACCGGGTGCGCGGCTACGAGTTCGCGGGCTACGAGCGCACCGTCGACTCGCATGTGAAGAACCTGCGCCGCAAGCTCGGTGACGACGACGCCACGGTGGTCGAGACGGTGCTCGGCATCGGCTACCGGTTCGGTTGGCAGCGCGATGCGTGACCGTTGGCTGGGCCCCCTCGGCACGCGCCTCTTCGCGGCCTTCGTCCTCGTTGCCATCGCGTCCGTCGGCACCCTCACCGCGGCCGCGGTGATCACGACGACGCAGGGCGTCGATGCGCGGGAGCAGCAACAGCGGACGGCCACCACGCAGGCGATCGCCACCCGCCTGGCCGATGCCTACCGGGCGGCGGGAGGCTGGACCAACGCCGACACCGCAGTGGCCGACACGGTCGCCGAGGCCGCGGGTGTGCGCTATGTCGTCCGGTCGGGCGACGGCACGGTGGTTGCCGCCCACGGCATGGGCATGGGCATGGGACTCGGCATGGGGCTGGGGGCGCAGCAGACACTCGACTCACCCCGATGGACGAGTGCGGACGTGCAGGTGTCGGGTGCGGTCGTGGGCACGGTGTCGGTGGGCTTCGCCACCGCGATCCAAGGGGCCGCATCGATCGCCTGGAGCTGGATCGTCGCAGCGGCACTGGTGGCCCTCGTCGTGGCCTTCGCGCTCGCCGTGTTCGCCTCGCGACGCATCGCGGTGCCGTTGCTGCGCATCTCCAACGCGGCCCAGCGCTTCGCCTCCGGCGATCGCACGGCTCGCACCGATCCGCGGGATGCGGCAGCCCGCTGGGAGCTTGGTGGTCTGGCACGCGCCTTCGACGCGACGGCGGAGAACGTCGTGCGATCCGAGGAGGCGCGTCGACGCATCGCCGCCGACGTGGCGCATGAGCTGCGCACCCCGATGACGGTGCTGCAGGCGAGCCTCGAGGAGTTGCGCGACGGTCTGGTGCCGGCTGACGCGGAGCGCCTCACCGCCTTGCATGCGCAGGCCCTGCGACTGGGCCGTATCGTCGAGGACCTCGCCTCACTGGCGGCTGCGGAGACGGCGGCACTGTCGCTTCGGCTCGCCCCCACCGACCTCGCGGACGTCGTGCGCGAGGCCCATCGCGCCACCCTGCCGCTGCTGGACGCCGCCGGCGTGGTATCGGATGTTGAGGCAGCGCAGGCCGTGCCGGTCATGGCGGACGCCGATCGCCTGCACCAGGCGGTGGCGAACCTGCTGACGAATGCGGCGCGGCACTGCCGGCGCGGGGATCGCGTCGCGGTGCAGGTGACCGTGCACGAGGGGCAGGCCGAGTGCCGGGTGGCGGACACCGGGCCGGGCATCCCCGAAGACGAGGTACCGCACGTGTTCGAGCGCCTGTGGCGCGGGTCGGCGTCGCGCGACACGGAGGGATCCGGCATCGGCCTCGCGGTGGTGCGCGAACTGGTGGAGGCGCAGCGCGGGCGTGTGGCAGCCCACCGCAATGCCGACGGCGGCATGACGTTCACGATCCGCCTGCCACTCGCCTGAGGCACGATCGGCCGGCGCCGATGTCAGCCCTTCCCTGCAGACGCCGACGGCGCCACCCGCGCGTGCGGGGGCGCCGTCGATGTGGTGCGTCAGTCGCGCAGTGAGACGACGCGGGCGAGCTCGGTACCGACGGCGTTGGCGACCGTCTGGTTGATGGTGGGGCTGATCTCGGTGTCGACGCTCAGCACCATGATGGCCTGCGTGGAGTTCGGCAGCAGGCCCACCTGCATGTTCTCGATGTTCACGCCCGCCTCACCGAGGATCTGGCCGATGACGCCGATGACGCCGGGCCGGTCGGCGTAGGAGTAGAAGGCGTGGTGCGCGCCGATCTGCACGTCGATCTCGGCGCCGTTGATCTCGGCGAGCTTCTCGATGCGACGCGGACCGGCCACCGTGCCGCCGACAACGACGCGCTGTCCGCCGGTGGTGTCGACGTGGATGCGCACCAGGGAGCGGTACTCGTCGTTCTCGGGCTTCTTCGTGAGCTTCGTCTCGACGCCGCGCTCCTTGGCGATGAGCGGAGCGTTCACGTACGACACCGGGTCGTCCATGAGGGCACCGAAGACGCCCTTGAGGGCGGAGAGCTCGAGGACGCGGACGTCCTCCTGGGACAGCTCACCGGAGATCTCGACGGAGACGCGGGCGGCCGGGTCCGGCGCGAGGTGCGCGGCGATGACACCGAGGTGCTCAGCGAGGGCAAGGTAGGGCTTCACGCTCGGGGCGAGCACGCCGCCCTGCACGTTCACGGCGTCTGGCACGAGTTCGCCGGAGAGGGCCAGGCGCACCGACTTCGCCACCGCGATGCCGGCCTTCTCCTGCGCCTCGTCGGTGGAGGCACCGAGATGCGGTGTGGCCACGACGTTGTCGAAGGCGAAGAGCGGGGAGTCGGTGCAGGGCTCCTTCGCGTAGACGTCGAGGCCGGCGCCGGCGACGCGGCCGTCGGTGAGTGCCGCGGCGAGGGCGGCCTCGTCGACGATGCCGCCGCGGGCGGCGTTGATGATGTGCACGGTCGGCTTCACCTTGCGCAGGGCATCCTCGCCGATGAGGCCGACGGTCTCCGGCGTCTTCGGCAGGTGCACGGTGATGAAGTCGGCCTGGGCGAGCAGCTCATCGAGCGTCACCATGCGGATGCCCATCTGGGCGGCACGGGCGGGCTGCACGTACGGGTCGTAGGCGATGAGCTGCACACCGAAGGGGGCGAGGCGCTGGGCGACGAGCATGCCGATGCGGCCCAGGCCGACGACGCCGACCACCTTCTCGTTGAGCTCGACGCCGGTGAACTTCGACCGCGCCCACTTGCCCTGCTTCAGCGCGAGGTTGGCGGGCACGATGTTGCGGGCGGAGGCGAGGAGCAGGCCGACCGCGAGTTCGGCTGCCGACACGATGTTGGACGTCGGCGCGTTCACCACCATGACGCCGGCCTGGGTGGCGGCCTTCACGTCGACGTTGTCGAGGCCGACGCCGGCGCGGGCGACGACCGTGAGGCGCTTCTGCGTGGCGAACACCTCGGCGTCCACCTGCGTCGCCGAGCGCACGAGCAGGGCGTCGGCATCGACGACGGCCGCGAGCAGCTCGGCACGGTTGGTGCCGTCACAGGTGCGGACCTCGAAGTCGGGGCCGAGGGCGTCGATGGTGGCGGGGGACAGTTCCTCGGCGATGAGGACGATCGGCTTTGCCATGGGGTGCTCCCGGGGTCGGTGGCGACGGTCGACGGGAGCCTACGACAGGCTTGTGAAAGTTTTCACAATGTCCACATGGTGAAACCTTGTCGCCACCCCCGCCCAACAAGCATTCCGCGCTAGGACTCAGAAAGGGTTGAATTTTGTGGTGATTTGTCCACCCGTTTTGAGTCCTAGCGTGCAGTGGGGACGGCGGGACGGACGGGTTGGCGGGTCTTGGGGGTGCGGTTGGGGGTGGACGCGACGAGGGCCCCGGGGTATCCCGGAGCCCTCGTGATGGCATTCGTGGACGGTGGCCTGGCCGCTCCCCCACCCGCAGGTGCAGGTCGAGGTTGGTGCCGAGTCGCGTGCGTCAGCGCGCGGCCGAACCCTTCGGCGACCACCACCGCAGCCCACAGCCGCTCCCCCACCCGCAGGTGCAGGTCGAGGTTGGTGCCGAGTCGCGTGCGTCAGCGCGCGGCCGAACCCTCGACATAGTCGCTGTCGGACGACTTGACCCAGCTCATGAGCTTGCGCAGCTCGCGGCCGACCTTCTCGATCGGGTGCGCCTCCGCCTTGGCGCGGAAGGCCTTGAACTCCGGCGCGCCCTGGTCCTGGTCGTCGATGAAGCGCTTGGCGAAGGTGCCGTCCTGGATGTCGGTGAGCACGTCCTTCATGCGCGCCTTCACCGACGCGTCGATGACGCGCGGACCCGAGACGTAGTCGCCGTACTCGGCCGTGTCGGACACCGACCAGCGCTGCTTGGCGATGCCACCCTCGTACATGAGGTCGACGATGAGCTTGAGCTCGTGCAGGCACTCGAAGTACGCGACCTCGGGCTGGTAGCCCGCCTCGACGAGCGTCTCGAAGCCGGCCTGGACGAGGGCGGACATACCGCCGCAGAGCACGGCCTGCTCGCCGAACAGGTCGGTCTCGGTCTCCTCGGTGAACGTGGTCTTGATGCCACCGGCGCGCAGACCGCCGATGCCCTTGGCGTACGAGAGCGCGAGGTCCCACGCCTTGCCCGTGGCGTTCTGCTCGACGGCGACGATCACCGGCACGCCGCGACCGGCGCTGTACTCGCGGCGCACGAGGTGGCCGGGGCCCTTCGGGGCAACCATGCACACGTCGACGTCGGCGCGCGGCTTGATGTAGCCGAAGCGGATGTTGAAGCCGTGCGCGAAGAAGAGCGCATCACCGGGCTGCAGGTTGGGCTCGACGGACTCGGCGTAGACCTTGCGGGCCACGTGATCCGGCACGAGCATCATGATGACGTCGGCCTCGGCCGCCGCGGTCGCGGGATCGACGACGCGCAGGCCCTCGGCCTCGGCCTTCGCGCGGCTCTTCGAGCCCTCGGCGAGCCCGACGCGGACGTCGACACCGGAGTCGCGCAGCGACAGCGCATGGGCGTGGCCCTGCGAGCCGTAGCCGATGATCGCGACGACGCGGTTCTGGATGATGGAAAGGTCGGCGTCCTTGTCGTAGAACATCTCGGCCATGTCGGTACTCCCCTGGTTGGCGTAGGCGGCAATCGTACGGTCTTGCGTGTGTGGCAGGTCCCTGCGCCCACGGTGTGGGCAGGCCTCCCCTGATCGGTGTGGACGCGGCATCACGCACGTCCACTGCTGGTGCGTGCGCGGGTCAGCCGGCACGTCGGCGCTGGCCGCAGGGCCGGGCCGCGCCATTCGTCGGTTGTGCAGCAGGCGACCGTCAGACGGTCACGCTGTGCACAACCGACGGTTGGGTCACTTGCCCGCGCGGTCGGTGATGGAGCGTCCGCCGCGGGCGAGCGCGACGACACCCGACTGGACGAGCTCGCGCACGCCATAGGGCTCGAGCAGCGACAGCAGCGTCTGGATCTTGTCGTGGCTGCCGGTGGCCTCCATCGAGATGGCATCGGGCGCCACGTCGATGATGCGGCAGTGGAACAGTTCCGCGACCTCGACGACCTGCGATCGGCTGGCCTGGTCGGCGTGCACCTTCACCATGATGAGCTGGTGCGCGACCGACTGCGTCGGATCGAGCTCGACGATCTTCAGCACGTTGATGAGCTTGTTCAACTGCTTCGTCACCTGCTCGAGGGGTGACTCCTCGACGTTCACGACGATCGTCATGCGCGAGACACCCT
>JAKALQ010000006.1 GCA_021824095.1 Actinomycetes bacterium
CGAGCTTCGTCATCTCGGCCAGATTGGCACCCTTGCCACCAAGGAGGTCGCTCATCGTGCGATCGCCCTCAGTGAAGTCGTAGACGTACTTCTCCATGCGTCATCCATTCGAAGATTCGAGGAACCCGTGCAATCTAGTCCTCGCGGCCACGGGAGCCCATGGTGCGGGAGCAACGTCACAGCCCCTGGCGACAGGTCGGGACGAACGGCCCCATCCCGGCGGCTGACGCACCTCGGGCGCGCGGGAACGTCCGCATGCTGGATTGCCCGGCCGGTCGCCTTGACCGAGGTTTGACACCCCTCTACTTTGAGTCAACGGCGGCGGTGTCGTGCGGGGGTCGACATCGCCGCCGAACCATGTCCGGGGCCGGATCCGGTGCCCGCCAGCCCGCTCCCCGCGTTGGGTGAGCCACGCGTTGCACGTCGTTGCATGGCTCGAGGGCCCAAAACGTTGCCGTCCGCACCCTTCCGCTGGGCGCGTCCGCCGGTACCCTGAGCACACAACTGCATACCCGGCGCGCCGTATCGGATCGGCCGCCACCGCCCAACCGGGCGGCATCCCTCTACAACGGATCGTTCGGCACGTTCCTGCCGATGGAAGGAATCACCATGGCATCCGTGGTCTTCGACCATGCCACCAGGCAGTACCCGGGGAATGACAAGCCCTCGGTCGACCAGCTCAACCTTGAGATCGCAGACGGCGAGTTCCTCGTTCTCGTCGGCCCGTCCGGCTGCGGCAAGTCCACCTCGCTCCGCATGCTCGCCGGCCTCGAGCCGGTCGACAACGGCGCCATCCGCATCGGTGACCGCGACGTCACCAACCTGGCACCGAAGGATCGCGACATCGCGATGGTGTTCCAGAACTACGCGCTGTACCCGCACATGACGGTGGCCGAGAACATGGGCTTCGCCCTCAAGATCGCCGGCCGCCCGAAGGACGAGATCCGCAAGCGCGTGGAGGAGGCGGCGAAGCTGCTCGACCTCACCATCTACCTCGACCGCAAGCCGAAGGCGCTCTCCGGCGGCCAGCGCCAGCGCGTCGCCATGGGCCGTGCCATCGTCCGCGAGCCGCAGGTGTTCCTCATGGACGAGCCGCTGTCGAACCTCGACGCCAAGCTGCGTGTGCAGACGCGCACGCAGATCGCGTCACTGCAGCGCCGCCTCGGCGTCACCACGGTGTACGTGACCCACGACCAGGTCGAGGCCATGACCATGGGTGACCGCGTCGCGGTGCTGAAGGACGGCATCCTGCAGCAGGTCGACACCCCGCAGAACCTGTACGACCACCCGGCCAACGTGTTCGTCGCCGGGTTCATCGGGTCGCCGGCGATGAACATCGTCTCCGCGCACGTCGAGGAGGGCGGTGCCCGTCTCGGTGGTGCACTGGTGCCGGTCGAGCAGGACACCCTCGGCATCGCCCGCTCGCGCGGCCTGTCCGAGGTCACCTTCGGCTTCCGTCCCGAGGACGTCCGCATCACGAGCAGCGATGAGGGCTTCGGCATGACCATCGACGTCGTCGAGGTCACCGGCGCCGACGCGTACTGCTACGGCACGGTCGAGACCGCGCACGGCACGCAGAACGTCATCGCCCGCGCCGACGGGCGTACGCCCCCGCGCCGCGGCGACACCATCCACCTCACCATCGCCGGCGGTCACGCCCACGTGTTCGATCCGAGCACGGGCGTCCGCATCGGCAACTGACGCACGACCACGAGGAGGTCGGGGACGATGGCGCTCGCTGTCCGGGCGACGGCTGTCGACCCCGACCTCCTCATGCTTCCCTGGTCGACGCCCCTCGAGGAGTGGCCGGCCGAACTCATCATCGCGCTGCCCCGCGGCATCTCGCGGCACACGGTGCGCTTCGTGCGCCTCGGTGGCGTCGTCCATGCCGTGAAGGAGATCGAGGAGTCGTTCGCGCAGCGCGAGTACGACCTGCTCAACGACCTCGCCTCGCTCAACGTCCCGTCGGTGCGCGCCAAGGCCGTGGTGTCCGGACGTGAGGACGCCGAGGGCGAGCCCCTGCCCGCGTGCCTCATCACCGAGCATCTGCAGTTCTCGCTGCCCTACCGCGCCGTCTTCGCCTCGACGCCACGCACCGACACCGCCATCCGCCTGCTCGACGCGCTCACGCTCCTCATCGTCCGGCTGCACCTGCTGGGCTTCGCCTGGAATGACTGCTCGCTGTCGAACACCCTCTTCCGACGGGACGCAGGCGAGTTCGCGGCCTACCTTGTCGACGCCGAGACCGGCGAGATGTACGCGTCCCTGTCCGACGGGCAACGGCAGTACGACATCGAGACGGCGTCACTCAACTGCATCGGCGAGCTCATGGACCTGCAGGCCGGCGGGCGCCTGCCGGAGGCGGTGGACCCCATCTCGGCGGGCCAGTCGCTCGTCGCGCGATACCACCGCCTGTGGGCGGTGCTCACCGAGCCCATCACCATCCACCTGCAGGACCGCAAGGCGCTGAACAAGCACATCCAGAGCCTCAACCGGCTGGGCTTCGACGTTGGCGAGATCCGCCTCGAGGCGACCGAGGACGGCATGGCACGCGTCCACCTCACGCCGAAGGTGGTCGACCAGGGGCACCATGCCCGGCGCTTGCTGCGCCTCACCGGCCTCGACGTCGAGGAGCACCAGGCGCAGCGGCTGCTGAACGACCTCGACGCGTTCCACGCCGAGCTGGGGGCGGATGAGTCGGAGGAGATCGTCGCGCACCGCTGGATCTCCGAGATCTTCGAGCCCATCGTCATGGCCGTACCGCACGCCCTACGACGAAAGTTGGAGCCGGCGCAGATCTTCCATGAGGTGCTCGAGAACCGCTGGTACATGAGCGAGCAGGCCGGTCATGACGTCGGCGTCGAGGCGGCGACGCACGCCTACATCGCCCACGTGCTGGCGCGGAAGCCCGACGAGATGGCGGTGCTCGGCACCCCGGCCGGCCTCGAGGACACGGCGGAGATCCCGATCGTCGATCACGACCTGGACGGCGTCCCCTTCGACGCCGACGACGACCGCGACGACGCCAACCCCTGACACGCGCCCAACCACCTCGCGCTAGGACTCAGAAATGGTTGAATTTTGGGTGATTTGTCCACCCGTTTTGAGTCCTAGCGTGGAATGTGGGGGTCAGCGGGAGCCGGTGAGGTCGCCGTCACGGAGGTCGCGGGGGGACGTGAGGAAGCCCCAGCCCCAGGCCAGGTGCATGGTGACGAGCACCGCCGGCACCCGGGGCAGGACGTCGGCCCCCGCACCGCGCGCCACCAGTGGCGACACCGCGAGCACGCCGAGCAGGTATGCGGCAGGCAGGACGAGCCCCCACGGCGCCATGCCGACGAGCGGACCCACGATCGCCTGCGCCAGCCCCAGCAGCACCGCCACCGTGACGAGCGGCGGCGCGAAGTAGCGCAGTGCCGCAGGCGTGCGCGCCGTCTCGGGGTGCCGGCGCATGACCTCCCGCCGCCAGCGCCCGTAGTGCAGGTACTGCCGGCCCAGTGACCGCACCGACGAGCGCGGCCGGTACGTCACGTGCATACGCGGCGTGAACCAGATGAGCCCGCCACGCGTGCGGATGCGGTGGTTCATCTCCCAGTCCTGCGCCCGCACGAAGCTCTCGTCGTAGCCGCCGACGGCCTCCAGCGTCGCGCGCCGGAAGGCCCCCAGGTAGACGGTGGCAGCCGGGCCCTCGTCACCCCCGACATGGAAGGACGCCGCCCCGACCCCGAACACGGACGTCATGGCCGCCGCCACGGCCCGCTCGAACGGGGTGATGCCGTCGGCTCCCATGATGCCGCCCACGTTGTCGGCGCCCGTGCGCTCGAGCGTCTCGACCGCCACCCGCACGTAGTCGGCGGGAATCTCGGCATGCGCGTCGACCCGCACGATCACCGGGTGGTGCGACGCCCCGATGGCGGCATTGAGCCCCGACGGGGTGCGCCCGGTGGGGTTGTCGACGCAGATGACGCGCGGGTCCTCGGCGGCCAGCCGGTGGGCGATCTCGGTGGTGCCGTCGGTGGACGGCCCGAGCGCGAGCACGATCTCGAGCGGCCCCGGGTGATCCTGCGCCAGCAGGTGGCGCACGGACGTCTCGAGGTACCCGGCCTCCTGCAGGACGGGCACGATGATGGAGACCCCCGTGGCGCGGGTGTCGGGTCGGGCGTCGTCGTGCATGATCCAAACCTACGGCGACACCGCACCGGGACGGCACGCGCCGAGCCTCCGGCTACCCTTGCCCCCGGGAGGATTCCGTGTCACTTCACCCCCTGCGCCGCATCGCCTCAGTGCTGTCGGTGGTCATCGTGCTTGGCAGTCTCGCGGGCTGGGGCCTGTCGAACCGCTACGTGAGCGACAAGAAGACGGTCAACGTGTTCGGCTCACTCGACCAGGCCTCGCGCCCGCAGGCGGTCGACACCGCCGGCATGACGATCCTCGCCGTGGCCGTTGACGACCGCTCGGGCCTCACCCGCAAGGAGCAGGATGCCCTGCACGTCGGCCACGGCAACTACGGCGCCGCCCGCACCGACACCATCATCGTCATCCGCTTCGCCCCCGGCGGCGGCGGCGCCACCGCGGTGAGCCTCCCCCGCGACACCTGGGTCGACATCCCCGCGTACACCGACACCCAGGGCAAGGCCCACGCGGCCACGCAGGACCGCATCAACACGCTGCTCGAGCGCGGCGGCCCGCAGCTGCTCACCCGCGTCGTCGAGCAGCTCACGGGCATGCGCATCGACCACTACATCTCGCTCAACTTCGCCGGCTTCCTCAACATGGTGAATGCCGTGGGCGGCGTGCCCATGTGCATCCCCAAGCCGATGCAGGACTCCTACTCCGGCCTCAACCTCCAGGCAGGGCAGCAGACGCTCACGGGCAAGCAGGCGCTCGCCTACGTGCGGGCCCGGCACATTGACTCCGACTTCGGCCGCATGCAGCGCCAGCAGCGCTTCCTGTCCGCTATGGCCCAGCGCGTGGCCAGCGCCGGCACCCTGCTGAACCCCTTGAAGCTCAACAGCTTCATCGACGCGGCCATGAAGTCGATCACCACGGACGAGACCCTCGGGCGTGACGCCATCATGAACCTGGCGCAGCGCTTCCGCGGCCTCAGCCTGAAGAAGATCCGCTTCCTCACCGTGCCCATCAGCAACGGCAATGCGAACATCAACGGCAACTCCGTGGTGCTCTGGGACCAGGCCCAGGCCAAGACGCTGTTCACCGACCTCGCCGCGGACAAGCCGGTGGTGCTGCCCGCCGCCACTGCCCCAGCCGCCACGCCCACTGCGGCCGCGGGCCTGCCCACGGTGGCGCCCGGCCTCATCCGCCTCACCGTGCTCAACGCGACAAGCATCACGGGCCTCGCCCGCAAGGCCTCCGACAGCCTGGCGAAGGTGGGCTTCGGCTTCGCCGCCCAGCCCGGCAACGCGCCCACGTCGGGTGCTGCCACGACGGTCATCGAGTACCCCAAGGCGCAGGCGGAGGCGGCCCGCACAGTGGCGGCGTCCATCCCCTTCGCCACGCTGCAGGAGACGGCCGATGCCACCGGCATCACGCTGCTCGTCGGCAAGGACTGGACGGCCGCGAAGCGAGTGAAGCTCGGCACCGCGAGCACGGGCACCACGTCCGGCAGCACGTCGACGACGGCAGTGGTGCAGACGATCACGGCGCCGCGCACCGCCGCCGACAGCATCTGCAAGTAGGGGGACCATGAAGATCGCGGTTGTCGGCCTTGGCTACGTGGGCCTGTCCAATGCGGCATTGCTCGCACAGCACAGTGACGTGGTCGCTGTCGATGTCGTGCAGGCACGCGTCGACCTGATCAACGCGCGGCGCATGCCCTTCCACGACGCCGGGCTCGAGGAGTTCCTCCGCACCCGCGAACTGCGCCTGCAGGCCACCACGGACGCGGCCGCCGCCTACGCCGACGCCGACTTCGTCGTCATCGCCACCCCCACGGACTATGACCCGGACACCGCGGCCTTCGACACCGCGAGCGTCGAAGGGGTCATCGATGCCGTGGCCACCGCATCAGCAACCGCCGTGCCGGTGGTGAAGTCCACGGTGCCGGTCGGCTTCGCCGCACAGATGTCAGCGCGCATCGGACGCCAGGTGGTGTTCAGCCCCGAGTTCCTGCGCGAGGGCATGGCCCTGCACGACGTCATGCACCCCACGCGCATCATCGTCGGCGATGACACCGAGGCCGCTCGCACCTTCGGCACCCTGCTCGCCGAGGGGTCCGCGATCCCCGATGCCCCCATCCTCGCCATGACCGCCACCGAGGCCGAGGCGGTGAAGCTGTTCGCCAACACCTACCTCGCCATGCGCGTGGCCTACTTCAACGAACTCGACACCTTCGCCGCCCGTCACGGCCTCGCCACGCAGCCGCTCATCGAGGGCGTGAGCCTCGACCCCCGCATCGGCAGCGGCTACAACAACCCCTCGTTCGGCTACGGCGGCTACTGCCTGCCGAAGGACACCAAGCAGCTGCTGTCGAACTTCCAGGACGTGCCGCAGCGCCTCATCGAGGCCATCGTCGACTCCAACACGACACGCATGGACTTCATCGCAGACCAGGTGACGGCACGCGGGCCGCGCGTGGTGGGCATCCACCGCTTGGCCATGAAGGCGGGATCGGACAACTTCCGCGCCTCGAGCATCCTCGGCGTCATCGACCGACTGCGGCAGCGGGGCCTCGAGGTCATCATCTACGAGCCGACGATCACCGCGCCGGAGTTCCAGGGCATGCGCATCGAGCGCGACCTCGTCGCCTTCAAGCAGCGGTCAGACGTTATCCTCGCGAACCGTCGCAGCGAGGAGCTCGACGACGTGGTCGACAAGCTCTACACGCGCGACATCTACCGCGCCGACAGCTGACGGCAGGCACCACCGCCAGAGGCTCAGCTCACGGCAGGCGCGGGAACTCGATCGCCGGGCAGCGGTTCATCACCACGGTGAGGCCCGCAGCACGGGCGCGCTGTGCAGCCGCCTCGTCGATGACATCGAGCTGCATCCACACGGCATCCGCGCCGATGGCAATGGCCTCATCGACGATGGCACCGACGCGGTTGCTGTTGACGAAGCAGTCGACGACGTCGATGTGCCCAACGGCCGCCGCCGCCTCGGTGAGCGTGGTGTAGCCCTGCTCGCCGTGCACGGTCTCTGCCCGCGGGTACACGGGCACGATGCGCTTGCCGAAGCGCTGCTGCAGCGTGTGGGCCACGCCGTACGCCGGCCGCTCGGGGTTGGCACCGAGCCCCACGACGGCCCAGACCGTCGTCTCGGCCTTGAGCCGCGCAATGTCGGCCGGATCTGCGAACTCGCTCATGCGGTGAACCCCGCCCTTCCCGGGCGACGGCGCACGGCCTCGCCCTTCGCCCGCGCCTGGTCGGCCAGGCGCTCCTGGTAGCCGCGCATCGCCGCGCGGAGGCCCGCACCGGCGTCGTCGTCCGCCGCGGCGAGGATGCGCACGGCGAGCAACCCGGCGTTCTTCGCGTTGCCGATGGCCACTGTGGCCACGGGCACGCCGCCGGGCATCTGCACGATCGACAGCAGGGAGTCCATGCCCTCGAGGTGCGCCAATGGGACCGGCACCCCGATGACGGGCAGCACGGTGACGGACGCGAGCATGCCGGGCAGGTGGGCCGCGCCGCCGGCGCCGGCGATGATGACGCGCAGGCCGCGCTCCTCCGCCGCGCGCCCGTACTCGAGCATCTCGTGCGGCATGCGGTGCGCGGAGACGACGTCGGCCTCATAGGGCACGCCGAACTCCTCAAGCACCTCCGCCGCGGCCTGCATGACCGGCCAGTCGGAATCGCTGCCCATGACGATGCCCACGCGTGCGTCCATGCTCACTCCTCGATCGTGCCGGTGAGGTAGGCGGCGGCGTGCCGTGCCCGCCGCAGGGCGTCGTCGAGGTCGGTGCTCGTGACCGTGACGTGCCCGATCTTGCGGCCCGGACGGACGTCCTTGCCGTACATGTGGATGCGCAGGCCCGGATCCCGGGCCATGCAGTGCCGGAACGCGGAGTAGATCTCGTCCGCAGGACCACCGAGGACGTTCACCATGACCGTCCATGGTGCCAGCGCATGCGGCGCTCCAAGCGGCAGGTCGAGCACCGCGCGCAGGTGGTTCTCGAACTGGCTCGTGCGGGCACCGTCGATCGTCCAGTGCCCGGAGTTGTGCGGCCGCATGGCGAGCTCGTTCACGAGGATCGCGTTGCCCGTGTCGAACATCTCGACGGCGAGCATGCCGGTGACGTCGAGGGCGTGCGCGATCTCGATGGCCATGCGCTGGGCCTCGACGGCCCGTTCAGGGGCCAGGTCGGGTGCTGGTGCGATGACCTCGGTGCAGATGCCGTCGGTCTGCACGGTGCGGACGACCGGGTAGGCCACCACCTGGCCGTGGGGTGAGCGCGCCACCTGCGCCGCGAGCTCCTGCACGAAGGGCACCCGCTCCTCTGCGAGCCACACCGCGTGCGGCCCCAATGCCACCGAGGACAGCACCCGTTCGAGCTCGTTCTCGGAGGCGATCACCCACACGCCCTTGCCGTCGTAGCCACCACGCGAGGTCTTGAGGATGAACGGCCAACCGACGCTGTCGCCGAAGGCACGTCCCTCCTCGACAGTGGCCACGATCGCCCACGCAGGGCAGGGCACGCCGACCTCGCGCAGGCGCTGGCGCATGATCGCCTTGTCCTGCGCGCATGCGAGTGCCTCCGGGCCGGGGCGCACCGCGACGCCGCGTGCGGCGAGCGCCTCGAGGTGCTGTGGCGGCACGTGTTCATGGTCGAAGGTGACGACGTCGAGGCCCTCGCTGAACGCAAGCAGCGCATCCGCGTCGTCGTGCCGGCCGATGGCGAGGTCGCGCACCACCTGCGCGGCACTCTCGGCGGGGTCGACGGCCAGCACCCGCACGCCGATGCCGAGCCCGATGGACGCCTGGTGCATCATGCGGGCCAACTGGCCGCCGCCGACGATGCCCACACGTGGGTACCCGGTCGCGAGGGGGCTGGTCACGGGCACACCCTAGCCGGGCCACCGCCGGCTGGCCGGGGCGCCACTATGCTCCCCGCGTGAATGGCATGCAGCGCCTGCGCCAGGAAGTCGCCAAGTTCGGCACCGTGGGCATCATCGCCTACATCGTGGACGTCGGCATCTTCAACATCCTGCGTGCCGAGACCATCAGCCCCATCGCGAGCAAGCCGATCACCGCGAAGATCATCAGCTCGATCATCGCCACGCTCGTCGCCTACTTCGGCAACCGCTACTGGGCCTTCCGTCATCGGGACGTCGGGGGGCACCGGCAGTCGCTGTCGCTGTTCTTCCTGTTCAACGTCGTCGGCATGGGCATCGCGGCCGTGTGCCTCGGCTTCTCGCACTACGTCCTCAACCTCACGTCGGCCACCGCGGACAACATCTCGGCCAACCTCATCGGTACGGGCCTCGCCACGATCTTCCGCTTCTGGGCCTACCGGCGCTACATCTTCACCGACGCCACCCGGCCAGCCACGGCCTGAGGCCTACACCTCAAGCTCGAACCCGACACCGCGCACGGTGCGCACCGCCGTGGCGCAGCCGGCGTCGAGGAGCTTGCGGCGCAAGGTCGACATGTGCATGTCGAGGGACTTCGAGTTGGCCGGCAGCGGCGTGTCCCACAGGCTGCCGAGCACCTCGTCGCGCGGCACCACGCGGCCGACGTTGCGCGCCAGCAGCGTGAGGATCTCGAACTCCTTGGGCGTGAGCAGCAACGCGCCGCGCTCCGTCGTCACCCGGAAGGCCGCCGGGTCGATGATGACGTCGCCCACGAACAGCAGGTCCCCGGCGTTCGTGCGCCGCAGCAGGGCGCGAATGCGCGCCAGCAGCTCCCGGCTGCGGAATGGCTTCACCAGGTAGTCATCGGCGCCGGCGTCGAGCGTGACGACGATGTCGGCCTCGCTCGCGCGAGCGGACACCACGATGATCGGCAGGGCGGGGCGGCCGCGACGCAGGTCGCGGCAGGCGGCCAGCCCGTCACGGTCCGGCAGCCCCAGGTCGAGGACGACGAGCTGCACGCCCTGCGGCACCACGAGTTCCGCCTCCGCGGCCGTGGACACCACGCGGACGTCATGGCCATCGCGCTGCAACACCACAGCGAGCAGTTCGGCCGCCGCGGGGTCATCCTCGACGACGAGCACCCGCGTCACGGCGCCACCGGCCGCACATGCTGGACGTCGCCCGCAGTGATGCGCATGGTCGACCCCCCGTCATCCACGAGCAGTGCCCCGTCATCGTCGACACCCACGGCCGTGCCCGTACTCGTTGAGCCGTCCACTCGCGTGACGCGCACCGCGCTGCCAATCGTGGCACAGCGCTGGCGGTAGTCGTCGAGGGCAAAGGGCACGGCGACGCGGCCGACGATGCCGTCCACGATGTCGGCGATGAGCTGCTCACGCACGCATTCGATGCCGAGCTGGCGCAATGCGATGGCGTCCGCGGTGGGCAGATCGTCGTCGTCGATGGCGACATTCACGCCGATGCCGATGAGTACCTGGCCGTCGACGAGTTCTGCGATGAGCCCACCCAGCTTGCGCAGGCGACCGTCGACGACGGTGACGATGTCGTTGGGCCACTTCAGTCGCACGGGCGCGGCCATGCGCTCCAGCGCCTCCGCCACCGCGGTGCCAGCAAGCAGGGGCAGCAGCCGCAGCGTCTCGTGGGCGGCAGGGTGAGGAAGGGCGAGCGTCATGAGCACGGCGGTCGCGGGCGGGGTGACCCAGCTGCGATCGAGGCGGCCACGGCCGGCGGACTGCTCATCGGCGACGACCACGAAGGGGGCCGTGGCCGACGCGCCCAGGGCGCGCGCCGCGTGCTGCGTGGACGAGGTGACGCGCGAGTAATGCACGGCCATGGAACGGTTGCGTCCCGCGAGCAGCCGCTCGAGCAGCCTTGGATCGAGGCTCGAGGGCTCGTTCGTGCCGTACTCGTGGGTCACGTGACTACCGTACGACCTACATCACTCGGAGGTGGGCGTGGAGCAGATCGACCTGCAGACGACCGCGGGCAAGCTCGCGGACCTGCACCGTCGCCGCCTCGAACAGGAGACGGGCCAGACGGCGGCCATCGAGCGGCAGCATGCGAAGGGCAAGCAGACCGCGATGGAGCGCCTCACGGCCTTCCTCGACCCCGATTCCTTCCAACAGATCGACGGCCTGCGCCGCCACCGTTCGTACGGCTTCGGCATGGAGCGCACGCGTCCCCTCGGCGATGGTGTCATCACCGGCTACGGCACGGTCAACGGCCGCCAGGTGTACGTGTTCGCGCAGGACTTCACCGTCTTCGGAGGCTCACTCGGCCAGGTGTTCGGCGAGAAGATCGTGAAGGTCATGGACCTCGCGATGCGCAACGGCTGCCCGCTCATCGGCTTCAACGACTCAGGTGGCGCGCGCATCCAGGAGGGTGTGGAGTCGCTCGCCATGTACGGCGAGATCTTCAAGCGCAATGTGCACGCGAGCGGCGTCATCCCGCAGGTCTCGCTCATCATGGGCCCCTGTGCCGGAGGCTCGGTGTACTCCCCCGCCATCACCGACTTCACCGTCATGGTCGACAAGACGTCGCACATGTTCATCACCGGTCCCGATGTCATCAAGACCGTCACGGGTGAGGACGTCGGCTTCGAGCAGCTCGGCGGTGCCCGCACGCACAACAGCGTCTCCGGCGCAGCCCACTACATGGGCCACGACGAGCAGGACGCCATCGACTACGTGAAGGCACTGCTGTCGTTCCTGCCCGACAACAACATGGACGAGCCGCCGTCGTTCCCGTGGGAGTCGGACCTGTCGGTGACCGATGCCGACCTCGAGCTCGACGCGCTCATCCCCGATTCATCCAACCAGCCCTACGACATGCACCAAGTGATCGAGCGGGTGCTCGACGACGGCTACTTCCTCGAGGTGCAGCCGCTGTTCGCGCCCAACATCATCACGGGATTCGGCCGCGTCGAGGGCCACTCGGTGGGCATCGTCGCCAACCAGCCGATGCAGCTTGCCGGCACCCTCGACATCGACTCCAGCGAGAAGGCCGCCCGCTTCATCCGCACCTGCGATGCCTTCAACATCCCCGTCGTGTCCTTCGTCGATGTGCCCGGCTTCCTGCCCGGCACGGAGCAGGAGTGGGACGGCATCATCCGCCGGGGTGCCAAGCTCATCTACGCCTACGCCGAGGCGACGGTGCCGCTCGTCACCGTCATCACCCGCAAGGCCTACGGCGGCGCCTACATCGTCATGGGCTCCAAGCACCTCGGTGCCGACGTGAACCTGGCATGGCCCACGGCCCAGATCGCCGTGATGGGCGCCCAGGGGGCCGTGAACATCCTCTACCGGCGCGAGCTCGGGGCGGCGGCCGACCCGGACGCCGAGCGCGCCCGGCTCATCGACGACTACGACCAGCGCTTCGGCAACCCCTATCCGGCCGCGGAGTCCGGGCACGTCGATCGCGTGATCCTGCCGCACGAGACCCGCGCCAACGTCGTGCTCGCACTGCGGGCCCTGCGCAACAAGCGCTCGACGCTGCCCCCCAAGAAGCACGGGAACATCCCGCTGTGACCGGCTTCGAGGTGCGCCACGGCAATCCGTCGCCGGAGGAGCTCGGCGTCGTCGTCGCCGTGCTCAGCGCTGCGATCGCGTCGCGGGTGGATCCCCTGCAGTCGCAGCACGCCCCCATCCGGACATGGGCCATGCCGGCAAAGTTCCTGCGTCCCACCACCATCCGCCCCGGCCGCGGGGCCTGGGTGCGTTCCGGCAGGCCCTGCTGATGCGCTGCATCCTCGCCTCCGCGTCGCCGGCGCGCACGCGGCTGCTCACCGACGCTGGCGTGCGACACCGCGTCCTCGTGAGTGACGTCGACGAGACGGCCCTCACCGCCGCTCATGGCTGGACGGGCGCGCACGACGTGGCCCAGGGCCTCGCCCGCGCCAAGGCCGAGGCTGTCGCCGCGGGCATCGCCGATGACGCGCTCGTGCTCGGCTGCGACTCCGTGTTCGACATCGGCGGCGAGATCCACGGCAAGCCCGCGGATGCCACGCAGGCGTGGGAGCGCTGGCAGCGGATGCGCGGCGGCGACGGCGTGCTGTACACGGGACACCACCTCATTGACACCGCCTCCGGGCGCTCGGTGTCGCGGGTTGCCGCGTCCACCGTGTGGTTCGCCGATCCCACGGACGACGAATTGCACGCCTACATCGCCACCGGCGAGCCGATGCGGGTGGC
Organism: Actinomycetes bacterium; assembly: GCA_021824095.1. Taxonomy (GTDB): domain Bacteria; phylum Actinomycetota; class Actinomycetes; order S36-B12; family UBA5976; genus JAKALQ01. The sequence goes on from JAKALQ010000006.1 coordinate 13,235, forward strand.
CGGTGGGGTCACCATCGACGGGCTGGGCGCACCCTTCATCGCCCGCATCGACGGTGACCACTCGAACGTCATGGGCCTGTCGATCCCGACGCTGCGGCTCATGCTCATGGAGCTCGGCATCGCCTGGCCGTTGCTCTGGTCGCTCGATGACGGGTCCGGCGACCCGTCCCTACACTCGCGATGATCCGGGAGGTCCCCATGCCGAACGCCCTCACGAAGGTGCTCATCGCCAACCGCGGTGAGATCGCGGTGCGTGTCGCCCGCGCCTGCCGCGATGCCGGGCTGCGCAGCGTCGCCGTGTACGCCGACCCCGATCGCGATGCCCTCCATGTGCGCATGGCCGACGAGGCCCACGCACTCGGCGGTGCCACCGCTGCCGAGTCATACCTCGTCATCGACAAGCTCATCGCCGCAGCCCACGCCAGCGGTGCGGATGCGGTGCACCCCGGCTACGGCTTCCTCTCCGAGAACGCCGACTTCGCGCAGGCGGTCATCGACGCCGGGCTCACGTGGATCGGCCCCTCCCCTGACGCCATCCGCGCGCTCGGTGACAAGGTGTCCGCGCGGCACATTGCCGCCCGTGCCGGCGCCCCGCAGGTGCCCGGCACCAAGGACCCGGTGGCCAGCGCCGACGAGGTCGTCGCGTTCGCCCGCGAGTATGGCCTCCCGGTTGCCATCAAGGCCGCCTTCGGTGGTGGTGGGCGAGGCCTCAAGGTCGCACGCACGCTCGAGGAGATCCCTGAGCTCTATGCATCGGCGGTGCGCGAGGCCGTGGCTGCCTTCGGCCGCGGCGAGTGCTTCGTCGAGCGCTACCTCGACCGCCCGCGCCACGTGGAGACGCAGTGCCTTGCCGACAGCCACGGCAACGTCGTCGTCGTGTCCACGCGCGACTGCTCGCTGCAGCGCCGGCACCAGAAGCTCGTCGAGGAGGCGCCCGCGCCCTACCTCACGCAGGCCCAGCGCGACGAGTTGTACGCGTCATCGAAGGCCATCCTGCGCGAGGCGGGGTACGTGGGCGCCGGCACCTGCGAGTTCCTCGTCGGCACCGACGGCACCATCTCCTTCCTCGAGGTGAACACCCGTCTGCAGGTGGAGCACCCGGTGTCCGAGGAGGTCACCGGCATCGACCTCGTGCGCGAGCAGTTCCGCATCGCCACCGGTGAGCCGCTCGGGTACGACGACCCCGAGGTGCGCGGCCATTCCATCGAGTTCCGCATCAACGGCGAGGACCCGGGCCGCTCGTTCCTGCCTGCGCCTGGCGCCCTCACCACCTGGGCGCCACCCATGGGCCCGGGCGTGCGCGTCGACACCGGCTTCGTGCAGGGCGACGTGATCGGCGGCAACTTCGACTCGCTGCTCGCCAAGCTCATCGTCACGGGACGCGATCGCCGACAGGCACTCGAGCGCGCCCGCCGCGCCCTGGCGGAGTTCCGCGTCGACGGCATCGCCACCGCACTCACGTTCCACCGCGCCGTTGTCGAGGAGCCGCACTTCGTCGCGGATGACGACGACTTCCGCGTGCACACGCGCTGGATCGAGACCGAGTTCGTGAACACCATCCCCGCCTACGCCGGCACCTCTGCCGCAGAGACATCGGTGGAGGCCACGCGCGAGACGGTTGTCGTCGAGGTGGGCGGCAAGCGCATCGAGGTGACGCTGCCCGTCGGGTTCGCGTCTGCGCCCACCACGTCCCGTCGTGCCGCGCCCGCGCCGAAGGCCCGACGCGCCGCAAGTGCCGTGAGTGGGGATGCCGTGGCAGCTCCCATGCAGGGCACCGTGGTGAAGGTGGCCGTCGCGGAGGGGCAGACGGTGGAGGCCGGCGAGCTGCTCGTGGTCGTGGAGGCCATGAAGATGGAGCAGCCCCTCACGGCCCACAAGTCGGGGACCGTGCGGGGCCTGGCCGCCGAGGTCGGGCAGACGCTCAGCACCGGCGACGTCATCTGCGAGATCGTCGACTGACGCTCACGCGCCGTCCGTCGGCACCGTCCCAGCGTCGGTGTCGGCATCGCCGGTGCGTCGCCGCACGGCATCACGCAGGAGCATCTCGACCTCCGCGTTGACGCTGCGGAGGTCGGCCGCGGCGAGCCGCTCGACCTCCGCCCACAGCCGCGGGTCGATGCGCAGGAGGAACTGCTTGCGCTGCATGCCGTGCCTACTGGTACAGCGTCCCGGTGTTCACGATGGGCGTGACCTCGCCCTCGCCACACAGCACCACCATGAGGTTGCTCACCATCGACGCCTTGCGCTCGTCGTCGAGGTCGACGACCTTCGCGTCAGCGAGCTCCTTCAAGGCCATGTCCACCATGCTCACGGCGCCGTTCACGATCTTGCGTCGGGCGGCGATGACGGCCTCGGCCTGCTGGCGCCGCAGCATCGCCTGCGCGATCTCCGGCGAGTACGCGAGGTGCGTGAGGCGGGCATCGTCCACGACGACGCCGGCGACGGCGAGGCGCGTCCCGAGGTCGGTGCGCAGGGCGGCCGAAACCTCGTCGGGATTGCCCCGCAACGTCACCTCGGCCGAACCCTCATCATCGCCGTGGTCGTAGGCGTAGGCGGTGGCCACATGGCGCAGCGCGGTCTCCGCCTGGGTCGTCACGTAGGTCTCGAAGTCCTCGACGTCGAACATGGCCTGCGCGGTGTCCTGCACGTGCCACACCACCATGGCGGCGATCTCGATGGGGTTGCCGCGACGGTCGTTCACCTTGAGGCGGTCACCGAGCAGCGTGCGGGCACGCAGCGACACCTTGAAGCGCCCCTTGGCGCTGCTGAGGAAGGGATTGGCCCACCAGAAGCCGCCCGTGCGCACGGTGCCCTTGTAGTTGCCGAAGAGCACCAGCACGCGCGCCTCATTGGGCTGCAACGTGAAGTACCCCGGGCCGCTGGCGACAGCGAGGACGAGTGCGACGACGCCGAGGACGAGGAGCCACCACACCGGTTGCCCGGATGAGCCCTGGATGGCGGACTCGACGAAGCCGGCGGCGGCGCCGACGGCGAGCAGCACGGTGACCGGCAGCATGGCCGCACCGCGGATGACGGACACCGGACGTTCGGTGCTCATGATGGCCTCCCAGCGGAAGTGATATCACGACGATATCACCGCGTGCCGGGGTGCGGAAGGGGCGTCAGTCGGCCACCTGCAGGCGCCGTGCCGCCTCCGCGATGGACCCGGAGAGCGACGGGTACACGGTGAACGTGGCAGCGAGGTCGTCAACCGTGAGCCGGTTGGTGACGGCGATGGCGATGGCGTAGATGAGCTCGCTGGCTCGCGGCGCCACCACGACACCGCCGAGCACCACGCGGCCGCCACGATCGCAGAAGAGCTTCACGAAGCCCTCGCGCACCTGCTGCATCTTCGCGCGCGCGTTGGTGGCGAGCGGCAGCATGACCGTGTCGGCCACCACACTGCCCGCGTCCACCTCAGCCTGCGTGACGCCGACGGTGGCGATCTCGGGATCGGTGAAGATGTTGGCCGTGACGAGGCGGGTGTCGAGCGGGGTGACCGCGGCGCCGAGGGCATGCCGCATCGCGATGCGCCCCTGCATCGCCGCGACCGACGCGAGCATGAGCACGCCGGTGCAGTCGCCGGCGGCGTAGATGCCGCGCACGCTCGTGCGCGACACCCGGTCGACGACGATGTGACCGGACGGCGACAGCGCCACGCCCACCTCAGCCAGGCCGAGCCCCTCGGTGTTCGGCAGTGAGCCCACCGCCATGAGGCAGTGCGAGCCCACGACCGTGCGCCCGTCCGCGAGCGTCACCACCACCTCGTCACCCCGACGCTCCACGGCGGTGGCGCGGGCACGGGCCTCCACGCGGATGCCTCGCCGCGTCGACACGTCCTCGATCACCTGGGCAGCGTCGGCGTCCTGCCCCGGCAGCACGTGGTCGCGGGACGACACGAGCGTCACCGTGCTCCCGAGGCCGTGGTAGGCGCTCATGAACTCGGCGCCGGTGACGCCCGACCCGACGACGATGAGGTGCCGCGGCAGCTCGGTGAGGTGGTACAGCTGCTTCCAGGTGAGGATGCGCTCGCCATCCGGCATCGCGGACGGCAGCTCGCGGGGGCGAGCGCCCGTGCTCACGAGCACGGTGTCGGCGTGCAGGCGCACGTCGGTGCCGCGCACGGCCACCACGTCAGCCGCCTCGAGCACACCGGTGCCGCGGACGATGCGGATGCCCTCGTCTCGCAGGCGCTGCTCGATGTCCTCGCTCTGCGCACCGGCGAGGTCGCGGATGCGGCCGTTGAGCCGCACGATGTCGACACCGGCCCGTTCGTAGGACGTGGGCTCGCCGTCGAAGCGCAGCCCCAGTCGCGAGCCCTCGACCGCGCGGGTGAGGATCTCGGCGCCCTCGATGGCGGTCTTGCTCGGAACCACGTCGGTGAGCACCGCGGCACCCCCGAGGCCATCGCGGTCCACCACGGTCACGTCGGCCCCGAGCTGGGCTGCGACGAGCGCGGCCTCGTAGCCGCCGGGCCCGCCACCGATGATCACGACATCCGTCATGGACGGCATTCTTCCCTGCGCCCCACACCGGGACCTACCCTGCGGTGGTGGCCCTGTACGCCGCCTACGGCTCCAACCTGCATCCCGCGTGGATGGCACGACGTGCACCCCACTCGCCGGTGGTCGGCGCCGGTTGGCTGCAGGGCTGGCGCCTCACCTTCGGCGGTGAGGACCGGTCCATCCACGGCGCGCTGGCGACGGTCGTCGAGGACCCGGCATCGCAGGTGTTCGTCATGGTCTACGCCCTCACCGACGAGGATGAGCGGGCGCTCGACGGGCATGAGGCCGTCGACTTCGACCTCTACCACAAGCTGCATGTGCGGGTGGCCATGCTGGATCGCGACATCACGGCCTGGCTCTATGTGCTTGCCGACTTCGAAGGCGGTCGACCCACGGCCATCTACCTGCACGACCTCATCGAGGCGGCCACGGCCGCCGGTGCGCCTCGCGACTACCTCGACCTGCTGCGCGCCACGCCAACGGCCGACTGAGGCCGCCCGGGCGGATATCGTCGGTCCATGCTCACGCCGTACGAACTGGCTCGCGCCTCCGCCGCCTCGATCGCCCGCCTCACCGGGATCCGCTCCCACGACGTCGCCGTCGTGCTCGGCAGCGGCTGGGGATCCGCCGCCGACCTGTTCGGGGCGACGAACAGCGAGGTCGACTACGCCCAGATCGACGGCTTCGGCGCCACCGCGGTCGTGGGGCACGCCGGTCGCCTTCGCAGCGTGAACCTCGGCGAGGATCGGCACGCCCTCGTGTTCATGGGACGCACGCACCTGTACGAGGGCCGCGGCGTCGGCGCCGTCGTGCACGCCGTGCGCACCGCCGCCGCGTGCGGCGCCCGATCCGTCATCCTCACGAATGCCGCCGGTGGCCTGCACCCCGAATGGCGCCCGGGCACCCCCGTGCTCATCAGCGACCACATCAACCTCACGGCCACGTCACCGATCGTGGGCCCCACCTTCGTCGACCTCACCGACGCCTACTCGCCGCGCCTGCGCGAGCTCTGCCGCACCATCGACCCGGCACTCGTCGAGGGCGTCTACGCAGGACTCCCCGGCCCCCACTACGAGACGCCCGCCGAGATCCGGCACCTGCGCACGATCGGCGCCGACCTCGTCGGCATGTCCACCGTGCTCGAGACCATCGCGGCCCGCGAAGCCGGCATGGATGTGCTCGGCATCTCGCTGGTCACCAACCTCGCCGCGGGGCTCAGTGGTGAGGCCCTGAACCACGAGGAGGTGCTCGAGGCCGGTCGCGCCGCAACGGCGCGCATGGGCTCGCTCCTCGCCGACGTGCTGCGGGCGATGTGATGGTCCCCGACGCACTGCGCGCCCGCGTCCTCGCCTGGCGCGACGACGATCCCGATGCCGACACGGTGGCCCGCACCGACGCCCTGCTCGCCGCTGCCGATGGCGGCGACGCTGCTGCCCTCGCCGAGCTCACGCGCGCCTTCGGGCCCCTGCTCGAGTTCGGCACTGCCGGGCTCCGCGGCCCCATCGGGCCCGGTCCCGCGTCGATGAACCGCGCCGTCGTCGCCCGCGCCGCCGCGGGCCTTGCCGCCTACCTCCGCCAGCACGATGGCACCGCCGCGGTCATCGGCTACGACGCCCGCCACCGCAGCCTCGACTTCGCACTCGACACCGCCGAGATCATGGCCGGCGCCGGGCTGCAGGCCTTCGTCATGCCCACGACCCTGCCGACGCCCGTGCTCGCCTACGCCATCCGCGCACTCGGCGTCGATGCCGGCGTCATGGTGACGGCATCACACAACCCCCCGCAGGACAACGGCTACAAGGTGTACCTCGGCGACGGATCGCAGATCGTGCCCCCCGCTGATCGCGACATCGCGGCGCACATCGCGGCCGTCACCTCGGTGGCTGCGATCCCACGCGATGACGGGTTCACCATGCTCACGCACGACCTCGTCGACGCCTACGTGAACGATGCCGCGTCCATCGTGGCACCGGATGCGCCGCGCGACCTGCGCGTGGTGTCCACGTCGATGCACGGTGTCGGCCACACCACCTGGATGGCCGCCATGCGGGCCGCGGGCTTCCGCATCCCGTCCGTCGTGGTGTCACAGGCGGCACCCGATCCGGACTTCCCCACCGTCGCCTTCCCGAACCCCGAGGAGCCGGGCGCCGCAGACCTGCTCCTCGCCCATGCGGCCGCGGAGCGCGCCGACCTCGCCATCGCGCATGACCCCGATGCCGATCGCTGTGCCGCGGGCGTCTTCGACGCCGCGATCGGCGCCTGGCGTCTGCTCACCGGCGACGAGCTTGGCATCCTGCTCGGCTGGTGGACGGTGGAACGCACCCGGCGCTTCGGCCTGCCGACGCCCACCGGGGTGCTCGCCTGCTCGGTGGTGTCATCCACCATGCTGCTGCGCATCGCCGACGCTGCGGGCCTCACCGCACGGCAGACACTCACCGGCTTCAAGTGGATCGGGCGCGTGCCGGACCTCGCCTTCGGCTACGAGGAGGCGCTCGGCTACTGCGTGGCACCGGACCTCGTGGCGGACAAGGACGGCATCACCGCCGGGCTGCGCGTGGTCGAGATGGCCGCGTCATTGCAGGCCGAGGGGCGCACCCTGCTCGACGCCCTCGATGCGCTGTACGCCGAGCACGGGTTGCATGCCACGTCCCAGTTGTCATTGCGGCTGCCGAGCGCGGAGGCGATCGCCGGTGCCATGGCACGCCTGCGCCAGGCACCGCCCACCGACCTCGGTGGCCAACCCGTGGTCGGGGTGGACGACCTCGCGGACGGCATCGACGGCCTCCCCCCGACCGACGGCATCCGCCTGCGCATGGACGGCGCCCGCGTCATCGTGCGACCGAGCGGCACCGAGCCCAAGGTGAAGTGCTACCTCGAGGTCGTCACGCCCTTCACCGACGACGCGAAGGCCGGGGCGGCCACCGTCATCGAGGCGATGAAGGCCGACCTGCGCACGGCACTCGGCGCCTGACCATCGCGGTCACCCCGGCGACAGCCGTGTCGGTGGGCCCACGCCAGGGAGCACTGACACCGGCGCATGCTCGTAGCGCGCGCCTGCGGGCGTGGTGACCACGCACCCGCCATCCGCACGGCTCTCGACGATGTCGAAGCCGCCATGGGTCTTCAGCAGGTGGTGACGGCGGCACAGTGCACCGAGATTTGCCACCGTGGTCTGTCCGCCGTCATCGAATGGCTGCGCATGGTCGAGGTCACCGGACGCCGCACGGCGAGTGCAGCCCGGCCAGCGACAATGCCCATCGCGCGCGACGATGAAGTCGCGCAGGCGCTCGGAGGGTGCGTAGCGGTGCCTCGACACATCGAGGAGGTGCCCGGAGAGTGAATCAGTAACCGGCCGACGCAGGGTGACATCACCGGCCTGCCCGAGCAGGGCGCGTACCTCGGTGACCGTCACGACCTCCTCGGATCCGGCACCACGGACGAGCGCGGTGGCGTCGCCATCCTGCAGGCCGAGGAGTGCGTCAAGGCCGACGACGACATCCACGTGCGCACCGATGGGCCCGGCACCATCGCGACGACCACCCAGCAGCAATGTCGCGAGGGCCTCTGCACGAAGCTCGCCGCGCGGTGGCGTCCTGCTGCCGTCATCGTCGCGTTCACGCCGCAGGGCGGCTGCGAGCCCATCGACCATGGCGGCACAGGCGATTGCGTGCCCGACCGACATGCGCGCGACGAGGAGGGCGTTGCCGTCGCCCTCCGCCCGCACCCAGACGTCGCGATCCGCGCGAGCTGCCTTCCGCCGTGCCGCAGCACCCTCGGCATGGAGGGAATCCACGATGCGGGTCACCGCACGACGTGTGTGCGGCACGGTGCCCCGCCGCGCGATGGCAGTGGCTCGATGGTCCAACTGCCGGCACAGGGCCTCCAGGTGCGCCCGCGTGGCCTCGCGGCCCGGTGACGCGGGATCGGCAGCGTCCATGGCAAGGCCTCGCATGAGCGCATGCACCCCATCGGCAATGGCATTCGCATGCGCGCACGAGATCTCCCCGTCCGCCAGCGCACGCCGGGCCTCCGGCGCGAATCCGTGCAGCACACGCGCGACATCCAGGCGATGCTGCGCGTAGCCCTCCGTCCAGTGGGCAGCCAGCGCGATCTCCGAGCGTGCCGCATCCTCCACCTCGACGCGCCGGGCCGCGCCGCTGATACCGGGGATCGTCACCGTGATGCTGCGTCGCGTGCTGCCACCGATGGCAATGAGCGCGGCATGCACCCGCGCCTCCGCCCGTGCCACCGCTCGGAGCGCATCCGTGAGACTGGCGACCCCCTGGGCGGCGGGCACCGACCCGACCGAGTCGCGAGCGGCGGCGAACTCGCGCGCGACATCGAGCGCGAGCGCGAGGACCGCCTCGATCGCCGTACCCATCGTCATGCCGCGAGGCTACCGAGGGGGTATGACAGTGAAACCCGTTGCGCTGCAACGGGTTTCACTCGTACGGCACCGCGGCCGTGCGACTCAGCGCAAGGCGTCCAGCACGGTGCGCACCATGTCGAGCGTGGTGCTCGGGTGGAGCAGCGCGAAGCGGCCCACCACCTCGCCCTCCCAGACGGTGGGCGTGGCGAAGGCCACCTGCTCAGCGAGCAGCCGATCCTGCAGGGCCAGGTACTCGTCGCGTCCCCAACCGGTGCGACGCCACAGCACCACGGACAGGCCGGGTTCGCGGATGAGCTCGACGTGCGGCGTCTCCTCGATGAGGGCCGCCACCTCCTGCGTGAGGTCGAGCACGTGCTGCACCGCGGCCCGGTAGGCGTCCGTGCCGTGCACCGCCAGCGAGAACCACAGCGGCAGGCCACGTGCACGGCGGGACAGGTGGTGGGCCAGGTCGGTGGGGTTCCAGTACACGGGGTGGTCGGACTGGTGCAGCGGGTCGAGGTAGCTCGCATGCTGGGTGTGCACGCTCGCCGCCTGATCGGGGTCGCGGTACAGCACCGCAGCACAGTCGAAGGGCGCGAACCACCACTTGTGGGGGTCGGTGATGAAGGAGTCGGCATGCTCGAGGCCCTTGAAGCGCCAGGCCTGGTCCGACAGCAGCGCAGCACCACCGTAGGCACCGTCGACGTGCAGCCACAGGTTGCGCTCGCGGCACACAGCGCTGATGCCGTCGAGGTCGTCGACGATGCCGGCGTTCGTCGTGCCCGCGGTGGCGACCACGGCGACGACGGGCGGGCCGTCGTAGCCGTCGAGGGCCTCCCGCAGGCGCGCACCGGTGAGGCGGTGGTCGTCCGTGGGGATGACGAAGGGCTCGACGTCGAGGATGCGGCAGGCATTGGCCACCGACGAGTGCGCCTCATCGCTGCAGGCGATGCGCACCTCGCGCACACCGAAGCGACGGCGCCCGATCTCCCGCGCGACAGCGAGCGCGGACAGGTTGGCAGCCGAGCCGCCCGAGACGAACGTGCCACCGGTACCGGCCGGCATGCCGGCGAGGTCGGCGATCCAGCGCAGCACCTGGTTCTCGGCGACGATCGCCCCCGACGCCTCGAGCCACGAGCAGCCCTGCAGTGAGGCGATCGACACGACCGTGTCGAACAGCAGGGACGCCTTCGTGGGCGCCGCCGGGATGAAGCCGAAGAAGCGCGGTGAATCGGTGGACAGCACGTTGGCTGCGATGTGGTGCACGTAGGCGTCGAGCACCTCGCGCGGATCGCGCCCGTACTGGTCGATGAAGCCGTCCAGAGCCTCCTCGATGGGTTCGGGGCCGGACGGATGGTCGAGCGGCGTGTCGGTGAACGACAGGCGGGTGCGCACGTACTCGAGCACAAGGCCGGCGAGGTGCGGGTCGTACCGGTGCATGCGGTCCGGGGGACGCGTCTCGGTGACGGCGTGGAGGGCGAGGTACGGATCGTCGGTCATGATGGCTCCAAGGCGCTGCTCCCCTGCACAGTAGCCAATCCCCGTAGGCTGCGGACGTGACCGTGGTGCTCGGAATCAGCAACAGCGACCTTGCTGCGGCGACCGGTTCGGATGCCGCGCTGCGCCGCTTCCTCTTCGGCCTGCCCGGCGTCGATCAGGTCGGGGCCGAAGCGCGTGCCGCCGCATTGGCGACCCGCTCCATCAAGGCGGCGACGAAGCGTGACCTCATCGACCTCGCCATCCGCATGATCGACCTCACGACGCTCGAGGGTGCTGACACCCCGGGCAAGGTCTCGGCGCTCTGCGCGAAGGCGCAGCACCCGGATCCCACCGACCACACGGCACCGCACACCGCAGCGGTGTGCGTGTACGGCGACATGGTGCCGCACGCCGTCCGTGCCCTCGGCCCGGATTCGCCCATCAGCATCGCGGCCGTCGCCACGGCCTTCCCCAGTGGGCGCGCGTCCCTCGACGTGAAGCTCCTCGACGTGCACGACGCGGTCGTGAACGGAGCCCACGAGATCGACATGGTCATCGACCGTGGCGCGTTCCTCTCCGGCCGCTACCTGCAGGTGCTGGAGGAGGTGCGGGCCGTGAAGGAGGCCTGCGGCACCGCGCACCTCAAGGTGATCCTCGAGACGGGCGAGCTGCAGACGTACGACAATGTGCGTCGCGCGTCCTGGCTCGCCATGCTCGGTGGCGCCGACTTCATCAAGACCTCCACCGGCAAGGTGCAGCCTGCGGCCACGGCGCCGGTGGTGCTCGTGATGCTCGAGGCGGTGCGCGACTGGTTCGACGTGACCGGCCACCACATCGGCATGAAGCCCGCAGGCGGCCTGCGGACGGCGAAGGACGCCATGCGCATGCTCGTGCTCGTCGCCGAGACGGTCGGCGAGGACTGGCTCACCCCCGACCTGTTCCGCATCGGTGCCTCCTCGCTGCTGAACGACCTGCTCCTGCAGCGCCAGCGCATGCGCGATGGCGCCTACTCCGGCCCGAACTACGTGACGTTGGACTGACATGGCACGCATCGAGTACGCCCCCGCCCCCGAGTCACGCTCGGTGGTGCACCTACGCCCGTCCTACGGGCTGTTCATCGACGGCGAGTTCGTGGAACCCACGCTCGGTGAGCACTACACGTCGGTGAACCCGGCAGACGAGACGGCGCTCGCCGAGGTGTCCGAGGGCAGCGCAGCCGACGTCGACCTCGCCGTGCGCGCCGCCCGCCGCGCCTTCACCCGCTGGTCGCGCATGCCCGGCGCCGAGCGCGCGAAGTACCTCTATCGCATCGCGCGCATCCTGCAGGAGCGCGCCCGTGAGTTCGCCGTGCTCGAGACGCTCGACAACGGCAAGCCCATCAAGGAGTCGCGCGACACCGACATCCCGCTGGCGGCGGCCTGGTTCTTCCACTACGCGGGGTGGGCGGACAAGCTCGAGTACGCGGGCCTCGGTCCCGATCCCCGTCCCCTCGGTGTGGCCGGCCAGGTCATCCCCTGGAACTTCCCCATGCTCATGCTCGCATGGAAGGTGGCACCCGCTCTCGCCGGCGGCAACACGGTCGTGCTGAAGCCGGCCCAGACCACGCCCCTCACCGCACTGCTCTTCGCCGAGGTGTGCCAGCAGGCCGACCTGCCCGCGGGTGTGGTGAACATCGTCACCGGCCACAACGACACCGGTGCGGCGGTGGTGGCGCACAAGGGCGTCGACAAGATCGCCTTCACGGGCTCGACGGCCGTCGGGCGGCGCATCGCCGAGGCGGTGGCCGGCACCCACAAGCGCGTCACCCTGGAGCTTGGCGGCAAGGGCGCCAACATCGTCTTCGCCGACGCCGCCATCGACCAGGCCGTCGAGGGGGTCGTGCACGGCATCTACTTCAATCAGGGGCACGTGTGCTGCGCCGGATCTCGACTGCTCGTGCAGGAGTCCATCGCCGAGGAGTTCGTCGCCCGGCTCAAGCGACGCATGGGCACGCTGCGCGTCGGTGACCCGCTCGACAAGAACACCGACGTCGGCGCCATCAACTCGTCCATGCAGCTGGCGCGCATCAGCGAGCTGGCCGACTCGGGAGTCGCGGAGGGCGCCACCATGTGGCAGGCCGACTGCGCGCTGCCGTCGCGCGGCTTCTGGTTCGCCCCCACGCTGTTCACCGACGTGGCCCAGTCGCATCGCATCGCCCGCGAGGAGATCTTCGGGCCCGTGCTGTCGACGCTCACGTTCCGCACGCCGTCGGAGGCCATCGAGAAGGCGAACAACACGCAGTACGGCCTCGCCGCCGGCATCTGGACGGAGAAGGGTTCGCTCATCCTCAAGATGGCCAACGAGCTGCGCGCCGGCGTCGTCTGGGCCAACACCTACAACAAGTTCGACCCGGCCAGCCCCTTCGGCGGCTACAAGGAGTCGGGCTACGGACGCGAGGGTGGCCGACAGGGCCTCGCTGCCTACCTGGAGGGTGATCGGGCATGAGCCGCATCGACGTGCGCAAGACGCACAAGCTGTTCGTGAACGGCGCCTTCCCGCGCAGCGAGAGCGGCCGTTCCTACGAAGTGACCGACACCAAGGGGCGCTTCCTCGCGAACGCCGCGCAGGCGTCCCGCAAGGACGCACGCGACGCCGTCGTGGCCGCACGCGCCGCCTTCAGGGGCTGGTCGCACGCCAACGCGTTCCTGCGCGGTCAGATCATCTACCGCATCGCCGAGGTGATGGAGGGCCGGCACCCGCAGCTCGTCGCGGACGTCATGGCCGCCGAGGGCCTCACGGAGGCACGCGCCCGTCGCACCGTCGATGCCGCCATCGATCGCATCGTCTGGTACGCGGGCTGGGCCGACAAGCTGCCCACCGCGCTGGGCAATGCGAACGCCGTGTCCGGGCCCTTCTTCAACTTCTCCATCCCCGAGCCGACGGGCGTGGTGGCGGTGCTGGCGCCCGAGTCGTCGTCGCTCCTCGGGCTGGTGTCGGTCGTGCTGCCCGTCATCACGGGGGGCAACACCTGCGTCGTCGTCACCTCCCACACGCGGCCCCTGCCGGCCGTCACGTGGGCGGAGTGCCTGGCCACGTCCGATGTGCCGGGCGGTGTCGTGAACGTGCTCACCGGCGATCGGGCCGAGATCGCGCCGTGGCTGGCCTCGCATCGTGACGTCGACGGCATCGACTGCGCCGGGGCTGACGCCTCGCTGGCCAGTGCGCTGGAGGTTGCGGCGGCCGCCAACCTCAAGCGGGTGCTGCGTCCAGATGCCGACGAGGACTGGGCCGCGCATCCCGGCCTGCGGCGCCTCAGCCGCTTCATCGAGACGAAGACGGTCTGGCACCCGATCGGGGTGTGACCCCGTCCTCCCCCACGTCCGCCCGACCGGAGGGAACGGCCACGGTGCCCGCAGGTGCTCGCATAGCCTCGCCGCAGCTCATCATCACAGGCGCGCGCGTACGCACGACGCACGGCTTCGTCAAGGCCATCGGCATCACCGGTGATCGCATCTCGCACCTCGGCACGACCGAGGACGTGATGGCAGCGGCCGGGCCGGGCACGCACGTCATCGCACGACCCGGCGGACTCGTGCTGCCAGGGTTCCAGGACGCCCACGTGCACGCCCCCTTCGCCGGGCGCAATCGCCTGCGCATGTGGCTCAACGACCTCGAGGGGCGCCAGGCTTACCTCGACGCGATCGCGGCGTACGCCGCATCGCATCCGGACGAACCCTGGATCCTCGGCGGCGGCTGGTCCATGGCGTCCTTCCCCGGCGGGCTGCCGCGCCGCGAGGACCTCGACGCCGTGGTGCCCGATCGGCCGGTCTTCCTGTTCAACCAGGACGTGCACGGGGCGTGGCTCAACTCGCGTGCCCTCGAGATCGGCGGCATCACCGCCGCGACCCCCGACCCCGGGGACGGGCGCATCGAACGCGATCCCGACGGCACCCCCACCGGCTGCCTGCACGAGGGCGCTGCCTACTCGTACAACGACCATGTGGTGCCGCTTCCCACACAGGCGGAGTGGGAGGCGGCGATCCTCGAGGCCCAGGGGCACCTGCACTCCCTCGGCATCACCGGGTGGCAGGACGCCTGGGTGACGCCCGCGACGCAGCTCGCCTACCAGTCGCTCGCAGATGCGGGTCGGCTCACGGCCCGCGTCGTCGGGGCCCTGTGGTGGGACCGCCATCGCGGCCTGGAGCAGGTCGAGGACCTCCGCACCCGCCGCGAACAGGCACGCAGTGCCGGCGCCGGCGGCTTCCACGCCACCGCCGTGAAGATCATGACCGACGGGGTGCTCGAGAACCACACCGGCGCCCTGCTGCAGCCCTACTGCGACGGTTGCGGCGGCCACACCGACAACCGCGGCCTCGCCTACATCGACCGCGACCTGCTGGCGGCAGCCGTCACGGCCCTCGATGCCGATGGCTTCCAGGTGCACATGCACGCGATCGGTGATCGCGCGGTGCGCAACGCGCTCGATGCGGTCGCGGCTGCGCGCATGGCGAACGGCATGACCGACCACCGACACCACATCGCCCACCTGCAACTCGTGCACCCCGACGACATCCCCCGCTTCGCCAGCCTCGGCGTCATCGCGAACTGCCAGGCGTACTGGGCCACGAACGACGAGCAGATGGAGGAGCTCACCGTGCCCGTCATCGGCCGCGACCGTGCCGATCAGCAGTATCCCTTCGCCTCCATTCACGCGGCCGGGGCCCGGCTCGCCATGGGCAGCGACTGGTCGGTGTCCACGGCGGACCCGTTGGCCCAACTCGAGGTGGCCGTCACGCGTGCGGAGCGCGGTGGCCCGCCGCTGCTGCCGGCCGAGCGCCTCCCGCTCACGGTGGCCCTCGACGCCTTCACCGCGGGCTCCGCCCACGTGAACCATGACGACGACGCCGGCAGCATCGCCCTCGGTCGCCGGGCCGACCTTGCCATCCTGGACGTCGACATCCTCGCCGATGGCTTCGCCACACCGGACGCCGCGCCCCTTGCCGACGCCCGCGTCACCGTCACCGTCGCAGCAGGCCGCGTCGTGCACGAGTAGCCTGCGGCCATGGTCACCGCAATCTGCTTCCTCCAGATCGACGTCGACAAGATCAACGAGGCGGGCACCGCCATCAGCAACCTCCCCGGCGTGCAGTCGGTGTACTCCGTCACCGGCGCGATCGACCTCATCGCGGTCGTCGAGGTACGCAATCACGAGGAGGTCGCGAAGGTCGTCACCGATGGCATCGCGAAGGTGCCAGGGGTGCAGCAGACCGAGACCCATATCGCGTTCCGTACCTACCGCAACGGCGACATCGAGGCCGCCTTCAACATCGGCCTCGACTGACACCGTCCGGTCATCGTCCCCACGCACCCGTCGGCCGCATGGTCGGCGGGTGCGTCGTCATGTGCCACCGGCAGCGCGAACGCCCATGCCTGCAACGGGGATCGCGGCCCCGATGTGGTCGGCGTCACCCCCGCGGGAGGGGGTCCCGGCGGGGATGGCCCCGTATGCGGACAAGTAGACTCCCTCGCGTAAACCGCCAAGGAGGTTGAGCGTGGCCAACGGGACGCTCTACCGCGGACGTGAGGGCATGTGGTCCTGGGTGGCCCACCGCATCACGGGTGTCGCGGTCTTTCTATTCCTGCTCGTGCACGTGCTCGACACCGCACTCGTGCGGGTCGATCCGAACCTGTATGACGCGGTCATCGCTTCGTACAAGACGCCCATCATCAACCTCCTCGAGGTCGGGCTCGTCGCGGCCGTCCTCTACCACGCCCTCAACGGCGTGCGCGTGATCCTCGTCGACTTCTGGAGCAAGGGCCCGCGCTACCAGCGCGCCATGCTCTGGGTGGTCATGGCCGTCTGGGTCGTCCTCATGGTGCCCGGCGCCTTCTTCATGCTGCAGCACACGGTCGAGAAGATGTTTGGAAACTGATCATGAGCCTCGACACCTTCACCCCGCCCCGCGGCCGCCGGCGTCAGCGCACCAACTTCGAGATGGCCTCCTGGCTGTTCATGCGCGTCTCCGGCGTCGTGCTCGTGTTCCTCATCCTCGGGCACCTGCTCATCATGAACATCCTCGATGGCGGCGTGCAGCGCATCAACTTCGCCTTCGTCGCCGGCCGCTGGGCCAGCCCGTTCTGGCAGGTCTGGGACCTGCTGCAGCTGTGGCTGGCGATCATCCACGGCACCAATGGCCTGCGCACCATCATCGCCGACTACACGAACAAGCCGCGCACACGCTTCTGGCTGCACACGCTGCTGTACGTCGCCTCGGTGTTCGTGCTGTTCACCGGCACCCTCGTCATCTTCACCTTCGATCCGACGATTGGCTGACTCCATGGTTGCCCTGCACAAGTTCGACGTGATCATCGTCGGCGCCGGTGGCGCCGGCATGCGCGCAGCCCTCGAGGCGGGCCAGCGCGCGCACACGGCCGTGCTCACGAAGCTCTACCCCACGCGTTCGCACACTGGTGCAGCGCAGGGCGGCATGTGCGCGGCGCTTGCGAACGTCGAGGACGACAACTGGGAATGGCACACCTTCGACACCATCAAGGGCGGCGACTACCTCGTCGACCAGGATGCGGCCGAGATCATGTGCAAGGAGGCCGTCGACGCGGTCTACGACCTGGAGAAGATGGGCCTGCCCTTCAACCGCACGCCCGAGGGTCGCATCGACCAGCGCCGCTTCGGCGGCCACACCCGCAACCACGGTGAGGCTGCAGTGCGTCGCGCCTGCTACGCGGCGGACCGCACTGGGCACATGATCCTGCAGACGCTGTACCAGAACTGCGTCAAGCAGGGCATCGAGTTCTTCAACGAGTACTACGTGCTCGACGTCATCCTCGATGCGTCGCAGGGGGAGCCCCGCGCCGCAGGCGTCGTCGCAGTGGAGCTCGCCACCGGTGAGGTGCACGTCTTCCACGCGAAGGCGGTCATCTTCGCCACCGGCGGTTACGGCAAGGTGTTCAAGACCACCTCGAACGCCCACACCCTCACGGGTGACGGCGTCGCAGCGGTGTACCGCAAGGGCCTGCCGCTCGAGGACATGGAGTTCTACCAGTTCCACCCCACAGGCCTCGCCGGCCTCGGCGTCCTCCTCACCGAGGGTGCCCGTGGTGAGGGTGGCATCCTGCGCAATGCCAACGGCGAGCGCTTCATGGAGCGCTACGCCCCCACCATCAAGGACCTCGCGCCGCGCGACATGGTGTCGCGCTCCATGGTGCTCGAGGTGCGCGAGGGACGCGGCGCCGGGCCCAACAAGGACTACGTCTACCTCGACCTCACGCACCTGCCGAAGGAGCAGATCGAGGAGAAGCTGCCCGACATCACCGAGTTCGCCCGCACCTACCTCGGTGTCGACCCGGTGCACGAGCTCGTCCCGGTGTTCCCCACTGCGCACTACGCGATGGGCGGCATCCCGACGAACGTGAACGCCGAGGTGCTCCGCAACAACACCGACATCGTGCCCGGTCTGTATGCCGCCGGTGAGTGCGCCTGTGTCTCCGTGCATGGCGCCAACCGCCTCGGCACCAACTCGCTGCTCGACATCAACGTGTTCGGTCGCCGTGCCGGCATCGCCGCCTCCGAGTTCGCGAAGGATGCCGAGTGGCCCTCGCTGCCCGAGGCCCCGGAGCAGGCCGTCGTCTCGATGCTCGAGTCGCTGCGGTCGTCGAACGGCACGGAGCGCGTCGCGCAGATCCGCCGCGAGATGCAGGAGACGATGGACCTGAACGCGCAGGTCTACCGCAACGAGGAGACCCTCACGAAGGCCCTGCACGACGTGCGTGCCCTCAAGGAGCGGTACCGCAACGTCGCCATCCAGGACAAGGGCAAGCGCTACAACACCGACCTCCTCGAGGCGGTTGAGCTGGGCTTCCTGCTTGACCTCGCCGAGGCCCTCGCGTACACGGCGCTCGAGCGCCGCGAGACCCGCGGTGGCCACGCCCGCGAGGACTACCCCACGCGTGACGACGCCAACTTCCTCGCCCACTCGATGCTGTACCAGCAGCCGGATGGCTCGCTGCGCCTCGACACCAAGCCCGTCACGATCACCCGCTACCAGCCGATGGAGCGTAAGTACTGATGGCCACGCTAGAACACGCACCCGCACCGACGCCCACCCCGGTGGCGATCGATGTCACCTTCCGGATCCGTCGCTACAACCCGGAGGTCGACAGCGAGCCGCACTGGGAGGACTACATCGTCCCGTGCTTCCCGACCGACCGCATCCTCGACGGCCTCGCCAAGGTGAAGGCCGACGTCGACGGCACGCTCACCTTCCGTCGCTCCTGTGCGCACGGCATCTGCGGCTCGGATGCCATGCGCATCAACGGCCGCAACCGTCTGGCCTGCAAGACGCTGGTGAAGGACCTCGACACGTCGAAGCCCGTCACCGTCGAGGCCATCAAGGGGCTGCCGCTCGAGAAGGACCTCGTCGTCGACATGGAGCCCTTCTTCAAGGCCTTCCGCGACGTCATGCCCTTCCTCGTGACCGACGGCAAGCACCTGCCGACGCGCGAGTGGGTGCAGAGCGCCGAGGACCGTGCCATCTTCGATGACACGACGAAGTGCATCCTGTGCGCCTGCTGCACCACGTCCTGCCCGGTGTTCTGGACCGATGGCCAGTACTTCGGGCCGGCCGCGATCGTGGCAGCGCACCGCTTCATCTTCGACTCGCGCGACACCGCCGGTTCGCAGCGCCTCGAGATCCTCAACGACAAGGAGGGCGTGTGGCGCTGCCGCACGACCTTCAACTGCACCGATGCCTGCCCGCGTGGCATCGAGGTCACGAAGGCCATCCAGGAGGTCAAGCGCGCGCTCATCATGCGCTGACCCCGCACGACCTCGAGGGCCCGCCGACGCACCGCGCGTCGGCGGGCCCTCGTCGTCTGTGGCGGCTCAGCCGCGGAGCGTCGGATCCGTCCCGAGGGGGTACGTGCGCACCGCCTGCCAGACCCGCTGCTCATCCTGCTGGTACAGCGTGAACGCGGTGGCCTCGAAACTGAAGCGGTAGTCGGCGAACTCGCGGTAGGCGCGGTCGAGCACGGCATCCGGCACCGCATGCACGAGCGTCACGTGCGGGTGGTACGGGAAGTTGCGGCGACGCAGCAGGGGCCCGCTGCGGATGGTGCGCTCCAGCGTCTCGCAGCCCGCGATGCCCTCACTCACGGCGAGGAAGACGACGGGTGACACGGGACGGAAGGTGCCCGTGCCCCGCAGCGAGACCGTGAAGGGCCGCACCCGTGACGCGGCCGCGCGGAGGTGCAGGTCGATGCCGTCGAGCATCGTGGGTGACACCATGGCCGGTGGCAGCAGGGTGATGTGCGTGGGGATGGCCCGCGCCTGCGGATCGTCGTAGCCCTCGCGCGCCTGCTTGATGTGCGCGCCGGCGGGATCGGGGATGGCCAGGGCCACGCCGATGGTCACCGAACCCGGCTCGTGCACCGGTGCCATCGCGGTGAGCGTGGCATCGGAGGCGCCGTGCAGGTCCGGGTCCATGGTCAGCGTCCCGATCGCCGCACGAAGCCGACGGCCTCGTACACCGCGTCGAGCGTGGCCGATGCCACGGCCTGCGCCTTGGCGGCACCCATCGCCATGAGCCGCTCCAGTTCGGCACGGTCTGCGAGCAGTTCGTGCACGCGGGCCTGGAAGGGCTCGGCGTAGGCCAGGACGGCAGCGGCCGCCTCCTTCTTGAGGTCGCCGTACATGCGGCCCTCGAAGGAGGCGACGATCTCGTCCATGGGGCGACCGGTGAAGCCGTGGATGATCGTGAGCAGGTTGGAAACACCGGGCTTGCCGACGGGATCGAAGCGGATCTCCGTCTCGGAGTCGGTGACCGCGGACTTGATGCGCTTCTCGATGGTCTTGAGCGGGTCGAGCAGGTTCACCACACCGGTGGGTGAGGACTTGCTCATCTTCGACGTCGGGTCCTGCAGGTCGTTGATCTTCGCCGTGCCCCGCATGATGTACGGCTCGGGCAGGACGAGCGTCTCGCCGAAGCGGGCGTTGAAGCGCTGCACGAGGTCACGCGACAGTTCGAGGTGCTGGCGCTGGTCCTCGCCGACGGGCACCGCGTTGGCGCCGTACAGGATGATGTCGGCGGCCATGAGCACCGGATAGGTGAAGAGGCCCACGTTCGTGCTCTCGGCGCCGGCCTTCTGTGCCTTGTCCTTGAACTGCGTCATGCGCCCGGCCTCGCCGAACCCGGTGAGGCACGACAGCACCCACATGAGCTCCGCATGCTCGTGCACGTGGCTCTGCACGAACACCGCGCTGCGCTCGGGGTCGATGCCCGAGGCGATGAGCTGCGCGAACGAGACGAGGGTGCGATGGTGCAGGTCCTTGGGTTCCGTCGGCACCGTGATGGCATGCAGGTCGACGACGCAGTAGAAGGCATCGTGCGTGTCCTGCAGCCGCGGCCAGTACTGCACCGCGCCCAGCAGGTTGCCGATGTGGAAGGAGTCGGCGGTGGGCTGGATACCGGAGAGCACACGGGGTCGCGAAGTCACCGGGCTATTGTGGCAAAGGCGCCTCAGGGCCAGAAATCGCCGGCTCGATGCGCACCCGGGCGATGCGGCGGCCCTCCACGGCCTCCACGACGAGGGCCCGACCGTCCACCTCGACCCGCTGTCCCACCTCGGGCAGGCTGCCCGTGCTCGCGATGATGAAGCCGGCGACCGTCTCGTAGGGCCCCTCCGGGAGGGTGATGCCGTGGTCCTCGGCGACGTCCTCGAGGTTCGTGAGGCCGTCGATCGTGTGGGCGTCGATGGCCTCCGGCTCGTCGTACTCGTCGCGGATGTCGCCCACGACCTCCTCGACGAGGTCCTCCATGGTGACAATGCCGGCCGTGCCGCCGTACTCGTCCTCGACGACCGCCATGTGGGTGTTGAGTCGGCGCATCTCGGTGAGTGTCGGGATGACGTACTTCGTGCCGGGGAAGCGCGCGATGTCGCGCACCAGCTCGGACACGCGCAGGGAGCGCTCGGCCATGCCGGGCGCGAGCACGTCGCGCACATGGACGAAGCCGATGATGTCGTCGGGCGAGTCACCGGTGACGGGGTAGCGCGAGTGCGGCTGTTCCGCGACGAAGCGGGCGGCCTTGAACACGGGGGTGTCGCCGTCAATGAACACCACGTCAGTGCGCGGCACCATCACCTCGCGCAGCTCGCGATCGCTGGCCTCGAAGACCTCGTCGATGAGCTCGCGCTCCTCCGCGGTGAGGTCCTCATGGGTCGCGACGATGTCGCGCAGCTCCTCGCCGCTCACTGCCTGGCGGTGCACCTCAGGGTCACCGCCGAGCATGCGCACGATGAGGTTCGTCGACACCGTGAGCAGCCAGATGACGGGGCGCGTCACGCGTGCCAGCAGCTCGACCGGCCACGCGGCCACGAGCGCGATGTTCTCCGCGTTCTGGATGGCAAGCCGCTTCGGCGCCAGTTCCCCGAGGACGAGCGACAGGTAGGCCACGAACAACGTCACCGCGAGGAAGGCAATGGTGTGCACGGCGGTGGCCGGCAGTCCCCAGCGGGTGAGGACCGGCTCCACATAGGGGGCCAGGCTCTCGGCGCCGAGGGCGGCGCTCAGGAAGCCGGTGACGGTGATGCCCACCTGGGCGGCCGCGAGGAAGCGCGTGGGGTCCTCAAGGAGGTGCGCGAGCACCTCGCCCCGCCGACCTCGATGGGACAGCTGCTGCACCTGGCTGTCGCGCAGCGAGACGAGCGCGATCTCGAAGGCCACGAACACGCTCGCGATGAGGATGAACAGCAGCACGAGACCCAGGCGGGGCACGAACTCGCTCATGTGTCCAGCGTATCGACGTCGCCGCGCCAACCCCACGGTCTGACAGCGCGCGCTTCCCGCGGCCGCCGGGCCGGGATGCCGCGTTGCTAGCATCGCAGGACCACACGAGCGGAGGACGCATGCAGCGCTACGGCCTGGCCCAGGACCCTGTCGCCGATCCGGCCGCGATCGTGCAGGGCACGCACTTCCGCATCACCGTGCTCACCGATGGCCTGCTGCGACTCGAATGGTCCGACGACGGAGCATTCGAGGACCGTGCGTCCACGTTCGCCGTGCGACGTCGGCTGCCTGTCCCGGACTTCCGCGTCATCGAGCGGGCGGACGTGCTCGAGATCGTGACCGATCGGCTGCACCTCACCTACGACCGTGGACCCTTCAGTGCGGCCGGGCTCTCGGTGCGACTGCGCGGCAACGCCACCAACTACCGCTCGGTGTGGCGCTTCGGGGAGCCGACGCCGTCCCTCGGCGGCACCGCCCGCACACTCGACATGGTCGACGGGCGCACCGAGCTTGAGCCGGGCGTGGTGTCGCGCAGCGGTCTGGCCGAGATCGACGACAGCAGCAGCTTCTGCTTCACCGCGGACGGCTGGATCGCGAGTCGGGCACCCGGCCGCCGTGACCTCTACGTCTTCGCCTACGGCCTCGACCATGAGGCCGCCCTGCGCGCCTTCCATGCGGTGTCCGGGCATACGCCCCTCATCCCGCGCTGGGCGCTCGGCACCTGGTGGAGCCGTTACCACCGCTACTCCGCCGACGAGTACCTGACGCTCATGGATCGCTTCCGCGAGGAGGGCATCCCGATCGCCGTGTCCGTCATCGACATGGACTGGCATCGCGTGGACGACGTGGACCCGTCGCAGGGCAGCGGCTGGACGGGCTACTCGTGGAACCGCACCCTGTTCCCCGAACCTGAGGCCTTCCTTGCCGCCCTGCACGAGCGCGGCAAGCGTGTCACGCTCAACGTGCACCCCGCCGACGGCATCCGCAGCTTCGAGGACGCCTACCCGGCGATGTGCGCGGCCCTTGGACGCGAGCCCGGCGACCCCATCGCCTTCGATCCCACCGACCGGGCCTTCCTCGACGCCTACTTCGACGTGCTCCACCGCGGGCTTGAGACCCAGGGCGTCGACTTCTGGTGGATCGACTGGCAGCAGGGGCGCACCTCGCGCATGCCGGGCGTGGACCCGCTGTGGGTGCTCAACCACTTCCACTACCTCGACAATGCGGAGTCGGGTCGACGCCCGCTCACGTTCTCGCGCTATGCCGGCCCGGGCAGCCACCGCTCGCCGATCGGCTTCTCCGGCGACACCGTCATCACCTGGGCGTCGCTCGCCTTCCAGCCCGAGTTCACGGCCACGGCAGCCAACATCGGCTACGGCTGGTGGAGCCATGACATCGGTGGCCACATGTGGGGCTCCCGTGACGACGAGCTCACGGCCCGATGGGTGCAGCTCGGCGTCTTCTCCCCGATCCTGCGCCTGCACTCCACGAACGATCCCTTCATGACGAAGGAGCCGTGGACGTTCTCACAGGAGGCGCGTGCCGTCGTCAGCGATGCGCTGCGGCTGCGCCACCGGCTCATCCCGTACCTGCACACGATGAACCACCGGGCGGCCACCGAGGACCTGCCGCTGGTACGCCCGCTCTACCACCGATGGCCACGCACCGCCGAGGCTCACAGCCACCCCAACGAGTTCCTCTTCGGCAGCGACCTGCTCGTCGCTCCCATCACCGAGCCGGCGGATCGCAACACCGGCCTCGCGGCAGTCACGGCCTGGCTGCCCGAGGGTCGATGGGTTGACCTGTTCGATGG
This sequence comes from Actinomycetes bacterium, assembly GCA_021824095.1. Classification (GTDB taxonomy): domain Bacteria; phylum Actinomycetota; class Actinomycetes; order S36-B12; family UBA5976; genus JAKALQ01. The sequence continues at coordinate 37,180 of JAKALQ010000006.1, forward strand.
ACTCGTCTACGACGGCGGCCGCGAACTCGTGCTGCACCGGCCGCTCACCTCGATCCCGGTGCTGGCGCCGACCGGCGCCATCGTGCCGCTCGACGGTGCCGCAGTCCCCGCCGACGATCCGCAGCCACCCACGCACCTCGAGGTGCTCGTCGTCGTCGGCGCTGACGGCCACAGCACGCTCATCGAGGACGATGGCGCGCTGCACCCTGCCGTGGCCCGCACACGCCTGCGCTACGACCAGGCCACCGGCACCTTCACCGTGGCTGCGGTGGAGGGCGCCGCATCGGTCGTCCCCGCGATGCGCGACTGGACCATCTCCTTCGTGAGCGGTGCTGCGGCGGAGTGGATCAGCACCCGCGTCGGCGCCTTCGACCACCATGCCGAGGTGCAGCGCACCGGCGACCGCATCCGGGTGCAGGTGCGCGACGTGCCCGCGACGTCAGTGCTGGAGGTGCGCATCGGCAGCCATCCGCGGCTCCCGGTGAACGACGTCGCCGGCCGGGTGCGTGCACTGCTTGACCGCACCCGCATGCCCTACCTGCTGAAGTCACGCGTGCTCGCAGTGGTCACCTCCGCAGCCCCACTGCACGTGCGCGCATCACACCTGGCAGCGCTTGGCGTGGAACGTCCCCTCGAACTCGCGATCAGCGAGATCCTCTTCGCCTCCTAGGCGAAGGCTGCATAGACGGGCGCGTGGTCGCTCCAGCGCTCGGCGTACGACGCGGCACGCCCGATCTCGACCGACGTGCACCGACCGGCAAGACCGGGGGTCGCGAGCAGGTAGTCGATGCGCCAGCCCACGTTGCGGTCGAAGGCCTGCCCGCGGTTGCTCCACCAGGTGTAGGGCCCCTCGACGTCGCCGAAGTGACGTCGGTGGAGGTCCACCCACCCGTGGATGCCGAGCCAGGTGTCGAAGTAGGCACGTTCCTCCGGCAGGAAGCCCGCGTTCTTCAGGTTGCCCTTCCAGTTCTTGAGGTCGACCTCGCGATGGGCCACGTTGAGGTCACCGACGACGAGCGCCTCGCCGTCCGCGCGCATGTGGGCACGCAGGCGCTTCGTCATGGCGTCAAGGAAGCGATACTTCTCCGCCTGCTTGTCCGGGACGGTGGCATCGCCCGTGGGCACGTACACCGAGGCCAGTCTCACGGGCGTGCCCGCCGCGTCCACCGTGGCCTCGACCCAACGGCCCACGCGGCGGAACTCGACCGGTCCCACGCCGAAGGCGACGTCCGCAAGCGGCACGCGCGACACCAGGGCCACCCCTGCATGCCCCGCCTTCGTCGACTCGTCATGCGCCACGTGCACGTCGGTGAAGCCTGCCTCCGCAAGGCTCTCCTCGAGCTGGGTGGTGGTGGCGCGCACCTCCTGCAGGCAGATGACGTCGGCGCGGCCCGCCTCCTGCGCAGCCCGCAACTCGGCGAGGCCGCCCTTGCGCAGGGCGGCACGCACTCCATTCACGTTGGCAGACACGACGGTGAGCATGGCGGCACCCTACGCGCGGACGCCGCAGCCGCCCGTCCTACCCTCGGCACATGAAGACGATCTATGTGGGCATGGGCTGCTTCTGGGGTGCCGAGAAGCGATTCTGGTCGGTGCCGGGGGTCACGGGCACGCAGGTCGGCTATCAGGGTGGGCATGTGGCCGACCCCGACTACCGGCTCGTCTGCACCGGGCGCACCGGGCACGCCGAGATGGTGCGCGTCGACTACGACGAGCGACTCGTGTCGACGCGTGACATCCTGCGCGTGTTCTGGGAGCACCATGATCCGACGCAGGGCAACCGGCAGGGCAACGACATCGGGACGCAGTACCGCAGCGTCGTGTACTGGACGGACGACGAGCAGCGGGCAGAGGTGGAGCGCACGCATCGTGAGTTCGCCGCGGTGCTCGCGGCAGCGGGGCTCGGCCCCATCACGACGGAGATGGACGACGCTGCCCACCACCCGTTCCATCGCGCCGAGGAGTACCACCAGCAGTACCTGCGCAAGAACCCGCACGGCTACGACTGCCACGCCCTCACGGGCTACCACCTGCCCGTCTGACGGTCAGGCGCGGTCGTCCTGGCGGCTTGCCTTGTCGACGTACATGGCAGCGTCGGCTGCCGCCATCGCGCGATCGAAGGGCTCACCGGCACGCCACACGGCAAGGCCGAAGGAGGCCTCGATCGGCATGCCGGCGCGCACCCGCTCGACCAAGGCCCGGGCGGCATCCGGCTCGGTGCCGCCGAGGATGAGCACGAACTCGTCGCCGCCTGTGCGCGCCACAACGTCACTCGTGCGGCACTGCGACACGAGGTAGCGACCCACCTCCACCAGCATCGCATCGCCGGCGAGGTGCCCGCGGCTGTCGTTCAGCAGCTTGAACCCGTCAAGGTCGAGCACGACGACGCTCACCGGCTGCACGAGCGACTCCGGCGGCCCTGGGCGCTCGGTGATGGTCATGAGGCCGGCCCGGTTGAGCACGCCGGTGAGGGCGTCGCGGTTGGCCATGCGCAGGATCTGCCCCATGAGCAGGTGCACCATGGCCGACGCATAGGCCCCGGAGATGATGGCCGCGAGCCAGTTCAGGAGGAAGACGCGCGGATCGCCGTGGGCGACGAGCCCCAGGAAGGTGAGCACCACGACGATGAGGAGGTGCAGGGCGAGGTCGCGGCCTCGGAACCATGCCCCGGCGTACACGACGACTGCCACGACCGCCGTGAGGTTGAGCGGGATGCCGAGGGTTCCCGTGGCCGTGGCGATGTACCAGGACGACGTGACGACGATAGCCAGGACGTTGGCATGCAGCACCCACCACGGCACACGCCAGCGGGGGTTCAGCAGGGCCATCCCGAGCAGCAGCGACAGCACACCGCCGATGGGGCGATCGATCGGGACGGCGTGGTGCTGGAGCGGGCTCCAGCTGAAGACAAGGAGCGAGAGGGCACGCAGGATGTTCGCGATGCCCATGGTCCACACCGGGGCGTCGATGCCACCGAATCGCCGCAACTCGGCGAGTGAGGGCTGATGCCAGGGGTCACCTGCTCCCAGGGCGCGCATGGCGGCAGCGTAGCCACCGTGTCCAGACCTGCCGGCGACGGGCATCAACCTCGGAGCACCCGATCGGCGACCTCTGTCGTGCGCAGTGCGCTCATGCCCGTGCTGGGCGCCGGGCTACCCCCGCGCAGCTCGTCGACGATGGCCTGCACGAGCGGTTGGTGCACGTGCGTGGGACGCGGGAGGTCCGCCTCGACACGCTCGCCAGCACTCTGCAGCACGAGGGGCTCGTCACCGAAGCAGCTGAACGTCATCCGGCCGTCGGTGCCGATGATCTCCACTCGGTCCTCGCTGTCGCTGGCAACGAAGCACCAGCTGCCAGTACCGGTCACACCACTGCGATGGCGCCAGGCCGCCGTCACGGTGTCCTCCACGTCGTAGAGCCCGGCCCGCTGTGCCGGGAAGCCCGCGACGTCATCGATGGGGCCGAACCAGTCATCGAGCAGGTCGAGCGTGTGCACGGCCACGTCAAGGAAGCGCCCGCCTCCGGCCACCTCGGCACGCACCCGCCAGGGCAGCGTGTCGCGGGAGCGCTCCTCCGGCGCGGGCGGGTGGCGCAGGGTCACCGAGACGCTGCACACCGTGCCGATACGTCCCTCCCGCAGCCAGGTGCGCACCTGCTGGAAACGGGGCATGGCCCGTCGGTAGTAGGCCACGAAGAGGCGCACCCCCGCTTGGTCGCATGCCTCGATCATGGCTCGCGCCCCAGCCGCATCAAGGGCCATGGGCTTCTCGACGTACACATGCTTGCCGGCAGCGGCCGCTGCCTGCGTGAGCGGCAGGTGCGCGTCCGGGGGCGTGGCGATGTAGACGATGTCGATCGCGGGATCGGCGAGCATCGCGTCCACGCTCGCGTAGACCGTGTCCACACCGTGGCGCCGCGCCCAGTCCTCGGCCTTCGCAAGGGTGCGGTTGGTGACCCCGCGGAGCACGGAGTGCTCGGCCCGCATGAGTGCCGGGCCGCTCTTGCGCTCGGTCACATCACCAGTCCCGATCATGCCCCACTGGATGTCCTGCATGTGTCCTCCTCGCCGCCGGCACGCTACCGCGCGCCATCCCACCACTCCCCCGGTTGCTGGCGCTTGCCGGCCCCGGACATGCCGATGGCGCGGCACCTGCGGGGTGCCGCGCCATCGGATGGAGCCGTGGTGCTACTTCGTCATGGCTGCGCGCAGGTTCTCGTCGATACTCGCGAGGAAGTCCTGCGTCGTCTGCCAGGGCTGGTCGGGTCCGACGAGGATGGCGAGGTCCTTCGTCATCTTCCCGCTCTCGACCGTCTCGATGCAGACACGCTCGAGGGTCTCGGCGAACTCCGACACGGCCGGGGTGCCGTCGAACTGGCCGCGGTAGTACAGGCCACGCGTCCACGCGAAGATGGAGGCGATGGGGTTCGTCGACGTCGGCTTGCCCTGCTGGTGCTGGCGGTAGTGGCGCGTGACGGTGCCGTGCGCCGCCTCGGCCTCGATGGTGCGGCCGTCCGGCGTCATGAGCACCGACGTCATGAGGCCGAGCGAGCCGAAGCCCTGGGCCACGATGTCGGACTGCACGTCACCGTCGTAGTTCTTCGTGGCCCACACGTAGCCGCCCTCCCACTTGAGTGCGGAGGCCACCATGTCGTCGATGAGCCGGTGCTCGTAGGTGAGCCCCTTGGCCTCGAAGTCAGCCTTGAACTCAGCCTCGAAGACCTCGGCGAAGATGTCCTTGAACTGCCCGTCGTAGGCCTTGAGGATGGTGTTCTTCGTCGACAGGTACAGCGGGTAGTTGCGCGACAGCGAGTAGCGCATCGACGCACGGGCGAAGTCGCGGATGGACTCGTCGAGGTTGTACATCGTCATCGCGACGCCGGAGCCCGGGTAGTCGAAGACGTGGAACTCCATCGGTGCCGAACCGTCCTCCGGGGTGAAGGTGACGGTGAGGCTGCCCTTGCCCGGCACCTTGAAATCGGTGGCGCGGTACTGGTCGCCGAACGCGTGACGGCCGACGACGATGGGCTTCGTCCAGTGGGGCACCAGGCGTGGGATGTTGTTGATGATGATGGGCTCGCGGAAGATCACCCCGCCGAGGATGTTGCGGATGGTCCCGTTGGGGGACTTCCACATCTTCTGCAGCCCGAACTCCTCGACGCGCGCCTCATCGGGCGTGATGGTGGCGCACTTCACGCCGACGCCAAATTGCTTGATGGCGTTGGCGGAGTCGATCGTCACCTGATCGCTGGTGGCGTCACGGTGCTCGATCCCGAGGTCGTAGTACCGCAGGTCGATGTCGAGGTACGGGAGGATCAACTGGTCCTTGATGAACTGCCAGATGATCCGCGTCATCTCATCGCCGTCGAGTTCGACGACGGGGTTGGCAACCTTGATCTTCTGCACGATGCCTCACAGGTCCTTGACGTCGGCCTGCTTGGCGCGGACCGCCACGGCGGCCTCGAGCAGGCCTGCCTTCTCAGTGTCGGTGAGTGCGGTCTCGACGACGCGGCGCACACCACCCTTGCCGATCTCGGCTTCGACGCCGAGGTACACGCCCTCGATGCCGTACTCGCCATCGACCCAGGCGCACACGGGCATGACCGCGCCGCTGTCCTCGATGACGGCCTTCGCCATGCGCGCGGCTGCCGCCGACGGGGCGTAGTAGGCCGACCCCGTCTTCAGCAGCGCGACGACCTCGGCGCCACCGTTGCGGGTGCGCACGACGAGCTCCTCGATCGTGTCGGCCGGCAGCAGCTCGGAGAGCGGCTTGCCGTCGACCGTGCAGCGCGACGGGACGGGCACCATGGTGTCGCCGTGCGAACCGAGCGTGAGGGTGCGCACCGACCCGACGGGCACACCGAGGGTCTCGGCGACGAAGTGCGAGAAGCGGGCGGTGTCGAGCATGCCCGCCTGTCCGATGACGCGCTGCTTCGGGAAGCCGGTGGCGAGCTGCGTGAGCGCCGTCATCTCGTCGAGCGGGTTCGACACCACGATGATGACCGCGTCGGGTGCATGCTTGGCGACCTGCTCGGCCACGCCGCGCACGATCTTCGCATTGGTCTCGATGAGGTCCATGCGGCTCATGCCTGGCTTGCGCGGCAGGCCCGCCGTGATGACGACGACATCGGAGCCGGCGATGGCCTCGTAGCCCTCGCCGTTGGGTCCGGTCGACTGCCCGATGACCTTGGTCTCGAAGCCCTCGATGGGACGGCTCTGGTTCATGTCGAGTGCGAGCCCCTCGGGCTTGCCCTCGATGATGTCAGTGAGCACGACGGTCTCGAAGACGTCGTATTCGGCGAGACGCATCGCCGTGGTCGAGCCGTAGAAGCCAGCTCCCACCACCGTTGCCTTGCCCTTGCGCGCCATGGTTCCTCCACGTGATTCGGCATTGGAATCGTAGTCGCCGTCTTCAGGGCCACTTCCCAGAGTCCGGTCGTGACGTTTGGCGGTAGCGTGTGATCCATGTCCCATGCCCACGACCCGGCAGCGGGTGAGCGACGACTGCGCCTCGTGCCGCCCGTCGCGGACAACGTGGTCGTGATGCCGCAGTCGATCCCGCGTCGACTCCGCAGTCAATGGCCGTCGCTCTCGGTGCTGGCGCTCGTCATACTGTCGATTGCCGCCATCGCCATCGACTTCCGCTGGTGCGCATGGCTGCTCGCGGTCGCCATCGCCTGGGCCTTCGGCCTGCGCCTGCTGCTGCCGAAGCGACGCATCGGCTGGCTTGAGGTGCGCAGGCGGCACACCGACCTCGTCTGCCTCGGGGCGCTCCTGCTCGGGGTGGTCGCCCTCGCGATCGCGACGCCGGCATGAGCCGAGGGCGCCGGGGTGTCGTGATGACGCTCCTCTCCACCGCCATGCTCCTGCTCGGCCTCGTCGTGGCCGCACCGCCCAGCCAGGCCGTGGTGAACGGCCAGCAGGTCACGGACAGCAGTTGGTCGTTCATGGTGGCCATCGGATGCAGCCCCACGAGCACCGCTCCTGCCTGCGCCGGGCACCAGTCCGACCTCGCGAACGGCATGTACACGGCGCAGTTCTGCGCGGGTGCCCTCGTCTCACCCACGATCGTGCTCACGGCAGCCCACTGCGTCCGGCCGCCGGGACTGCCCCCGCTGTCCGCGGCCGACCTCGTCGTCGGTGGTGGCACCCCGAGCCTCGCGCAGATGGCCGGGCCTCGCCGGGTGCTGCCCGTGATCTCCGTACTCGTCGACCCGCGCTACGACCCTCGAACGCAGCGCTATGACCTGGCGCTGCTGCGACTGGCAGGGGCTCCCGACAACACCGCGCTCGTCACGGTCGCCAGGGCACCAGCGGCCGATACGGCCACGGCACGCGTGGCCGGCTGGGGCGACCTGCTGCCGACTGGCACCGCGCCCGTCTCGGCGCAGTCCGGCACCATCGGCCTGCTCCCCGCGGACGCCTGCGCCGACGCCTACCCCGGCGCGTTCGACGCCACGACCATGCTGTGCGGGCAAGGGCACAGCAGCACGGGCATCGTCGACGCCTGCCGCGGCGACAGCGGCGGGCCGCTCGTCGTCACCGGCACCACTGGTGCACCACGCCTCGTCGGTCTCGTGTCCTGGGGACACGGCTGCGCCACCGGCCTGCCGGGCGTCTACACCCGCCTCGACACGACCATGCCGGGCCTCATCGCGGCGCTCCCGGTCACCGACCCCATCGCCTCGGGCGGGCCGCACGCGATGACCGTCGTGGTCACGGGCGAGGTGTGGTCGACGGGGACCTGGGCGGTGCTCGCGGAGCGTTCCGGCGAGGCGTCCACCTGCTACGCCGAGGTGCGGATGCCGGGCCTGCTCGCCACCTGCACCATCACGGACCTCACCATCGGCGGCGTGTACCGGGTGTCGGCCGTGAGCCCCAACGGCGTGCCCACCGGCGCCACCACGGTGGTGGTGAATGGCGCCCCGACGGCACCCCGCGTCACCGCCGTGTCACGACGCACGGCGTCCGGCACGTCGGTGGTGCGCTTCGCCCCCATCGTGCCCGGGGACGCCGCGGCAACCTTCCATCGGGTGGTGTGCACCGCACGCACGGGCACGATGAAGGCGCAGGCACGGGGCGCCGCGGTGACGGTGCGTGGGCTGCGACCGCGGCTCACCTACACGTGTCGCGCACGAGCGGGCAACGGCTATGGCGTCGGCCCCTTCACGCGTCCCTTCACCATCGGGCCGCTGCGCTCCACGCTCCCCGCCTGACGGGCCGCGCCAACACGACGATCTGTTGTTGTGGGCCCGAATCCTGCGATATTCGGGCCCACAACAACAGATCGCGCAGGTGAGATGGAGCGGGCGACCGTCAGCAGCCGGGGCTCAGAGCCCCAGGTCGGCCAGCGTGTAGGCGGCCCGGTAGCCGAGCCCCTGCTCCTCGATGAGGGCGCCGGCGCCGCGATCGACGATGACGGCCACGCCGACGACCTCGGCACCCGCCTCACGCAGGGCCTCCACCGCCGTCATGACGGAACCGCCGGTCGTCGAGGTGTCCTCGACCGCGAGCACGCGTCGGCCAGTGACATCCGGACCCTCGATGCGGCGCTGCAATCCGTGGGCCTTCTCCGCCTTGCGCACGACGAAGGCATCGAGGCGACGACCGCGGCGCGCGGCCGCATGGAGCATGGCCGTCGCCACCGGGTCGGCACCGAGCGTGAGCCCGCCGACGGCGTCGAAGTCGAGGTCGGCGGTGAGGTCGAGCATCACGTCGCCGACGAGCGGCGCCGCGACCGCATCGAGGGTGACGCGTCGCAGGTCGACGTAGTAGTCGGCCTCACGGCCGCTGCTCAGGATGACCTTGCCGTGCACCACGGCCTTGCGGAGGATCTCGTCGCGGAGCTGGTCGCGCGCATTCGTCATGGGCGCAAGCCTAGGGCGGACAACCCCGCGCGACGTCAGTAGGCGAAGCGGAGCAGGAAGCGGGTGACGCGGTACACGCCGCCCGGGATGCTGAGGGCGCGGCCGCGCTGGGCGTCACGCCAGGCCTGCGCGACGACGGCGTCGGCGTCGAGCACCATGAAGCGGGGCACGCGGCCCATGGCGTAGTTGGCCCGCTGATGGAACTCGGTGGCGGTGTAGCCGGGGCACAGCGCCGAGACCTTGACGCCCGAACGACGCACCTCGCGGCGCAGCGCGCGGCTGAACGCCGTCACGTAGCTCTTCGCGGCGCCGTACGTGCTCTGCGGGATCCAGCCCGCCACGCTGCTCACGTTGATGATGACGCCCGAGCGACGCGCCATCATCGGGCGCACAGCGGCGTGCGACAGGCGCATCACGGCACGCGTGAGCACGTCGAACATGGCCTGCTCGGCCAGCAGGTCGCCGGTGGCGAAGCGCTGGTCGACCGTGTAGCCGGCGTTGTTCACGAGCACGTCGATGGGGCGCTGCGCGTCAGCCAATCGCTGCTCGACCCAGGCGCACTCGTCGTATCGCGAGAGGTCCGCACGGAAGGGCTCCACCGCGATGCCGTAGGTGGCACGCAGCTCGTCGGCCACGCGGAGCAGCCGCGGCTCATCGCGTGCCACGAGCACGAGGTCGAAGCCCTGCCGCGCGAGCAGGCGGGCGAAGGCATTGCCGATGCCGGCGGTCGCGCCGGTGACGAGAGCGGTGGCCATGGTCCGAGCGTAGGAGCCGCGTCGCCGTCAGTACACGACGAGGTCACCGTCGCCGGCGCGATCGACATGCACAGTGGCGCCGTCCTGCACGGTGCCGGCAAGGATGCGGCGGGCCAGCGCGTCGCCGATCGCGGTCTGGATGAGCCGCTTCAACGGCCGCGCCCCATAGAGCGAGTCGAAGCCCCGCTCCACCAGCCAGTCCACCGCGGCATCGCTCACGTCGAGCGTGAGTCGACGATCGGCGAGGCGACGGCCGAGGGCCTCGAGCTGGATGCGCACAATGCCCGCAAGGTCGTCGCTCGACAGGGCATCGAACATGACGACGTCGTCGAGGCGGTTGAGGAACTCGGGCTTGAACGCCTGCCGCACGATGCCCATGACCTTCGCGCGCCGCTCCTCCTCGGGCAGGCTGGTGTCGACGAGGAAGGTGGAGCCCAGGTTGGACGTGAGCACGAGGATGACGTTGCGGAAGTCCACCGTGCGCCCCTGCCCGTCGGTGAGCCGCCCGTCGTCGAGCACCTGCAGGAGGATGTCGAACACCTCGGGGTGCGCCTTCTCGACCTCGTCCAGCAGCACCACCGTGTACGGGCGACGGCGCACCGCCTCGGTGAGCTGCCCGCCCTCCTCGTAGCCGACGTAGCCGGGCGGGGCGCCGACAAGGCGGGCGACGGAGTGCTTCTCCGAGTACTCGCTCATGTCGATGCGCACCATGGCACGCTCGTCGTCGAAGAGGAACGCGGCCAGGGCCTTCGCGAGCTCGGTCTTGCCCACGCCCGTGGGGCCGAGGAACAGGAAGGAGCCCGTCGGACGGTTGGGGTCGGCGATGCCAGCACGTGCGCGGCGCACCGCGTCCGACACGTCCTGCACGGCGGCCCGCTGGCCGACGATGCGATGCGCCAGCTCGTCCTCCATGCGCAGCAGCTTCTGCGCCTCGCCCTCGAGCATGCGGCCGGCGGGGATGCCGGTCCACGCGCTCACGACCTCGGCGATGTCGTCAGGGCCCACCTGCTCCTTCACCATCGCGGCATGGTCGGCGGCCGCCGATGCCGTGGCCTCGAGCTCGCGCTCGAGCGCCGGGATCTCTGCGTAGAGCAGACGGGACGCGCGCTCGAAGTCACCCTCACGCTGTGCACGATCGGCCTGCACCCGCAGCTGGTCGATCTGCTCGCGGATGCCGCCGACGCGATCGAGCTCCTGCTTCTCGCGGTCCCAGCGCGCCTTGAGGCCGCGCAGTTCCTCGTCCTTCGATGCGAGTTCGACACGGAGGCGACGCAGCCGCTCCGCCGAGGCCTCATCGGTCTCGCGTGCGAGTGCGAGCTCCTCGAGTCGCATGCGGTCCACGGCACGCTGCAGGTCGTCGATCTCGACCGGCGAGGAGTCGATCTCCATGCGCAGGCGCGAGGCCGCCTCGTCGACGAGGTCGATGGCCTTGTCGGGCAGGAAGCGGGAGGTGATGTAGCGGTCGGAGAGCGTTGCGGCCGCAACGAGGGCGGCATCGCTGATCGTCACCTTGTGGTGTGCCTCGTACTTCTCCTTGAGACCACGGAGGATGCCGATGGTGTCCTCGACGCTCGGCTCACCGACGAGCACCTGCTGGAAGCGACGCTCGAGCGCCGGGTCCTTCTCGATGTGCTCACGGAACTCGTCGAGCGTGGTGGCGCCGACGAGTCGCAGTTCACCGCGCGCGAGCATGGGCTTCAACATGTTGCCCGCGTCCATGGCGCCCTCACCGGTGGCACCCGCGCCGACGACGGTGTGGAGCTCGTCGATGAAGGTGATGATGCGACCCTCGCTCGCACCGATCTCCTTGAGCACGGCCTTGAGCCGCTCCTCGAACTCGCCGCGGTACTTGGCCCCTGCCACCATGGACGCGAGGTCGAGGGCGATAAGGCGCTTGTCGCGCAACGAATCCGGCACGTCGCCGGCGACGATGCGCTGGGCAAGTCCCTCGACGACGGCCGTCTTGCCGACACCCGGCTCGCCGATGAGCACGGGATTGTTCTTCGTCCGTCGGCTCAGCACCTGCACGACGCGACGGATCTCGGTGTCGCGCCCGATGACGGGGTCGAGCTTGCCGTCACGGGCCCGCTGTGTGAGGTCGATGGAGTACTTCTCGAGCGCCTGGAACGAGGCCTCAGGCTCGGCGCTCGTGACGCGCTCACCGCCGCGCAGCTGCTCGAGGGCCGCCGCCAATCGGTCGGCCGTGGCACCAGCCTGCGTGAGCAGCGGTGCGGTGTCGCCCTTCTGGGCGCAGGCGATGAGCAGGTGCTCGGTCGACACGTACTCGTCCCCACGATCGCGGGCCAGCGTGTCAGCAGCGACGAGCACCTGCTGCAGGGCCTGCGATGGCGAGGGCGACGACACGGACGAGCCGGTGGCCGCCGGCAGCGCGTCGATCGCGGTGCGCACTCGCTGCTGCAGGGCGATGGGGTCGGCACCGACCGCGCGCAACAGGGCGACGGCGATGCTCTCCTCACCCTGTTCCAGCAGCCCGGTGAGCAGGTGCAGTGGCTCGAGCTGGGGGTTGCCCTTGGCGCCTGCGGTGCGGGCGGCCGTGGACAGGGCGTCCTGGGCGCGGTTGGTGAACTGGGTTGCCATGGTCGGTCCTCCGTGGTGCTTGATGACCGTGGTGCGTGCGTCAGAACCCGCGACGCTGGTGTGGCCGCCAGACGACGACGGCCGTGGAATTCGTCTGGTTGGTGAGCTCCGCGATGCGGTCGCGGAGCCGTGCGTTCTCGGTCTCGAGCGCGAGGATGCGCGCGATGCCGATGAGGTTCACGCCCTCCGAGGAGAGCGCGGCGATCTCGTGCAGCCGCGCGATGTCGCGCAGCGAGTACAGGCGCGTCTGTCCCGCAGTGCGGACCGGCACGACGAGGCCGAGCCGGTCGTACTGGCGCAGCGTCTGCTGGTGCATGCCGGCCATGGCGGCGGCGACGCCGATGCCGTAGAGGGGCGCGTCGATGTCGGGCGTGATGGGCTGCATCACGGCTCCGGTTCGATGCGGGGTGCGCGCGCGGCGCGCTCGAGCAGCTCGGCACGCGGGTCGTCACCCTCGGTTGCCTTCGCGTACTCCTCGAGCGCCTGCCGTGCCTGCTTCGACAGCTTGTGCGGCACCGCGATCTCAACGGTGACGACGAGGTCGCCGTCGCGGCCCTTGGCGTTCGGCACGCCCCGGCCCTTCACACGGAACTTCGTGCCATGGGCCGTGCCTGCCGGCACCTTGAGCGACACAGAACCGCCCGTGACGACGGGCACCGGCACGGTGGCACCGAGTGTGGCCTCCGCGATGGAGATGGGCACGGTGATGGTGAGGTTGTCGTCCTTGCGGCCGAACACCGGGTGGGGTGTGACGGTCACGATGACGAAGAGGTCGCCGGCCGGCCCACCGTTGGCGCCTGGCCCACCCCGACCGGCGAGGCGGATGCGCGCCCCGTCCTTGACGCCTGCAGGGATGCGCACCTGGACGGTGCGGGTGGTGCGCACAACCCCGCTGCCGCGGCACTCGTGGCAGGGATCGTCGATGACGGTGCCGGAACCACGGCACTCGCGACAGGGCTCGGAGAAACCGAAGCCGCCCATGCTGCGCTGCGTGTGCCCGGAGCCCTGGCAGCTGGGGCACTGGCGCGGCGTGGTGCCGGGGCGGGCACCCGTGCCACGGCAGGTGTCGCAGCGCGCGTCCCCGCTGAGCCGCAACGGGATGGTGACGCCGCGCAGGGAGTCCGCGAAGGACAGCGTGGTGCGCGTCTCGAGGTCGTTGCCGCGTTGGGGCCGAGGGCCACCACCGCCGCCGAACACGCCGCCGAAGAGGTCGCCGAGGTCGATGTTGAAGCCGCCGGCACCGGGGAAGCCGCCGCCGGGGAAGCCGCCCGCACCGCCGGGGAAGCCGCCGCGCGCGAACATCTCGCGCGCCTCGTCGTACTCACGGCGCGACGCATCATTGCCGACGACGTCGTACGCCTCGGACACCGCCTTGAAGCGCTCCTCGGCCTTCGGGTCGCCCTGGTTGGCGTCGGGGTGCAGCTCCTTCGCCAGCTTGCGGTAGGCCTTCTTGATCTCATCGGCGGTGGCCGATTGGCTCACACCGAGCGTCTTGTAGAAGTCCTTCTCCAGCCAGTCCTGGTTCATGTGCCGCACCTCCCTCCGAAGTCCATGGCGGCGGTGGGGCCGACGCGATCAGGCGCCGGCCGCCCGATCCTCGACGCCCACCCGGGCCGGCCGCAGGACGCGTCCGGCATGGCGGTAGCCCGTCTGGTAGACGGCGGTGACGACGGTGACGGGGGCGTCACCCGCGTCGTCCGCCGTCGTGTGCGTGAGTGCCTCGTGCACGGCGGGATCGAACTCCTCGCCGACGTCGCCGTAGGTCTCGAGGCCGAAGCGGCGCGCGACCGCCTCGACCGACTCGCCCATGGCCTTGAGCGCACCCGCGAACTCGTCGTGCTCGCGCGCCCGCTGCAGGTCATCGAGCACCGGCAGCAGGGCACCGAGCACCTCGCCGATGGCACCGTCACGCGCCAACGTGCGATCGCGCTCCACACGCTTGCGGTAGTTCGCGTACTCGGCCTGGATGCGCTGCACATCCGCGGTGAGCTCGGCGATGGCGATGTCGGTGAAGGCTGCGGCCTCATCCGCTCCGGTCGGCGCATCAGGGGCGGGCTCGCCGCCCTGCTGCTCCCCCGCGGCCCGCGGGGCACCGGTCTCGGGATCGATCTTGCGCTTGTCGTGCACCACGAACGGTTGCTCGTCCGGGCGCTCGGCACCCTGCTCGTCGGCCATGGTCACTTGCCCTCGTCCACGACTTCACCCTCGACGATGTCCTCGTCGGTGGCGGCAGCACCCTCGGACGCACCCGCGCCAGCGGCAGCGTCGGCCTGGTACATCGCGGCGCCGAGCGCCTGCGAGGCGGTGGCGAGCTTCTCCGCAGCGGCCTTGATGACATCGACGTCGGTGCCCTCCAGCGCCTTCTTCACCTCG
>JAKALQ010000054.1 GCA_021824095.1 Actinomycetes bacterium
ATCTGGCCGTGTCCACCGGCAGCGCCTGCTCGGCGGGCATCCCGCAGGCATCGCACGTCCTGCTCGCGATGGGGGTGCCCGAGCCGACGGCGCGCGGTGCCATCCGCTGCACGCTCGGGCGCACGACCACGGAGGCTGACGTTGACGCCCTGCTCGCGGCACTGCCCGATGCCGTGGCGCGGGCCCGTCGGGCTGGGATGATGCTGCGATGAAGGTACTTGCCGCGCTGTCCGGCGGCGTCGACTCCTCGGTCGCCGCGGCCCGCATGGTCGACGCCGGCCATGACGTCACCGGCGTGCACCTGGCGCTCTCGAACAACCCGCAGTCCTTCCGCACGGGAGCCCGCGGCTGCTGCTCCCTTGAGGACTCGCGCGATGCCCGTCGTGCGGCCGACGTCCTCGGCATCCCCTTCTATGTGTGGGACCTCGCCGAGCAGTTCCGTCGCGATGTCGTTGAGGACTTCGTCGCCGAGTACGCGGCCGGGCGCACGCCCAACCCCTGCCTGCGCTGCAACGAGCGCATCAAGTTCGCCGCGGTCCTCGATCGGGCCATCGCGCTCGGCTTCGACGCCGTCGCCACCGGGCACTACGCGCGCCTCCTCGAAGGCCCCGACGGCAGGGAGCTGCACCGGGCGGTCGATGCGGGCAAGGACCAGTCCTACGTGCTCGGGGTGCTCGAACCCTGGCAGTTGGAGCGCTCGCTGTTCCCGCTCGGTGACTCCACGAAGGCCGAGGTGCGGGCCGAGGCGGAGCGCCGCGGGATCACGGTCGCCCACAAGCCCGACAGCCACGACATCTGCTTCATCGCCGACGGCGACACCGCCGCTTGGCTGGCCGGACGCCTCGGCGAGCAGCCGGGCGACATCGTCGACGCCGTCACCGGCACCGTGCTCGGCCAGCATGACGGCGCCTACCGCTTCACCATCGGCCAACGTCGCGGCACCGGGCTCACCGTGCCCGCCCCCGACGGCAGCCCGCGCTACGTCACCGACATCGACGTGCCGGGTCGGCGTGTGCTCGTCGGGCCGCCCACGCTCCTCGACGTCGACACCGTCGACGGCATCCGTGCCCACTGGGCCGCCGCGCTGCCCGCCGTCGGCAGCGAGATCGCGGTGCAGGTGCGCGCCCACGCCGCTGAGGTGCCGGCAACCATCACGGCCGTCGGCTCCGACACCGCGAGCCTGCGAACGCACGTGCCGATCCGAGGCCTCGCCCCCGGCCAGGCGGCCGTCCTCTACGACGGCACACGTGTCATCGGCGCCGTCACGGTGGCCGCGGCCCGACGTGGGGTGCCTGCGTGATCCGCTGCACCGGGGTCGGGTCACTGCCCGGCACGTCCGTGCGCGAAGCGGTGCGCATCGTCACCGGTGAGTTCCCTGATCTTGTGCACCTGCCCGAGCTGCCGGCGCGCGGGCCGGGCGCCGACATGGTCGGCCGCGCTGCGGCGCTGCTCGTCGACGTGG
Organism: Actinomycetes bacterium; assembly: GCA_021824095.1. Taxonomy (GTDB): domain Bacteria; phylum Actinomycetota; class Actinomycetes; order S36-B12; family UBA5976; genus JAKALQ01. The sequence continues at coordinate 1,463 of JAKALQ010000054.1, forward strand.
CCCAGGAGTTCGCCGTCGACACCACCCCCACCGGATGGCGGCTCGTCGACACCCCCGGCGTTGCCATGCGCCGGGCACACGCCCACTGGCGCGAGGACCTCGACACCTTCGAGGAGGCCTGCCACGACGCTACGAGCGTGGTGAAGGTGCAACTGGCCGGCCCCATCACGCTCGGAGCCTCCATCGCGCTGCGACGTGGGGAGCGCGTCGCCTCCGATGAGGGCGCGCTGCGCGACCTCGTCGAGGCCCATCGGGAGGCCGTGGCCCGGCACCTCGCGGATCTGCGCCGGCGCCTCCCGAACGCACAGCTGGTGCTGCAGGTGGACGAGCCGTCGCTCGACGCCGCCCTGCGCGGGGCCCTGCGCACGCAGAGCGGCTGGCGTCGCATCCCGCCACTCGAGGAGCCCCAGGTCCGCGCCTGGCACACCGCCCTCGCCGCCGCCATCACCGCCGCGGGCGTGACGCCGTGGCTGCACTCATGCGCCCCGCACTGGCCCATCGACCTGGCGCATGCCGCCGGCTATCGCGGACTGTCGGGTGACATGTCGCTGCTGCGGGACGCCGACGAGGATGCCCTGGCCGCAGCCATCGAGGCCGGCATCGACCTCGTCGCAGGTGTCATCCCCACCGATGATGTTGCTCTGGCGCGCCCGGTGCGCTCCGAGGCGGCCACCGTCGAGCCCATCCGTCGACGCTTCGCACGCATCGGCTTCGACGACCGGGTTCTCGCCCGCTCGGTCGTCATCACCCCCACGTGCGGGCTTGGCGGCTGCAGCCTCGCAGCCGCCCGCACCGCCATGGCGCGGGTGCGCGAGGCCGCCCATGTGCTCGACGACCAACTCGAGGGTGTCGAGGAGTAGCGGTCGGGGGATCCCGCCCGGGGCTGGCGGACCGCGGGCTGGTGAACCGCGGGGCTGCCGCGTGTCGGGGCCTGGCCGTACACTCGTGACACGTGCGCTTCCTGAATCCTGCTGCCGCGTCCCAGGACCTCACGTACGAGGACGTCTTCATGGTCCCCTCGTACTCCGAGGTGTCCTCCCGCTTCGACGTTGACCTCACGTCCCCTGACGGCTGTGGCCTCACCGTGCCGATCGTCGCCGCCAACATGACGGCGGTGTCCGGCCGACGCATGGCCGAGACGCTGGCCCGACGTGGTGGCCTCGCGGTGATCCCGCAGGACATCCCGCTCGACGTCGTCGCCGACGTCACCGCGTCCATCAAGGCCCGCCACCCGCTGTTCGAGACGGCGGTGTCGCTGCCACCGTCCACGACCGTCGCGCAGGCCTCGCTCCTGCTCACGAAGCGTGCGCACGGGGCTGCGGTGGTCGTCGAGGACGGCCGCCCCGTCGGCATCATCACCGACCGCGACTGCGAAGGCGCCGATCGCTTCACGCAGGTGCAGCGGGTCATGTCACGCGACATGTTCGTGCTGCGCGATGACATCGATGCCCGTGGGGCCTTCGACGCCCTGCATCGGGCGAACCGCCGCCTCGCGCCCGTCGTCGATGGTGATGGCCTGCTCGTCGGCATCATCACGCGCCAGGGGGCGCTGCGCTCCACCGTCTACGCCCCGGCACTCGACGGTGACGGGCGCCTGCGCGTGGCCGCGGCCCTCGGCATCAACGGCGACGTCGCCGGCAGGGCACGGGCCCTGCTCGCGATGGGCGTCGACACCCTCGTGGTCGACACCGCGCACGGCCACCAGCGACGCATGCTCGATGCGCTGGCCGCGGTGCGGCCCGTGCGCGACGAGGTGGCGCCTCACGTGCCGATCGTCGCGGGCAATGTGGTGAGTGCGCAGGGCGTCCGCGACCTCGCCGAGGCCGGGGCCGACATCCTCAAGGTCGGCGTGGGACCCGGCGCCATGTGCACCACGCGCATGATGACGGGTGTGGGTCGTCCCCAGTTCAGCGCCGTGCTCGAGTGCGCGGAGGCCGCGCACGAGATCGGTCGCCACGTGTGGGCCGATGGTGGGGTGCGCCACCCGCGCGATGTCGCGCTCGCGCTCGCCGCGGGCGCCAGCGCCGTGATGATCGGCTCCTGGTTCGCCGGCACCTTCGAGTCACCCGGCGACCTGCACCAGGCCCCGGATGGCCGGCGATACAAGGAGTCGTTCGGCATGGCCTCGGCGCGCGCTGTGCAGCATCGCACGAGCGAGGAGTCGGCCTTCGACCGGGCGCGCAAGGCGCTGTACGAGGAGGGCATCTCGTCGTCGCGCATGTTCATCGACGAGTCGCATCCCGGGGTTGAGGACCTGCTCGACGGCATCACGAGCGGCGTGCGTTCCGCGATGACCTACGCGGGTGCGCACGACCTTGCAGCGTTCCGTGCGCGGGCTGTCGTCGGCGTGCAGTCGGCCGCTGGGTACGCCGAGGGGCGCCCGCTCCACGCCTCCTGGTAGACGGGTAGTGCCCACGCGGCTGGGCGCTGCACCCGTCCCGTCGTCGGTGGCCGTTGGTAGGGTCGCCGACGTCGGAAGGGGTGCCGTGGCTGAGGCGACGAGCGCGGATCGGGCCCGCGCCAAGGAGCTCGCCGAGCTCATCGACGAGCATCGGTACCGCTACTACGTGCTCGATGCGCCGGTGTTGTCCGACGCCGAGTACGACGTGCTCGAGCGCGAGCTCATCGCCCTCGAGACGCGCTTCCCCGAGCTGCGCACCCCCGACTCGCCCACCCAGCATGTCGGTGGGGCGATCGCCAGCCTCTTCGAGCCGGTCGAGCACCTCGAGCGCATGATGAGCCTCGACAACGTGTTCTCCGCCGAGGAGTTCGCCACCTGGGCGCAGCGCGTCGAGCGCGACGCGGATGGCGTCGATGGCTGGCTGTGCGAGCTCAAGATCGACGGCCTCGCCGTCAACCTGCTGTATGAGGACGGGCTGCTCGTGCGGGCCGCCACCCGCGGCGATGGGCGCGTGGGGGAGGACGTCACCGTGAACGTCCGCACCATCGCGGGCATCCCGCATCGGCTCACGCCGTCACCCGAGCACTCCGTGCCCACGCGGGTCGAGGTGCGGGGCGAGGTGTTCTTCCCGGTCGCGGCCTTCGAGTCGCTCAACGAGTCGTTGGTGGCCGCGGGCAGGGCACCATTCGCCAACCCGCGCAACGCGGCCGCGGGGTCCTTGCGGCAGAAGGATCCGCGGGTCACCGCGTCGCGACCCCTTGCCATGACGGTGCACGGCGTGGGTGCGTACGAGGGTGAGCCGCTCACCCGGCAGTCGCAGGCGTACGCGTTGCTCCGGGCCTGGGGGCTGCCCACGAGCACCCACTTCACCGTCGTCCCCACCTGGCATGAGGCGGCCGCGTTCATCGAGCGCACCGGCCGGCATCGGCACGACGTCGAGCATGAGATCGACGGTGCCGTCATCAAGGTCGATGACCGTGCGACGCAGGCCCGGCTCGGTGCCACCTCGCGCGCACCGCGCTGGGCCATCGCCTACAAGTACCCGCCGGAGGAGGTCACCACGCGTCTGCTCGACATCCGCGTGGGCGTCGGCCGCACGGGCCGCGTCACGCCCTACGCCGTCATGGAGCCGGTGCGAGTGAGCGGTTCCACGGTCGAGAACGCCACTCTGCACAACCAGGACGTGGTGCGCCGCAAGGGCGTGCTCATCGGCGACATGGTGGTGCTGCGCAAGGCCGGTGACGTCATCCCCGAGGTCGTGGGTCCCGTCGCGGAATTGCGCACCGGCGTCGAGCGACCGTTTGTCATGCCGACGCACTGTCCCGAATGTGGTGCTGCGCTGGCGCCGGCGAAGGAGGGCGACGTCGACCTGCGCTGCCCCAACGCGCGTTCCTGCCCCGCACAGTTGCGGGAGCGGCTCTTCTCCCTCGCGGGCCGTGGTGCCCTCGACATCGAGGGGCTTGGCTACCAGGCCGCAGCCGCGTTGTTGGAGGCGCACGTGCTGCGCGATGAGGGCGAGTTGTTCACCATCGACCCCGAGCGGCTGCGTGCGGTGCCCTTCTTCACACGCGATCCCAAGCGCGGAGAGGACGGGCCGCAACTGTCGGCCGGTGCACTGAAGATGCTGGAGCAGATTGAGGCCGCCAAGGGGCAGCCACTGTGGCGCGTCATCGTCGCGCTCTCCATCCGCCATGTGCAGGGGGTGGCCGCTCAGGCGCTGGCGCGGCACTTCGGCAGCCTTGATGCCATTGCTGTTGCGTCTCGCGAGGAGCTGCAGCAGATCGACGGTGTGGGCCCCGAGATCGCCGACGCCGTCATCGAGTGGTTCGCCGTCGACTGGCACCGCGACATCGTGAGCGCCTGGCGTGACGCCGGCGTGCGCATGGCCGACGAGGTTGGCCCTGCGGGCGAGCACCCGCTCGCCGGGTTCACGATCGTCATCACGGGGTCGGTGCCCGGCTACACGCGCGATGGCGCCGAGGAGGCCGTCACCTCGCGCGGTGGCAAGGCGGCAGGGTCGGTGTCGCGCAAGACGCACCTCGTCGTCGTGGGGGAGGGTGCCGGCTCCAAGGCGGCCAAGGCCGAGGAGCTCGGGGTGCCGGTGTTGCCTGCGGAACGCTTCGCGGTGCTGCTCGAGGAGGGCATGGACGCGGCGATCGCCGTGGCGCGCGGCTGAGGTGTGGGTACCGTCGGCCTGCTGTCGGTGGGGGTCGGCATGATGTCCCGCTGGTGCATGTGATTGTGCTGTAACGCGAAAACCTGTTGTGAATAAAGGGGTTTTGCCTTGACAGGCATTGCCTGAACGTCTATGGTCTGTCATGCACGGGCAGCCCACGCGAGACGCTGGCACCCCGCCTGACAATCCCGGTCGACACGGGTGAGGGCGAGTGAGGGTGACCATCGGATGCCCGACCACCTGATGGCGACGTGCGAACCCAGGAGTCGTCATGTCATCCCCATCAGTGCCCAGTGCTTCGTTGCCCACGGTGCCGTTGCATCCGCAGTTGCGGTCGGCGGTGTCGCGCGTCGGCAGGGCGGCCAACGCCGTCCTCACCGGGTCGCCCAACGATGAGTTGCCCCTTGGTGCCTTCCGCTGGGACGAACTCCGGGTGGCCGCCCTGCGGCTCCTCGCCATGCTCGATGACGCCGACCAAGGGCACGCGGCACGCCTCGCCGCTGCTCGACTCGCCGTCGTGGATCAGGCCCTGCACCTGCTCGCGACCATCGACCTCCACGACCTGTCCCGCGATGATCGGGCCGCCCTCGCCGCGGCGATCGCGGTCGTCCACACCGACCTCCGTGCGGGTGGTGATGACGCGGTCACGCGCGCGCTGCTCGATGCCACACCTCCCGGACCCGAGCTTGCGGCCCTCGTGTTCGACACCGACCCGCTGCTGCTCGATCCGGATGCCCAGGTCTCGTACTGCCAGGCGGCGCAGCGGTTGGAGTCGGCCACTCACGCACGTCTCGGAGCGGGCCTCGTCGCGTTCTCCGGACCGCACCCGCGCATCTCCCGGCACCCGATCGGTGGTGATGATGTCGAGCTCACCGATGCGCGCGCGGGCGAACTCGCCTCGGCACTCTCGTGGAGCAGCACCAGGGCGCACTCGGCCGTCGACGCGGCTCGGTCGTTGCGCAACGACCTCGGCAGTGCGGCGGAGGCCGCTGCTTCGGGCGTCATCCAGCCTGCGGCGATCACGGTGATCGCCGATGGTGCGCGGCTCCTCACCGCGAGCATCGATGGGGCCATCGCCACTGCGCGTCGCACCATGGCCTGCGACGCGGACGCCGAGGCGGACATCGCCGATCGTGTCTGGGAGCTCACGCATGCCCGCGAGGAGCTCGTCCAGCAGTACGACAGTGCCGTGAGTGCCTTCGCTGCCTCGCACACGGTGGCCGAGACGCGGCGCAAGGTCCGCGACACCATCGCGCGGCTTGACCCCGACGGCTTCGCGGCTCGACGGGCGCAGGCGGCCGCGTTGCAGTCGTCGGTGGAATTCCGTGCCCTGCCTGACGCCATGGCGATGATCACGGCCGTGATGCCGTCCGAGCATGCGACGGCGTGCTTTCGTGCGATTGATGGTGCGGCGCGTACCGCTCCCGATGGTGATGCACCCATCGGGCTGCGGCGGACGCAGGCGCTGTACGCGTTCTGCGCGCACCGTGGAGTGGTCGATGTGGCGGCCACGCGTCGAGGCTCGGATACCGCAGGGCCAACGGGTATCGGCATGGTGGGCGATCATCCTGCTGCCATGGGCTCGCCCGGTATTGGCGAGGTACCGGCCCGTGCTTTCGCCCCCAGTGTGGTGCCTGCAGTCTCGACCGGCCGGGCGTCGGCGGATGCTGGTACGGGCGGGATGCCGAACCCGACCGACTCGGGTGGGGTTGTCAGCGTCGATGCGGCCGATGCGCGCCTGCGTGCGGCCGCCGATGATGTCCCGGCCGGAACGCATGACGATCTGACGGGTGCCACCGCAGGCGCCGTGTGGGCGGGGACGGGGGCTGCGCCGCCCCTGGTGGTGCCTGGCGCCAGTTCCCTGTCTGCGCATGTCGATCTCGTGATGACGCTCGAGGCCTTCCTCGGCCTGAGCGACACCCCGGCCGAGTGTGTGGGCGCGGGTCCCATTCCCGCACAGGCGGCACGGGAGCTCCTGGCCGACGCGGCCCTCGTCACTGTCCGACGCGTGCTCGTCGATGGTCGAACGGGCCGGGCCCTCGATGTCGGGGTGCGTCGCTACCAACTCACTGAGTCGGAACGCGAGTTCATCCGATTGCGCGATCGCACCTGCCGGTATCCCGGCTGCAATCAGCCCGCGCATCGCTGCCAGTGTGACCACGCGGTGCCCTACGAGGATGGCGGACCCACGCGCACCGACAATCTCGGTGCGTTGTGCGTGCGGCACCATCAGGAGAAGACGCACGGTGGCTGGGCCATCGAGGGCAGCTCCGTCGACGGTTCCTGCGAGTTCGTGTCGCCTCTGGGCCGCCGCTACCGCCATGAAGCGGAGCCGGTCCTGCCTTGGGCCTGGCCAGCTGACGGCGAGGCCACGGATGCCACATCGTCGCATGCTGGTGAATCCGGCACCGCGGCCTCTGAGTCCCGCACAACGGGTTGCAGCGCCAACGTGGGCGAGGCCCTGCACGACTGACCCGCGCCGCCGTGCGGTCGCTTCTCGTCCGCCCGGGTCCTCACGTTCCGGTGCTCGCTGCGTGGCTCGGCCTGCGCGGTGTGCGACGTGGTGGGGGGGGCCGGCGCCGCGCGGTCGCCTCTCGTCCGGTCGGGTTCTCACGTCCCTGTGCTCGCTGCGTGGCTGGGCCCGCGCGGTGTGCGCGACGTGGTGAGGGCCGGCGCGTCGTGTCGGAGCTGGCTGCTGTGCGCCATGGTCCCGGCCCACAGGCCGTGCCGGAGGAGCGTCTCCGCAGACGCACGCGCGGCGCCGCAGTCGAGGTCAAGCGATCCGGCACGGCCTGCGGGCCGGACCCGGGGTCGCGTGGGAGGGCGCGGGGAGGCGTGCGTCCCGTGCTCGGATGAGCGACGCGCGTAAGGCGCGCAGCGCCGCCGTCGAGGTCAAGCGATCCGGCACGGCCTGCGGGCTGGACCCGGGGTTGCGTCGGAAACCCCAGCGTCACACCCGCAACTAGACTCCCTCGCATGTCCGGAATCACCCGTGCGGAGGTCGCGCACCTTGCGAAGTTGGCGCGTCTCACGCTGACCGACGAGCAGCTCGACCACTATGCCGAGCAGTTGAGCGTCATCATCGAGTCCGTGGCCCGTGTGCAGGAGGTGGCCGGCGCCGACGTCCCCGCGACCTCGCACCCGGTCCCGCTGGTGAACGTCCTGCGTCCCGACGTGGTGCAGCCGGGCCTGTCGAACCTCGACGCCCTCGCCATGGCCCCGGCGCAGGAGGACGGCCGGTTCCGCGTTCCCCGCATCCTGGACGAGGAGTGATCATGGACGACCTCATTCGCCGGTCGGCTCGAGAGCTTGCCGACCTGCTGCAGTCCGGTGCGGTCTCGGCGCGCGAGGTCGCGGTCGCGCACCTCGATCGCATCGCCGAGGTTGACGAGCGTGTGCATGCCTTCCTCCATGTCGACCGTGCGCACACGCTCACGCAGGCCGATGACATCGATGCGCGCCGTCGCGCGGGGGAGCAGATGGGCCCGCTCGCCGGTGTCCCGCTCGCGCTCAAGGACGTCCTCGCCATGCGCGGGCAGCCGACCACTTGCGGCTCGAAGATGCTCGAAGGTTGGCGCCCGCCCTACAACGCGACCGTGGTGCAGCGCCTGCTCGACAACGACATCGTCATCCTCGGCAAGACGAACATGGACGAGTTTGCGATGGGTTCGTCGACCGAGCACTCGGCCTACGGCCCGACGCACAACCCCTGGGATCTCACGCGCATCCCGGGTGGTTCGGGCGGCGGCTCTGCGGCTGCCCTCGCAGCATTCGAGGCGCCCCTGGCCATCGGCACCGACACCGGCGGCTCCATCCGCCAGCCGGCTGCCGTCACCGGCACGGTCGGCGTGAAGCCCACGTATGGCGCGGTGTCCCGGTACGGCCTCGTGGCACTGGCGTCGTCGCTGGACCAGCCCGGCCCATGTGCGCGCACGGTCGAGGACACCGCGATGCTGCACATGGCCATCGCCGGCCATGACCCAAAGGACTCCACCTCCCTCGACATGCCGTGGCCCGACATGGTGGCCGCCGCGCAGCGGCGCGACCTCGCGGGTGTGCGCGTGGGCCTCGTGCGCGAACTCGGCGGTGAGGGCTTCCAGGCGGGCGTGCGCCAGCGCTTCGACGAGGCGGTCGCCTTGCTCACCTCGCTCGGCGCCGACGTGGTGGAGGTGTCGTGCCCGTCCTTCGACTACGCGCTCGCTGCCTACTACCTCATCCTCCCGAGTGAGTGCTCGTCCAACCTCGCGAAGTTCGATGGCATGCGCTACGGCCTGCGCGTCGGCGACGACGGCGATCACTCGGTTGAGCAGGTTATGGGCCTCACGCGCGCTGCCGGCTTCGGCCCCGAGGTGACGCGACGCATCATGCTCGGCACCTACGCGCTGTCGAGCGGCTACTACGACGCCTACTACGGCTCGGCGCAGAAGGTTCGCACCCTCATCCAGCGCGACTTCGACGCCGCCTTCGCCACCTGCGACGTGCTGATCTCGCCCACCTCGCCCACCACGGCGTTCCCGCTGGGCTCCAAGCTCGACGACCCGCTGTCGATGTACCTGCAGGACGTTGCCACCATCCCCGTGAACCTGGCCGGCAACGCTGGCATGTCGCTGCCGATCGGCCTCGCTCCCGAGGATGGCCTGCCGGTGGGCCTGCAGATCATCGCCCCCATCAAGGGTGACGCCCGCCTCTACGAGGTTGGTGGCGCCCTTGAGGCGGCACTGCACGCCGCCTGGGGCCATGGGATCCTCGCGGAGGCGCCAGCACTATGACGACGACGACGATTCCCCCGTACGGCATCGCCGCCCGCGCCCCTCGGTGTGCGACGCGTCGTGTGGCCACTTTGCATTCGGACACTGTGCGTTCGGCCACTGTGCGTTCGGCCGCATCGCTCCTCGTGCGCGGAGGCGCCGGCACTATGACGACCACCCACTCGCATGACGGCGCGGACCGTGCGTCGCGCGACACTGCCGGTCTCGGGCCTACCCAGCCGAGCACCCGTCCCGTCCATCACACGCCCGCGGAGGTGGCTGCGCCATGACGAAGCACGCGGTCCTCATGGACTTCGATGATGCCCTCGAGCAGTTCGACCCGGTGCTCGGGCTTGAGGTGCACGTCGAGCTGTCGACCAACACGAAGATGTTCTGCAGCTGTCCCACGACCTTCGGTGCCGAGCCGAACACCCAGGTGTGTCCGGTGTGCCTTGGCCTGCCGGGTGCGCTGCCGGCGGTGAACCAGCAGGGCGTCGAGGCGGCCATCCGCATCGGCCTCGCGCTCAACTGCGAGATCGCCGAGTGGTGCCGCTTCGCCCGCAAGAACTACTTCTACCCGGACATGCCGAAGAACTTCCAGACGTCGCAGTACGACGAGCCCATCGCCTTCAACGGCTGGCTCGACATCGACGTCCCGACGGACGAAGGCACGAAGCAGTTCCGCATCCTCATCGAGCGTGCGCACATGGAGGAGGACACCGGTAAGGCCCTGCACCAGGGCGGCGCCACGGGTCGCATCCACGGCGCCGACTACTCGCTGCTCGACTACAACCGGGCCGGCATCCCGCTCATCGAGATCGTGACGAAGCCCATCGTCGGTGCTGGCCGTCATGCGCCCGAGGTGGCGCGCGCCTATGTGGCCGCGCTGCGCGACGTGGTGAAGGGGCTCGGTGTCTCCGATGTGCGCATGGAGCAGGGCTCACTCCGCTGCGACGTCAACGTGTCGCTGCGGCCGTCGCCCGAGGCCCGCTTCGGCACCCGCACTGAGACGAAGAACGTGAACTCGCTGCGCTCCGTCGAGCGCTCGGTGCGCTACGAGATCCAGCGCCAGGCGGCCGTCCTCGCCGACGATGGCACCATCGTGCAGGAGACCCGCCACTGGCATGAGGACACCGGGCTCACGACGCCGGGCCGCACGAAGGAGGAGGCGGAGGACTACCGCTACTTCCCGGAGCCCGACCTCGTCCCCATCGCGCCGGACCGTGCCTGGGTGGAGCAGTTGCGTGCGTCGCTGCCCGAGAATCCTGCAGTGCGGCGCAAGCGCCTGCAGGCGGC
>JAKALQ010000055.1 GCA_021824095.1 Actinomycetes bacterium
AGCGGCCAGTTCGGCGATGCCATGCGTGTGGCCGGGGCCGGATGGCTCATCGCCAACGGCGGGGCACTCACGTGGGACGGTGCGGTCCTCGGCCTGCCGCCCCTGCTCGTCACCCTGCTCATCGTGCTGCTGCAGCGGCGGGCCGCGCGCTGGCTCGTGGACGCCGTCGCTGCCCCGACGCCCGCCGGTGTCCTCCCCGGCGCGCTGTTCGCCATGGCCGCGGCGATGTCCGTGCAGGTCGTCGTCGCCGTCTCGATCGAGGCGGACGGCATCACGACCCCCCTGTGGCGGGATGCTGTGGGTGCCCTCGTTGTCGCCGCCATCGGCTTCGGGTCGGGGGTGATCCGCGAGCTCGATCCCACCTGGCCGCCGGCGCTCGTCCTCGCGGCCCGGGCGCTGCGCAGCGGCCTGCGCAGCCTGCTTGCCGTGGCCCTCGTCCTCGTGCTCGGCCTCGGGGTCACGCACCACAGTGCATTCGCCGGTGTCCTGTCGGCGGTTGCCGGCGATGGCACGTCCGTGCTGCAGGTGCTTGCCCTGGACCTGCTGTACCTACCCACTGCGGTGCTGTGGGCGCTGGCCGTGCTCCTCGGGCCGGGCATCGCCGTCGGTGCCGGCACCACCGTGTCCCTCGGCGCCGTCGTGCTCGGGCCACTTCCGCCCGTACCGCTGCTCGCGCTGCTGCCGGCGACGGTGCCGGCCGTGGCCCGCTGGCTGCTCGTGCTGCCGGCCATCATCGCCTTCGTCATGGCCCTGCGACTGCGCGGCGATCGCTCGCTTGCGCCCCGCGCGCTCACGGTGCTGCTCGCCACCGTGGCGGGCGGGCTGCTCGCCCTCGCTGCCGACGGTGGCGTGGGGCCCGGTCGGCTCGTCGACACCGGGCCCGTGTGGTGGCGTGCGGCCCTCGCGTTCGGCGGCTGGGTGCTCGGGGCGCTGCTCGTCGAGGAGCTCGTCCACCGCGCCCGCGTCTGGTGGGCGGGACGGTCCGGCGAGCCCGCCGCATAGACTCCGCGCATGGCGTTGCGGCTCGTGGTCCTGGCATCCGGGACCGGCAGCCTCATGCGCGCCCTGCTCGCTGCCCGCGACGGCTCCTTCGATGTGGCAGCCCTCATCACCGACGTGCCCGACGCGGGTGCCATCGCCATCGCCGAGGATGCCGGTCTCGAGGTGCGCGTCGTGCGTCGCGATGACTTCGCCGACCGAGTCGAATGGGACGAGGCTCTCGCCGGTGCCATTGGTGAGTTCCACCCCGACCTCGTGGTGTCGGCCGGGTTCATGCGCATCCTCGGGGCGGCAGTGCTCGCCGACTTCCCAGACCGCATCATCAACACGCACCCGGCGCTGCTCCCGGCCTTCCCGGGTGCGCACGCGGTGCGCGATGCCCTCGCGGCCGGCGTCGCCGAGACCGGGTGCACGGTGCACGTCGTCGATGCCGGCGTCGACACTGGCCCCGTCATCCGGCAGGAGCGGGTGCCCGTACAGCCGGGTGATGACGAGGCCACGCTCCATGAGCGCATCAAGTCCGTGGAACGGCGACTGCTCGTCGACGTCGTCCGCGCCATCGCAGCGCACGGCCTCACCGTGCACGACCGGAAGGTGACCATCGCATGACGGACAAGCGAGAGATCCGCAGGGCACTGGTGTCGGTCTGGGACAAGACCGGGCTGGACGAGGTCGCGCGGGCGCTCCATGCGCATGGTGTCGAGATCGTGTCCACCGGATCCACCGCCGCGACCATCGCGGGCCTCGGCATCCCCGTCACCCAGGTGCAGGACGTCACCGGCTTCCCCGAGTGCCTCGACGGGCGCGTGAAGACGCTGAACCCGCGCATCCACGCCGGCCTGCTTGCCGACGTGCGGCTCGCGTCGCATCGCGAGCAGTTGGCGGAGTTCGACATCGCAGCCTTCCAGCTGCTCGTCGTGAACCTGTACCCCTTCGTCGACACCGTCGCATCCGGTGCGTCCGAGGACGACTGCATCGAGAAGATCGACATCGGCGGCCCGGCGATGGTGCGTGCGGCGGCCAAGAACCACGCGAACGTCGCGGTGCTCACGTCTGCCGGGCAGTACCCGCAGTTGCTGGCCGCACTCGCGGATGGCGGTTTCACCCTGGCGCAGCGCCAGCGGCTGGCGGCGGAGGCCTACGTGCATTCGGCGTCGTACGACGTGGCCGTCGCAACGTGGATGGGCAGCGTCGTGGCGCCCACGGACGAGGGCACCGGCTTCCCTGCCTGGGTGGGGGCAACCTGGCAGCGTGCGCACGTGCTGCGCTACGGCGAGAACCCGCACCAGCGCGCGGCCGTCTACATGGATGGCACGCCCGGCCTCGCGGGCGCCGAGCAGTTGCACGGCAAGGAGATGTCGTACAACAACTACGTTGACGCCGATGCGGCGCGACGTGCCGCGTACGACTTCGACGCCCCGGCGGTCGCCATCATCAAGCACGCGAATCCCTGTGGCATTGCCACGGGTTCCGACATCGCCGATGCACATCGCAAGGCCCACGCCACCGACCCGGTGTCCGCTTTCGGGGGTGTCATCGCGACGAACCGCCCCGTCACGCGCGCCATGGCCGAGCAGGTCGCCGAGGTGTTCACCGAGGTGGTTGTGGCACCCGCCTTCGAGCCGGAGGCGGTGGCGATCCTGAGCCGCAAGCCGAGCATCCGCTTGCTCGTCGCTCCCGCAGTCGATGCCGGCACGCGTCGCGAGATGCGCGTCATCAGCGGCGGCCTCCTCGTGCAGGACGGCGACCGCCTGCACGCCGAGGGCGACGACCCGGCCTCGTGGACGCTCGTGGCCGGCACCCCCGGTGACGATGCGACCCTCGCGGACCTGGCCTTCGCGTGGCGGGCCGTGCGCTGCGTCAAGAGCAACGCCATCCTGTTGGCGGCGGACGGCGCGGCCGTCGGCATCGGCATGGGCCAGGTCAATCGCGTCGACTCCGCACGGCTCGCCGTGTCGCGCGCCGGTGCAGCACGCGCCCGCGGTGCGGTGGGCGCATCGGATGCGTTCTTCCCCTTCGCTGATGGCCTGCAGGTGCTCATCGACGCCGGCGTGCGCGCGGTCGTCGAGCCCGGTGGGTCGGTGCGCGACGAGGAGGTCATCGCCGCGGCACAGGCAGCCGGCGTGAGCCTCTACTTCACTGGGACGCGGCACTTCCTGCACTGATGAGCACCAATCCGCACCACATCCCGCTCGGTACCATCGCCGTCTCCACCGCGTCGGGTGCCCTCATCGCCGTGCAGTCGCGTGCCAATGGCGAGTTGTCGACGCTCCTCGGCGACCCGCGTGAGGCAGCGTTGGTCTCCTTCGGCAGTGGCCTCATCGTGCTCACCGTGTTCGCGCTGTTCTCATCACGGCTGCGACGTGGGCTGGCGGCCATTCTGGCTGCTGCGCGCGACGGGCGCCTGCCGCGATGGCAGCTGTTCGCCGGCATGATGGGCGCGTTCTTCGTCATCGTGCAGGCCTTCGCCGTGCCGCACACGGGCGTCGCGATCTTCTCCGTCGCCACCATCGCGGGTCAGTCGGCGTTGTCACTGCTCGTCGATCGCCTCGGCATCCGTGCCGGGGTGCGGCACCACATCACCCCGCGACGGGTGGTCACTGCAGCGGTCACCGTTGTCGCGGTCGCCGTGTCGGTGTCCGATCGGCTTGAGGGCTCGTTCGGCTGGGTGTCGCTGCTGGCGTTGGCGGCGGGTGGCATTGTGGCGGTGCAGCGCGCCATCAACGCGCACATCACCGACTACGCCGAGGGCCCCGAGGCCACCACCTGGCTCAACTTCGCCACTGGTGTGCTGTTCCTCGTGGTCGCCAACGCAGGCTTCGGGGCGCAGCCGCTGGCGCCCCTGCCCGGCCTGTCGCACTCCATCTTCATCTACTCCGGCGGCATCATCGGTGTCCTCTACATCGCCATCTCGTCGGTCCTGGTGCAACGGCTTGGGGTGTTGCTCTTCACGGCCACCAGCGTCGGGGGCCAGCTCGTGGGTTCGCTCGGCATCGACCTGGCGACGGGGGTGCACCTCGCAGGCACCGTGTACGCGGGTGTCGTCCTCAGCTTCGCCGGCATCCTCGTCGGTGTGGCCAGGCGCCGCGTCACCACGTGATGGAACCTCGCCTGCCGCGCGGCGTGTGCAGCAGCACGTCCGCGTGAACGGGACCTTCGTCGTTTCGCACCTGTCGAGCCGCCGCGCTACGGTCGGGGCGGAGCGAAGGAGACGCGAATGACGGCCATCATCCTCGACGGCAAGGCCACGGCAGCGGCGATCAAGGCGGAGCTCGCCGAGCGGGTCGCAGTGCTCAAGGCGCGCGGCATCCATCCCGGCCTCGGCACGGTGCTCGTGGGTGACGACCCGGGGTCGCACTCGTATGTGGCCGGCAAGCATCGCGACTGCCACGAGGTGGGCATCGAGTCGGTGCGCGTCGACCTGCCGGCATCGGCCACGCAGGCGGAGGTGATGCGTGCCATCGACGAGCTCAACGCCAATGCCACATGCACCGGCTACATCGTCCAGCTGCCACTGCCGAAGGGGCTCGATGCGGACGCGGCGCTCGAGGCCATCGCGCCGGAGAAGGACGCCGACGGACTGCACCCGGTGAACCTCGGGCGCCTCGTGCTCGGCATCCCGGCGCCGCTGCCCTGCACCCCGGCGGGCATCGTCGAACTGCTCCGCCGTTACGAGGTGCCGATCAACGGTGCCGAGGTGGTCGTCGTGGGGCGTGGCGTCACCGTCGGGCGGCCGCTTGGGCTGCTGCTCACGCGCCGCAGCGAGAACGCCACCGTCACGCTCTGCCACACGGGTACCCGTGATCTGGTCGCGCACACGCGCCGCGCGGACATCGTCGTCATGGCCGCGGGCGTACCGCACATGCTGAAGGCCGACATGGTGAAGGCGGGGGCCGCGGTCCTCGACGTCGGCATCACGCGCACGGACGCCGGCCTTGTCGGTGACGTCGATCCGGCCGTGCGCGAGGTGGCCGGCTGGGTGGCACCGATGCCCGGCGGTACCGGCCCCATGACGCGCGCCATGCTCGTCGCCAATGTCGTTGAGGCAGCCGAGCGCCAACTCGGCGCCTGAGCGCAAACGGCATTCCGCATTTTCATGCATGAGCGGTACAGCGACCGCGCATGCATCAGAAAACGGAACACCATGCCGTAGGACCGGTCGGGCGTCAGGTATTACTGCGGTCTGCCACCATCGTGGCAGGCGATGCGGTGTGGGGTCAGGCGGTGCGGCCGTCGCGACGCATGCGCCGCGCCTCGACGATGATCGGGATGGTGCTCACGATGACGATGAGCACGAGCGAGACCTCGAGGTTGTTGCGCACGAATGCGACCGACCCCAGCCAGAAGCCGAGCAGCCCGTTCACGATGACCCACAGGATGCCGCCGATGGTGGAGTAGCGCAGGAATCGGTTGCGGTCCATGTGCCCGACGCCGGCGAGCGCGGTGATGATGGTGCGCACGATCGGGACGAAGCGCGCGAACACGATGGCGCGGTTGCCGTAGCGCTCGAAGAAGGCGGACGTGCGATCGACGTACTCGGGTCGGAAGAAGCGGGAATCGCGCGTGAAGATGCGCGGGCCGACGGAGGCGCCGAGCCAGTAGCCCGTCATGTTGCCGACGATCGCAGCGATGGAGACGAGCACCAGCGACAACCACAGCGGCTGGTGCAGCACGCCCGTCGCGGTGAACATGCCGACGGCGAAGATGAGCGAGTCGCCGGGGAAGACGATGCCAATGAGCAGGCCACATTCGGCGAAGATGACGGCCATGACGCCGTAGATGGCAAAGCTGCCGAAGGCCTTGATGAGGCCGTCGGCAGACAGCCAGGACGGCAGGAGGGCAAGGACGCTCAGCAGCATGGCGCGAGCCTATCCGTCCCATGTTCGACGCATGTTTGCGTGACACTGCCGTCGGGCAACGCCCGCACTTTCCGGACGACACCCGCACCTTCCGGGCAACGCCCGCACCCGCCGGGCAACGCCCGCACCACATGGCCACTCGGGCCCGCAGCGCAACCTCCTGCACAGCCGCCGGACGTGACGGCCGGCTCCGCGCCAGCCCCCGAACTGCCACTATCGACCCCCACCCACGGCCTGCCCTATCGGCGCTTCACTCCTCGACGAGCCTCGCGACACAGCGTGTCGCGGGCTCGTCGAGGAGTGAAGCGCCGAAGGAGGAGCGCCCGATCACGGGAGGGTGTGTGCGAGGATGCCGGGATGCAGGATTTCCGCACGATGTTCGCCGACCGTCGCTTCCGGCGACTGTGGATCGCGCGCCTCGTGTCGAACCTCGGCAACGGCATGTCGCCCATCGCGCTCTCGTTCGCGGTCCTCGGCCTGCCAGGCGCCACCGCCCAGGATCTCGGCATCGTCCTCACCGCGCAGGCGCTCGCCATCGTCCTCGCGCTGCCGCTCGGTGGCGTCATCGCCGATCGCCTGCCGCGCGCCCTCCTCGTGTCGACCACCGACCTCATCCTCGGCGTCTTCGTGGTCGCCAATGGCGCCCTCTTCCTCACGCACCACGCCACCGTGCCCATCGCAGCAGCCATCAACGTCATCGCCGGCCTGCTCAACGCCATCTGGTGGCCGGCCTTCCCGGGCCTCGTGCCCGCGCTCCTCGACGAGCGCAGCCTCCAGCGCGGCAACGGCCTCATCGGCATCGCCAACAACGCCGGCATGATCAGCGGCGCTGCCGTCGCCGGCGGCATCATCACGTTCCTCGGCCCGGGCACCGCCATCGTGATCGACGGCCTCACCTTCCTCGTCGCGGGCCTGCTCGTGTTCACGTTGCGGCAGGAGACGCCCGCGCAGCCGTCCGGCGAGTCCATGATGCGCGACCTGCATGACGGGTGGCGCGTCTTCGTCTCCTATCGCTGGCTGTGGGTCATCGTCGCGGCCTTCGGTGTGACGATGGCCGGCATGCGCGGCGGCTTCGACGTTGGCGGCCCGGTGCTCATGAAGGAGCAGTTCTCCGGTGCCGCCAGTTGGGCCATCGTGCAGACCGGCCAGACCATCGGCTACCTCACGGGCGCGATCATCGCCACCCGCATCCGACCGTCACGGCCACTCGTGCTCTGCCTGCTCGTCTCCATCATCATCCCCATCTACCTGCTCGCCCTCGCCTGGCCGGCGCCCTTCCCGCTGCTCGTCGCCTGCGCCTTCGGGCTCGGCATCTGCTACGACATGTGGGGCGTGCTCTGGGGCACGACGATGCAGACGCACATCCCGCGCGAATCGCTCTCGCGCGCGTCGGCCTTCGACGCCATGGGGTCACTGCTGCTCGGCCCGCTCGGAATGGCCGTGGCCGGGCCCATCATCGCCGCCTTCGGCCTGCGCACCCTCTTCATCGGCTCGGCCGTGCTCACGGCCGTGGTGCTCGCCCTGCCCCTGTTCGAGCCCGCCGTGCGCAACCTCCGCTGGGTCGAGCCGGAGACGGTCTCGTAGGAGACTACCGGCCCGTTTCGCGCGACGAGCGGCGTCTGGAAGAATGGGCGGCACGCCCACCGGCATGCCGCCGGCGGCCGCCCCTCACCCCATGGAGTTGAGCATGCCCATCGCATCGCCCGAGGTCTATTCCGAGATGCTCGACCGTGCCAAGGCCGGTCAGTTCGCGTACCCCGCCATCAACTGCTCGTCGTCGCAGACCATCGTCGCGGCCATCCAGGGCTTCGCTGAGGCCGAGTCGGACGGCATCGTGCAGATCTCGTGGGGCGGCGCGGAGTACGCCTCGGGCCA
Organism: Actinomycetes bacterium; assembly: GCA_021824095.1. Classification (GTDB taxonomy): domain Bacteria; phylum Actinomycetota; class Actinomycetes; order S36-B12; family UBA5976; genus JAKALQ01. The sequence goes on from JAKALQ010000055.1 coordinate 7,734, forward strand.
GACGGTGAAGGACATGGTCACCGGTGCGGTGGCCCTGGCCGAGTTCGCCCATATCGTGGCCGCGAAGTACAACGTGAACATCGCGCTGCACACCGACCACTGCCCGCCGGCGAAGATGGACGGCTTCATGCGTCCCCTCGTCGACATCTCGATCGACCGCGTGAAGCGCGGCCTCGAGCCGCTGTTCCAGAGCCACATGTGGGACGGCTCCTCGGTGTCGCTCAAGGACAACCTCGACGTCGCCGACGACATGCTCGACAAGTGCGCCGCCGCGCGCACCATCATGGAGATCGAGATCGGCGTCGTCGGTGGCGAAGAGGATGGCATCGAGGCCAAGCACGATGCCAAGCTCTTCTCGACGCCCGCCGACGCCATCGCGACGGTCGAGCGCCTCGGCCTCGGTGAGCGTGGCCGCTACCTCGTGGCCGCCACCTTCGGCAACGTGCACGGCGTCTACAAGCCGGGCAACGTGGTGCTCACACCGTCGATCCTCAACGACCTGCAGCACGCCGTCGAGGCCAAGTTCGGCAAGCCGAAGTTCCTCGACCTCGTGTTCCACGGCGGCTCCGGCTCGCTCCTGTCCGAGATCCGCGAGGCCCTCGACTACGGCGTCGTGAAGATGAACATCGACACCGACACCCAGTACGCGTTCAGCCGTCCGGTCGCCGACCACATGTTCAAGAACTACGACGGCGTCCTCAAGGTCGACGGCGAGGTCGGCAACAAGAAGGCCTACGACCCCCGCGCCTGGGGCAAGGCAGCGGAGAAGGGCATGGCCGCCCGCGTCGTGCTCGCCTGCGAGGACCTGCGCTCCACTGGCACCAAGATCAAGTAAGGCCAATCGCCATCCTCGACGGGCGTCCCCTCCACGGGGGCGCCCGTCGTGCATGCTGTGGGCCGGGCCGCCACGCCCTGGGCGGATGCGCTGGATCTCCGTGGAGCGGCTGGTCCAACGCTTGCCCCTGCCCTCGGCGGGATGCCCTCCGGTAGAATCCGCAGGCAAACGCCGGTTCGGTGTTCTGCGCTTGGTTCACGAGAAGGGCAGACGCTGATGCCGGCGATCGTGCTTGTGGGCGCCCAGTGGGGCGACGAGGGCAAGGGCAAGGCCACCGACCTGCTGGGGTCGCGCGTCGACTACGTGGTGCGCTACCAGGGTGGCAACAACGCGGGCCACACCGTCGTCATCGGCGACCAGAAGTTCGCCCTGCACCTGCTGCCGTCCGGCATCCTCACGCCGGACGTGGTGCCCGTCATCGGCAACGGTGTCGTCATCGACCCGGGCGTCATGCTGCACGAGATGGACAACCTGCACGCGCAGGGCATCGACACCTCGAAGCTGCTCATCAGCGGCAACGCCCACCTCATCACGCCGTACCACGTGACCCTCGACAAGGTCACTGAGCGCTTCCTCGGCAAGTCGAAGATCGGCACCACGGGGCGTGGCATCGGCCCGACCTACGCCGACAAGATCTCGCGCGTCGGCATCCGCGTGCAGGACCTCTTTGACGAGAAGATCCTCGCGCAGAAGGTCGAGGCGGCCCTCGACAGCAAGAACCAGATCCTCGTGAAGGTGTACAACCGTCGCGCTCTCGAGGTGGATCGCATCGTCGAGCACCTGCTGCAGTACGCCGAGCGCATCCGCCCCCACCTCGCCGACACCTCGCTCGTGCTCAACCAGGCCCTCGACGCCGGCAAGGTGGTGCTGCTCGAGGGTGGCCAGGGCACGCTGCTCGATGTCGACCACGGCACCTACCCGTTCGTGACGTCGTCCAACCCCACGGCGGGCGGCGCCTGCACGGGCGCCGGCATCGGCCCCACGCGCATCTCGCGCACCATCGGCATCATGAAGGCCTACACCACGCGCGTCGGCTCCGGCCCGTTCCCCACCGAACTGCTCGACGACGATGGCGAGCAGCTGCGCACCATCGGCGGCGAGCGCGGCGTCACCACGGGTCGCCCGCGCCGTTGCGGCTGGTATGACGCGGTGATCGCCCGCTACGCGTCGCGCGTCAATGGCCTCACCGACCTGTTCCTCACGAAGCTCGACGTGCTGTCGTCGTGGGAGCGCATCCCGGTGTGCGTCGCGTACGACGTCGATGGCGAGCGCGTCACCGAGCTGCCCGACACACAGACGGGCTTCCACCACGCGGTGCCGGTGTACGAGGAGCTGCCGGGCTGGCAGTCCGACATCAGCGGTGCCCGCGAGTTCGCCGACCTGCCCGCCAACGCGCAGGCCTACGTGCGCTACCTCGAGGAGATCTCGAACTGCCGCGTGAGCGCCGTCGGCGTGGGGCAGGACCGCAACGCCACCATCGTGCTCCACGACCTCATCGACTGAGGCCGCGCGCCGCACGCCGCCGCGCCAGACGCCGATCTGTTGTTTCGGGCCCGAATTCCGCGGAATTCGGGCCCGAAACAACAGATCGGCGGTGGTTGGCCTGCGCTGGTGGGCCGACGGCAGGTGCCTCAGGTGCGCAAGGCAACGAGGTCGGTGATGCTGCGGCCGGCGGCAATGCCTCGGGCCTCGAACTTGGTGCGAGGACGTGTCGCCGCCGACGCGATCGCCGGCTGCGCTGCCGGCGCGAGCAGCCGGAAGCGTGCGTCCGCCGCGATCGTGGCCCGCGCCTCGTCCGCGTACTGCTGCCAGTCGGTGGCGAAGTGCAGGAAGCCTCCCGGACGCAGCACGCGAGCCATCATCGCGAGGTTCGATGGCACCAGGATGCGCCGCTTGTGATGCCGCGTCTTGGGCCACGGATCGGGGAAGAACACGCGGATGCCCGCGAGCGACGTATCCGGCAGCCGCTCGTGCAGCAGCTCGAGGGCATCACCCTCGACGACGCGCACGTTCGCAATCCCCTGCGCATCGAGTTCCGCGAGCAACCGACCGACGCCCGGGGTGTGCACGTCGATGGCGAGGATGCCGTGGTCCGGGTGGGCCTGCGCCTGCGCGAGCGTCGCCTCACCCAGTCCGAAGCCGATCTCGAGGATGACGGGTGCGCCGTCGAAGAGCACTGCTGGCGCAGTGAGTGCGTCCATCGTCACTCGCGCGCTGCCCTCGCGCAGGCCCTGGAGCATCTGCGTGGAGTAGCGCCCGCGGCGGGGCTTGAAGGTCTGGATGCGGGCCGCGGGTTGCATGCGCGCATCGTACGTTCCCGATGGTGGAACGACGGGCGGACGACTGGGCCGTGGCAGCACGGCCTCTGCTAGCGTCGCAATGTGAAGCAGCAGGAGCGCATGGCCATCGCCTCGCTGCTCGCGGTCACGGCAGCATGGGGCACCTCGTTCGTCGTGGTGAAGGACGGCATCTCGCGCATGCCCTTCATGTCGTTCATGTCGCTGCGCTTCAGCGTCGCCTTCATCCTGCTGGCCCTCATGCGGCCGCGGGCACTGCGCATGGATCGCCGTCAACTCGGTCGTGGCGTTGTCATCGGTGTCATCGGCTTCCTCGGCTATCTGTTCCAGACCATCGGCCTGCAGTACACCACCGCCTCCGTGTCCGGGTTCATCACCGGCATGTTCGTGGTGCTCACACCACTGTGCGCGTGGGCCCTGCATCGCGACCGCATCGGTGGCAACGTGTGGGTGTCGGTCGTCATCGCCACGGTCGGACTCGGTCTCATCTCGCTGCACGGCTGGTCATTCGGTGTCGGTGAGGCCTGGACGCTTGCGGGTGCCCTCATGTGGGCCCTGCAGATCATCTACTTCTCACGCTGGTCGACGTCCGAGAACGCCTACAGCATCGGCATGCTCATGATCGGCTTCGTCGCGCTCTTCTTCGTCGTCGGCACCGTGCCCGCCGGCTTCACCATGCCGCCCACCGGGGGCGTGTGGGTGGGAGTGCTCGTCACGTCCGTGTTCGCGACGGCCATCGCCTTCCCCGTGCAGTCATGGGGGCAGGCACACATCGACGCCACGCGCGCTGCCGTCATCTTCACCATGGAGCCGGTCTTCGCGGCAACCGCCGGCGTGCTCGTCGCCGGCGACGTGCTCGGCCCACGCACGCTCATCGGTGCGGCCTGCATCCTCGCGGCCATGGCCATTGCCGAGTTCGGTGGGCGACGTGCCCCCGACGTCGACACCCTCCCGCACCCCTCGATGTGAATTGGCACGCGCGATGGTGGGCTGACGTCAACGGATGGCGGCCACCACGGCGTCGAGCTCGGGGCTGAGTTCGCGACCCTCGACCGCCGCGAGGAAGTCCGCCCGCATCTGCAGGGTCCAGAAGCGACGGATCTGGTCGACGGTGCCGGCGATGCGCTGCTCCGGTGCGAGGTTCTGCGAGATCTGCGT
>JAKALQ010000138.1 GCA_021824095.1 Actinomycetes bacterium
TGGCCCAGTCGTGCGGGAGGGCGATGACGTTGAGCTGGCCCTCCTTCTTGGCGGCCTTGATGAGGGCGGCCATGCCACCGACCTCGGCGGCCGAGGCGGCGACGCCGGGTGCCTTGAGCTTCGGCTTGGGCTTGGCCGCGGCCTCCGCGGACGTGGCCGTGACCACGCCGAGCATGAGCGCCAGGCCGGCGGCAGCCGCCGTGCCGCGACGCATGGTTGTACTGCGCACAGGATTTCCCTTCGTGTTCCCCGGGGCGCTCTGTGGTGCTCCGCCGGAGTGATTCCCCCGATGCCCGCACGGTAGGGAGGCCGCGGGAACGCGAACAAGGCGTGTCGGCAACGATCCGGTGAACAGTGTGCGAATGGTGCGTCGGTCACGACGACGGGTCGATCCTGTGCGCCCACCGAGCCGTCGTTCGTGGCCGGGTTGGACAACTGCACGGGGGTACCCGCATGCGTCGACGTGCCGGCGTGCCCGCATCGGGGCCGCGCCCTGCTCAGGCGGTGATGACGACCTTGAACACCTCGGCGTGGTGCCCTTCACCGAGGCCGCCTCGGACGGCCGTGGCCTCCGTGCGGGTGCGGATGCGGGTCTCAAGCTCGGGGTCGTGCGAGGTCTGCGAGACGTGCGAGCGGATGGCCCGCAACTTGTCGTCGATGTGGTCGGTGATGTCGACGAAGTGGTCGGCATCCGGGTGCCACATGACCCACACCTCCTGCACCGCCCAGGGCTCCAGCCCCTCCTCGAGGAGTGCCGGGAAGGCGAAGGGGTTGCGTGCGTCGGGGTACACCGCCTGGATGGCGATCTCACCGGCCGCCATGTGGTCGGGGTGGGCGGCGCCGATCATGTCCCAGTTGCGGTCGGGTGAGGCGATGATCATGCGCTGCGGCCGCACCCGTCGGATGGCGCGCACCACCTCACCGCGTCGCTCGATCGTGGGCACGAGGTGGCCGTCCGGGTGGCTGAGGAACTCGACCGATGCGACGCCGATGGCGGCCGCCGCGGCGCGCTGCTCACGCTGGCGCAGGGGCCCCATCTCGTGGCGGGGGGTGTCGTCGAAGCCGCCCTGGTCACCGTTCGTGAGGATGCAGTAGTGCACCTCGATGCCCTTGGCGGTCCAGGAGGCGATGGTGCCGGCGGCACCGAAGTCGACGTCGTCGGGGTGGGCGGTGACGACGAGCACGCGTTCCACGTCGGAGTCAGCAAGCATGCGCACAGGGTACGAGGTGCCAACTACACTCCCGCGCATGCCCTCCCTGTTCGACGAACTCGACTTCGGGGAGGCGGCCCCGGACGCACCCTCGCGCCTCCTCGATGGCCTCAATCCGCCGCAGCAGCAGGCTGTCCTGCACACGGGTGGCCCCCTCCTCATTGTCGCCGGCGCCGGGTCGGGCAAGACCCGGGTGCTCACCCGTCGCATCACCCACCTCCTCGGGGAGCGGGGAGTACAGCCGTCGGAGGTGCTGGCCATCACCTTCACGAACAAGGCTGCCGGCGAGATGCGGGCGCGGGTCGAGGAACTCGTGGGGGCCCGGGCGCGCACCATGCTCGTGTCCACCTTCCACTCCGCCTGTGTGCGCTTCCTGCGCCGCGACGCCGAGCGACTGGGCTACTCCACGTCGTTCACCATCTACGACCAGGGCGACGCCACGAGCCTGGTGAAGATGGTGATGAACGCGCTGTCGATCGATCCCGAGCGCGTGACGCCGCGATCGGTCGTCACCGCCATCTCGAACGCGAAGAACGACCTGCTCGAACCGGACGCCTACGCGGAGCGGGCGTCGTCGCCCTTCGAACGCCAGGTGGCGGGCATCTACCGTGACTACCAGGCGCGACTGCGGGCCGCGAACGCCATGGACTTCGACGACCTCATCATGAACACGGTGCTGCTGCTGCAGCGCGAACCGGCCGTGCGGGCCCAGTACCGGCAGCGCTTCCGCCACGTCCTCGTCGACGAGTACCAGGACACCAACCACGCGCAGTACGTGCTCGTGCGCGAGCTGGTGGGCTCGGTGCGCGACGAGCTGCCGCCGGCCGAGTTGTGCGTGGTGGGTGACGCCGACCAGTCCATCTACGCCTTCCGCGGCGCCACGATCCGCAACATCGAGGAGTTCGAGCGCGACTACCCGGACGCGCGCACGATCCTGTTGGAGCAGAACTACCGCTCCACGCAGACCATCCTCTCCGCCGCCAACGCGGTGATCTCGCAGAACCCCGGCCGCCGCGACAAGCGCCTGTGGACCGATGCCGGCGCCGGTGAGGGCATCCGCATCTACCGCGCGGACGACGAGCACGACGAGGCCTCCTTCATCGTCGGTGAGGTGAAGCGCCTGTGCCGGCAGGAGGGCGGCACCTACGGCGATGTCGCGGTCTTCTACCGCACCAATGCGGCCTCCCGCGCGATCGAGGAGCAGTTCGTCCGCCAGGGCGTGCCCTACCGCGTCGTCGGTGGGACGCGCTTCTACGAGCGCAAGGAGGTGCGCGACCTGCTCGCCTACCTGCGCACGCTCGTGAATCCCGCCGATGAGGTGTCGATCCGTCGTATCCTCAATGAACCGAAGCGGGGCATCGGTGAGAAGGCGGAGGAGCGGCTCGAGCAGTACGCCCGCACGGCCGGCGTCACCTTCGACGTGGCCATGCGCCGGGCGCGCCAGATCGAAGGCATGGCGCCGGCAGCGGCCGCGTCCATCGAGCGCTTCGTCGGCATGCTCGACGGCCTGAGATCGGA
>JAKALQ010000139.1 GCA_021824095.1 Actinomycetes bacterium
GTGGTCGAGTCGACCGCGCGGCGTCCGACCGGGTGCTCAACGACCTCGACGAGTACGCCATCGAGGCGGCCCTGCGCCTCGCGGAGGCCAATGAGGGCACCCAGGTGACGGTGGTGAGCGTGGGGCCCGACGAGGCCGGTGAGGCCATCCGCCGGGCACTGGCGATGGGCGCCAACGACGCCATCCACGTGAGTGATCCGGCGATCGCGGGCAGTGACGCCCCGGCGACGGCGCGCATCCTCGCCGCCACGCTCGCCGGCCGCGGCTTCGACGTCATCATGTTCGGCCAGGAGTCCACCGACGCCAAGATGGGCGTCGTGCAGGCCATGGTGGCCACGCTGCTCGAACTGCCGCTGCTCTCGTACGCGTCGGCGGTGGCCATCGACGGCACCACGGTGCGCATCACGCGGCGCACCGAGGAGGGCCTCGAGGACATGGCTGCCGGCATGCCGGTGGCACTCGCCGTCGTCGAGTACATCCACGAGCCGCGCTACCCGTCCTTCAAGGGCATCATGGCCGCCCGCAAGGCCCCGCTCGAGCGCCTCGACCTCGCGGCCCTCGGCCTCGACCCCGCCTCGGTCGGTGACGCCGGCAGCCGCACCGCGGTGCTCGAGGCGGCGCCGCGACCCCCACGGGCCAAGGGTGCCGTGGTGACCACGGACGGGGCGGCGGCCCTCGCCGCCTACCTCACGACCGAGAAGCTGGTGTGACCATGGCCACGATCCTCGTCGTCATCGACCCCGCTGCGACCGAGCGCACGAACGCCGAGCTCCTCACCCTCGCGCGCGCCCTTGGCACGCCCGTCGCCGCTGCCTGGGCTCCCGTGGACGCCGATCCGCTCGCTGCCCACGGCGCTACGGCCCTCCACGTGCCGGCGCGGGCGCTGCGCCCGGTGCAGGCCATCGCCGCGTTCCTCGATCGTGTCGTCGAGGCCACCGCGCCCGCCGCCGTGCTGTGCCCGGCCTCCATCACCGCCACCGAGGCCGCCGCGTCCCTCGCCGTGCGTCGCGATGCCGGCATCGTGACGAACGTGCACGCCATCACCCCCGACCTCGCCTGCACGGCGTCGATCTTCGGCGGCGGCTACACGGTCGCCTCGCGCGCCGCGGGCATGCTCATCGCCACCGTGCGCGGGGGTGCGGTCGAGGCCAACCCGGCTCCCGCAGCCGCGTGCCCGGTGCAGGTGGTCGAGGGCTTCGACGAGGGCCCTGCCGCTCGAATCGAGGTGGGCGCCCTGCGTCCGGCCGAGCGATCGGGCCGACCCGACCTCGTGAGCGCCGACATCGTCGTGTCCGGTGGGCGTGGTGTGGGCTCGGCCGACGGCTTCCGCACCATTGAGGCCTTCGCGGATCGCCTCGGCGCGGCCGTCGGCTCCTCGCGGGCAGCCGTCGAGGCCGGCTGGTACCCACACGCCTTCCAGGTGGGGCAGACGGGTGTCACGGTGTCGCCGCAGCTGTACGTGGCGGCCGGCATCAGCGGTGCCATCCAGCACCGGGCCGGCATGCAGACGTCGAAGCGCATCGTCGCCGTGAACAAGGACCCCGAGGCCCCCATCTTCGAGATCGCCGACCTCGGCATCGTTGCCGACCTCTTCGAGGTGCTGCCGGCCACCACCGCCATCCTCGACGGGGGAGCCTCCGCCTAGGATGCCGCGGTGCACTACTTCGACCACGCGGCCACCGCACCGGTGACCGACGCTGTGGTCGAGGCCATGGCCGACGCACTGCGCGTCCTCGGCAATCCGTCCTCGATCCACGCGCCCGGCCGCGCCGCGCGACGCATCGTCGAGGAGTCCCGCGAGTCCATCGCCGCCCGCCTCGGGTGCCGACCCAGCGAGGTCGTGTTCACCTCCGGCGGCACCGAGGCCGACAACCTCGCCATCAAGGGCATGTGGTGGGCCCGCCATGCCGCCGACCCGCGCCGCACCCGCCTGCTCGTGTCGGCCATCGAGCACCACGCCGTGCTCGAGCCGGCCGAGTGGATGCGCGACGCCCAGGGCGCCGTGCTCGAGCACATCCCCGTCGACGCGGTCGGGCGCCTCGATCTCGACGCCCTCGAGGCCATGGTGGCGCGCGACCCCGATTCGGTGGCGCTCATCTCGGTCATGTGGGCCAACAACGAGGTCGGCACGCTGCAGCCCATCGCCGACGTGGTCGCGATCGCGGCCCGGTATGGCATCCCCGTGCACTCCGACGCGGTGCAGGCAGCGGGCGCACTCGATGTCGACTTCGCGGCCTCCGACCTCCACGCCATGACCGTGTCGGCCCACAAGCTCGGCGGGCCCGTGGGCGTCGGCGCCCTCATCCTGCGACGCGATGTCACACCGGTGCCGGTGCTCCACGGTGGTGGCCAGGAGCGCGACGTTCGCTCCGGCACCATCGCCATGCCACTCATCGCCGGGATGGCCGCCGCCTACGCGCACCGACCGGACGTGGCGCGCATCGCCGCACTGCGAGATCGCCTCGTCGATGGCGTCCTCGCCCTCGACCTCGGTGCCACCCTGCAGGGGCACCCCACCGATCGACTGCCCGGCAACGCGCACTTCACCGTCGCCGGCTGTGAGGGCGACGCCCTCCTCATGCTCCTCGACACCGAGGGCGTGGCCGTGTCCACCGGCAGCGCCTGCTCGGCGGGCATCCCGCAGGCATCGCACGTCCTGCTCGCGATGGGGGTGCCCGAGCCGACGGCGCGCGGTGCCATCCGCTGCACGCTCGGGCGCACGACCA
>JAKALQ010000056.1 GCA_021824095.1 Actinomycetes bacterium
TTGCCGCGCGCGTGGTAGATGCGACGACCGTTCATGAACGGCTCCGGCTCCGACTCGTACTTCCAGTCGTACAGGCGCCAGCCGATGGGGTACGTGAGGGCTGCGGGCATGTGGATGAAGACGTCGAACCACCAGTCGCGGCGTCCCGCCTCGAGCACGAGCACCTCATGCTGCGGATCGGCGCTCAGGCGGTTGGCGAGCACGCTGCCCGCGGAGCCGCCACCGACGATGATGTAGTCCCAGATCTTCGACATATCCACTCCCGCGTGCACGTTAGGCCGCCGCTCCGTGGTTCCCCAGACCCGAAGGTCCGGGGAACCACGGACTCGCGGTCACTTGAGCCAGGCGTCGACCTTGGCCTGGTTGGCGGCGACCCACTTGGCCGCTGCCTGATCGTCCGTCATCTTGTCGACGGTGATGTACTTCGCGACGAGGTTCTGGTCGTCGTTCGTCCAGTTGAAGTTCTTGATGAGCTTCACGGCCGGCGAGTTGGAGTCGGCGAAGGACTTCGAGACGACCTTGTTCAGCGTGTACGGCGGGTAGTCGCAGGCGATCTTCGCGGCCACGGCGTCGCACCCGGGGGTGTACGGCGGCAGCGTGATGTGCACCAGCGGAACCTCCGAGAGGAACCACTGCGGCTCGTAGAAGTAGCCGATGAAGGGCTTCTTCTGCTGCTCCGCGGTGCGGAAGCCCTGGATGAGCGCCGCCTCGGACCCGAGGTACACGACCTTGAAGTTCAGGTGCAGGTTCTTGATGAGGGCCTCATCGTTCGTGACGTACGACGGGTCGCCGTCCGAGAACTGCCCCAAGTTGCCCGACTCGGAGGTCTTGAACAGGCTCGCGTACTTGTTGAGGTTCTTCCAGTTCGTGATGTCCGGGTACTTCTTCGCCATCCACGGCGGGACGTACCAACCGATGATGCCCTTGTTGCCCGTGGGGCCGAAGTCCACGGCGACCTTCTGGTCGGTGATGTACTTCTTCGCCAGGTCCTCATGTCCCCAGTTCTCGAGGATGACATCGACCTCGCCGGTGGCGAAGCCCTGCCAGGCCACCTGCTCGCTGATGTTCTTCGAGGTCACCTTGCACCCCAGCTGGTGCTCCGCCACATAGCGCACCACGGCGGCGTCGGCCTCGTAGCCGACCCAGGCGTTGATGGCGAGGTTGAAGTTGGGGCACGCCGTGGCCGCAGCCGTGGATCCGGTCGCGGTTGCGGACGAGGAGCTGTTCACCGTCGCAGTGCTGCACGCGGTGAGCAGGAGCGATGCTGCAGCGGCGACGATCACACCGCTCCGCAGTCGTCTTGTCATGCTTCCTCCATGTGTCGTGACCGCGAGCGGTCACAGCCATCCACCGGCCAGGCGACCGGTGGAACCTCTGGGAACGGTTGCCCGTTCAATGCGTCGCCCCGATCTCCGCGCGCTCGCGCGGGCGGGACGCCGCCTGGGTGATGCGATCGATGAGGATGCCGAGCACGACGATGGCGAGGCCGGCCGCCATGCCCTTGCCACGCAGGCTTGACTGCGCGAAGCCCGCGACCACGAGGTAGCCGAGGCCACCGGCGCCGACGAGGCCGCCGACGACGACCATGGCGAGCACGTAGATGAGGCCCTGGTTGGTGGCGAGCGCGATGGCGTGCCGTGCCGTGGGCAGCTCGACCTTCACGATCTGCTGCCAGGTGCTCGCGCCCGCGGACACCGCGGCCTCGCGGATGGTCTCCGGCACCCCGCGCACGCCGTCGGCGATGAGCTTCACCGATGCGGGCGCCGCGTAGACGACGGCGGCGAGGATGGCGGTGAAGCGGGTGGCGCCGAAGAGGCCGAGGAACGGCACCAGGTACACGAAGGCGGGCAGCACCTGCCCCGCGTCGAGCACCGGGCGCACGATGCGATCGACGATCGTGCTGCGTCCCATCCAGGCGCCGAGGAGCACGCCGATGATGACGGTGATGGCGGCCGCGAAGAAGGTGGCGGCGAGCGTCACCATGGAGTCGGACCACAGGCCCGTGCCGACGAGCACGGCGATGAGTCCGGCTGCGACGAGTGCGAGTCGACGCCCGCCGAAGGTACAGGCCCAGACGAGCACTACTGCGGCGGTGACGAACCAGGGCGCGTTCACGAGGGCGTTCTGCAGCGGGTTGAGGAACCAGGTGGACACCCAGTCGGTGTAGGCCGAGGTTGCGGCGCCCCAGTGCAACTGCACCCAGTCGGCCGCGGTCTGCGTGGCATTCGCGATGGGCACGCCGATGGAGCCCTCGCCCTGGAACTGCGCGGCGACGAGGTAGGTGTGCGACAGGTAGACGGCGATGAGCACCCCGACGAAGCCGACGGCGAGCAGGGGGCGGCGCCACTGTCGGCGCGACTCGTGCCCCGTGGACTCGCGCTCCACGCGCTCGGCCGCAGCCGTCGTGGCGCGATCGAGCACGATGGCCATGACGACGATGGCGAGGCCCGCCTGGAACGACGTGCCGACGTCGAGCTTCTGCAGCGACGACACGACGACCTGCCCGAGGCCGGGGGCGTCGATGAGCGCGGCGATCGTCACCATCGAGAGTGCCGCCATGATGGTCTGGTTCACGCCGACGACGATGGTGCGCTTCGCCTGTGGCAGCTGGACCTTGCGCAGCAACTGCCAGCGCGTGGTGCCGAGCGACGTGCCGGCCTCGACGGTGACGATGGGCACCTCACGGATGGCCACCGCGGTGATGCGCAGCGCGGGCGGCACCGCGTAGATGAGCGTGACGATCGTGGCCGATGCCGGGCCGATGAGGAAGAACAGCGCCACTGGCATGAGGTAGACGAAGGTGGGCATCACCTGCGCGAAGTCGAGGAACGGGGTGAGCACCTGCTCCACGCGCGGGAAGAGCCCTGCGAGCACGCCGAGTGGGATGCCGATGAGGAGCGCGATCACCACGGACGCGATGACGAGGGCCAGGGTGTCCATCGACTCGGTCCAGAAGCCCAGCGCGCCGAAGGCGTAGAAGCCGACCATGGCGAGCAGCGCGACACGCCAGTTGGCAGTGGCGTACACGACCCAGCCGACGATCGCGATGACACCGAGCCAGCCGATGAACGGGTACGACGCGTTCGGTGCCGGCTCGGAGATGAGCTGCTGCAACATCGTGACGAAGTTGCTGATGGCGGTGCGCAGGACCTCGACGATGTTCGCCATAAGCGGGTTGCTCGTGCGATTGGCGTCGACCGAGTCCATGAGCGAACCGAGCCAGGTGTGGAACGGGGTGAGCGTGGCGCGATCGAGGGGGAAGTTCCAGTGCCCACTCCACACGGTGCGGAACACCACGAACACCACGATGCTGGCCGTGAGGATCCAGCCGCGTCCGAGGTTCCGCAGGCGCGGCATCAGGCGTGCACCCCCGCGATGACGGCCAGCACTTCCTCCGTCGACACCACGCCGATGAGCTGCCCGCCATCGACGACGCGGACGGGGCCGGCAGCATCGAGGATGGTGCGGGCGGCGTCGCGCACCACCATGGTCGCCGGCAGCTCGGGGCCGCGCAATTCGTCATCCGAGGTGGCCGGACGCGCGATCCACCGCAGCGTGAGCACATGCGACTTCGGGAAGTCGAGCACGAAGTTCGCCACGTAGTCATCCGCCGGCTGGGCGATGAGCTCCTCGGGCGTGCCCACCTGCACGATGCCGCCGTCACGCATGATCGCGATACGGTCGCCGAGGCGCAGCGCCTCGTGGATGTCATGGGTGATGAACACCATGGTCTTGCCCACCTCGTTGTGCAGGCGGATGACCTCGGTCTGCATGTCGCGGCGGATCAGGGGGTCGAGGGCGCTGAAGGGCTCGTCGAAGAACATGACGGCGGGGTCTGATGCGAGCGCGCGGGCGAGTCCGACGCGCTGCTGCATGCCGCCGGACAACTGTGCCGGGTAGGCCTGCTCGTAGCCCTGCAGGCCGACGAGCTCGATGACCTCCTGCGCCCGGGCATGGCGCTGGTCGCGCCGCATGCCGTTGATCTCGAGGCCGAAGGCCACGTTGTCGACGACCCGGCGGTGCGGCAGCAGCCCGAAGTGCTGGAACACCATGGAGAACTTGGAGCGGCGGATCTCGCGGAGGCGCGAGGCATCGGCGTGGAGGATGTCCTCGCCCTGGATGCTCACCGAGCCGGCCGTGGGCTCGACCAGGCGGGTCATGCAGCGCACGAGCGTGGACTTGCCCGAGCCGGACAGGCCCATGACGACGAACACCTCGCCCTCGGCCACATCGAAGGAGACGTCACGGACGGCGGCAGTGCAGCCCGTCTTGCGTCGCAATTCCGAACGTGACAGGAGTGCGTCGGGGCTGCCGACGATGCGCTCGGGGTTGGGCCCGTACACCTTCCACAGGTCGCGCACCGAGATGGACGTGGTCATGCGGTTGCCCCTCCCGAACCGAACCAGCCGGAGCGTGCCGGTGTGGTGTTGCGCCAGATGTGCTTGGCCTCGAGGTACTCGTGCAGGCCGCCGATGCCGAGTTCGCGGCCGACGCCGGACTGCTTGTACCCGCCCCACTCGGCCTCTGGCCGATACGGGCCGTAGTCGTTGACCCAGATGGTGCCGTGCCGCAGGGCCCGCGCGACGCGATCGGCGCGTTCGAGGTCACCGGACCACACGCCGCCGCTCAGGCCATAGATGGTGTCGTTCGCGAGGGCCACGGCCTGCTCCTCGGTGTCGAACACCTCGACGGTGAGGATGGGCCCGAACGACTCGTCCTGCACGCAGCGCATCGTCGTCGTGCAGGCGTCGAGCACGGTGGGCTCGAAGAACCAGCCGGCATCGAGCCCCGGGCCGGTGGCGCGACGGCCACCGCAGCGCAGCACGGCACCCTCGGCCACCGCGTCGTCGCAGTACTTCTGCACCTTCGTGAGGTGTGCCTCGGAGATGAGGGCGCCGGTCTCGGTGGCGGGGTCGTGCGGGCCACCAAGCCGGATGGCACGAGCACGCGCGACGACCGCGTCGACGACCTGGTCGCGAATGGAGCGCTCGACGAGCAGACGCGTGCCGGAGGAGCACACCTGCCCGGAGTGCAGGAACACGCCGGTGACGACGTTGTCGATGGCCGCATCGAGATCGGCGTCGGCGAACACGATGTGCGGGTTCTTGCCCCCGAGCTCGAGGGCGACGCGCTTCACGGTGGGTGCAGCCGCCGCCATGATGCGACGGCCGGTGACGAGACCGCCGGTGAACGAGACGAGGTCGATGCGCGGGTCGCTCGACAGTGGCGCGCCGGCGACGGGCCCGGCGCCGAGCACGAGGTTCGCGACACCGTCCGGCACACCGGCCTCGATGAGGATGCCCATGAGCATCGCCGTCGTCGACGGCGTGAACTCGCTCGGCTTCATGACGAAGGTGCAACCGGCGACGAGTGCGGGGGCCACCTTCCACGACATCTGCAGCAGCGGGTAGTTCCAGGGCCCGATGAGGCCACACACGCCCACAGGCTCGTGCACGATGCGGCTGGCGATCTCGGGCCGACCGACATCGACGGGACGGTCGTGCAGGTCACGGCCCAGGCGCGCGAAGTGGCGGAAGACGGCGATGACGTCGGCGACGTCGTAGCGTGCCTCGACCATGCGCTTCGCGGTGTCAGCGCTCTCTGCGGCGGCGATGGCCTCGGCGTCACGCTCGAGCAGGTCGGCCACACGGTCGACGAGGTCGCATCGCTCGGCCTGCGTCCAGCGCGGGAAGGGACCCTCGTCGAAGGCGGTACGGGCCGCGGCGATCGCCGCATCGACGTCGGCCGCCGTGGCCTCCGCCGCTGTCGCGACGAGTGACTGGTCGAAGGGGCTGCGGATCTCCCGCACGACGCCATCGGCGGCATCGCGCCAGGTGCCGGCGATGCAGAGCCTGACCTGAACTGCGTTCACGCGATGGTCCCTACGTCCGTCGGCGCCGCCCGCCGATCGGACCCCATCGTTGGCACGCAGATATATCACGTCAAGGGTAGGCGTCGGATTTCGCGCCGAAGGAACGTCAGGGATCCCGGTGAGGCGCCCGCTGGCGCAAGAAGCCCAACAATGACAACGGTTCCCGTCGTCCAGGACGACGGGAACCGTTCCACGATGTGGGGCAGCCGCAGGGCGCTCAGCCGTCGAGCTCCGTCTTGCGCATGGCGACGAATTCGTCGAGTTCCGCCAGCACCTGCGGATCCATCTCCGGCTGCACGTATGCGTCAAGGCGCTTGTCGACGTGGTCGAGGGCGCGCACATCGGCCTGCTTGGAGCCGTTGCGCGTCCAACGGTCGAAGCTCTCCGCGGTGGAGACCCAGGGTCGGTAGAAGCAGTCACGGAAGTGCTGCATGGTGTGGGCAGTGCCCAGGAAGTGCCCGCCATGGCCCGCCTCGACGTGGGCGTCGAAGGCCAGCTCGTCCTCGCCGAACTCCACCGGCGTGAACTGGTGGATGAGGCTCTCGAGCACCTCGACGTCGAGCACGAACTTCTCGTACCCGGCCACCAGGCCACCCTCGAGCCAGCCCGCCGCGTGCAGCACGAAGTTGGTGCCGGCAAGCATGGTCGGCATCATCGTCATGAGGGTCTGGAAGCCGGCCTGGAAGTCAGCGGTGTGCGCCGAGTTGAGGCCGCCACCGCCACGGAACGGGAGCCCGAAGTGGCGGGCGATCTGACCCGTCGCGAGCAGGCCGATGCCGCTCTCGGGAGTGCCGAACTGCGGCGACCCGGACTGCATGTCGATGTTCGACAGGAAGGAGCCGAAGACGACCGGCGCGCCGGGCCGGATGGTCTGCACCAGGGCGATGCCGGTGAGGGCCTCCGCGATCTGCTGTGCCAGCGACGCGGGGATGGTGACCGGGCTCATCGCACCCATGAGGAGGAAGGGGGTGCAGATGACGGGCTGCGCGGCGAGGGCGTACTCGCGCAGTGAGTCGAGCATGCGGTCGTCCCAGCGCAGGGGCGAGTTGCAGTTGATGAGCGAGATGAGGGCCGGGCGCTCCTCGATGGCGGCGCGACCGCCATGCACGATCTCCGCCATGCGGATGACGTCGCGCGCGTTCTCGGCCGTCACGACGTTGCCCATGAACATCTTGTCGGTGAGCGTCGCCTGCGCGTAGGCCATGTCGAGGTGGCGCGAGTCGAGGCTGAGGTCGTTCGGTTCGCAGACGACGCCGCCGACCGAGTCGAGCGCGTCATACGACTGTGCGAGCTTGCAGAAGTTGCGGAAGTCCTCGTACGTGGCGTCGCGGCGCACCTCGCCACGGCGCACGAACGGCGGCCCGTAGACGCCCGCGAACACCATGGCATCGCCGCCGAGGTGCACGTCATGCTTGGGATTGCGGGCGCGCATGTCGAACTCACGCGGAGCCTTCGCCACCTGGGCGAGGATCCAGTCGGGATCGAAGCGCACGGTCTCGCCGTCGACCTCCTGCCCGGCCTCACGCAGCATGTCGACCGCCCAGGGGCTCGCGAACTGCACCCCCATCTCCGACACGATGCGCCGCCAGCCCAGATCGAGGGTGGCCATGGCCTCCGGGCCGAGGATCTCGTAGCGGGGCATGCGGTTGCGGATCACGTGGACTCCTTCGGGCCGGGGCGTTGACGCCCACCGCTCGGGAGCCTACAGTGGAGACGTGGAACAGTGGTTCCACATTATGAAACTCTTGGAGGCCGAATGGCCGAGCCGAGGGCAGGCGCACCGACCGGCGCGCAGGCCATCGATCGCGCGAGCGCGCTGCTCGTCGCGGTGCTCGAGGCTGAGCGCCCGCCCCTCCTCACGCAACTCGCCCTCGCTCACGGCCTCGCCAAGAGCACGGCCTCGCGCATGCTGAGCGCACTCGAGCGCCAGGGGCTCGTCGCCCGTGACCGTGACGGCGCCTTCGTCGCCGGGCAGGCCCTCGTGCGCTTCGCCCGAACGCACTCGGTCGGGTCGGACCTCATTGCCCGCCACCGCCCCCTGCTCGAGCGACTCGCCACGATCACGGGTGAGACGACCAACCTCGCGGTCGCGTCCGGCGAGGAGGTGGAGTCGCTCGACCAGGTCGACGGCGCCTACCTGCTCGGCACCCGCAACTGGGTGGGCTCCCGCTTGCCGCTGCACTGCTCGGCACTCGGCAAGGTGCTCATGGCCTTCGACGCCGTGCCCGTGCCGCCGGGACGCCTCGAGCGCCGCACCAGCCACACGATCGCCACGCGCGCCGACCTGCTCGCCGAGCTGCAGCAGGTGCGGAGGCGCGGCTTCGCTGTCATCCGCGACGAGCTCGAGGAGGGCCTCACGGCGGTCGCCGCCCCCCTCCGCGACGCCGACGGCCATGTGGTGGCCGCCGTCTCCGTCACGGGCCCGTCCTCGCGCCTCACGCCCGCCCGGCTGCCGGCACTCGGCCTGCTGCTCATCGATGAGACGCGTAGATTCTCCCCGCACCAGCGCCGTCGGAAGGAAGCCCAACCGTGAGCCACGAGGACATCATCAAGAGCCTCTTCGAGGAGACCATTGCCGGCAACGGCCCCGCCGTGCTCGACCTCACCCGTCAGGGGCTCGCCGAGGGCATGTCGGCGTCGGACCTCCTGTTCGAGGCCCTCATCCCGGCACTCGAGGAGGTCGGCGCCCGCTTCGAGCGCGGCGACTACTTCGTGCCCGAGATGCTCATCGCCGGCAAGGCCATGTCGGGTGCGCTCGAGGTCCTGCGCCCGCTGCTCGCCGACACCGGGGCCGAGTCGATCGGCACCTTCGTCATGGGCACCGTGAAGGGTGACGTGCACGACATCGGCAAGAACCTCGTGAACATCATGCTCGAGGGAGCCGGCTTCACCGTCATCGACCTCGGCGTGCAGGTGGCGCCGGAGAAGTTCGTGAACGCGATCAAGGAGCACCAGCCCACGATCGTCGGCATGTCGGCCTTCCTCACGACCACCATGCCGATGTTCAAGCAGAACATCCACGAGATCACAAAGGCCGGCCTGCGCGAGCAGGTCATCATCATGGTGGGCGGGGCACCGGTCACCCAGGAGTACGCCGACGTCGTCGGTGCGGACGGCTACGCCGCCGATGCCTCCACGGCCGTGCGCCGTGCCAAGGAGCTCATCGAGAAGCGCAAGGCCGACGCCGCCGCGACCGGGGCCGCACTGTAGGAGCGGATCAGCATGGGCGTGGGAGTGCGTCTCGAGCACCTCGTGAAGGGTGCCGTGTGGGACTGTCGCATGTGCGGCACTTGCGTGCTGCACTCGACCGGCATGACCTGCCCCATGACCTGCCCGAAGACGCTTCGCAACGGCCCCTGCGGCGGGGTGCGTGAGAACGGCCACTGCGAGGTGGTGCCCGAGATGCGGTGCGTCTGGACGAAGGCCTACGAGCGCACGCAGCAGCTGCCCATGCCACGCGTGTGGCGCGAGGAGTACAACGACCTGCGTCCCCCTGTCGACAACCGCCTCAAGGGCACCTCGTCGTGGGCCAACCTCTTCTCCGGACGTGACAAGCAGGTGCCCGCCGGCTGGAAGGCCGACACGTGAGCCGGCTCGCGGAGGTGCTCGCGTCCGGTGGCCAGGTGTTCACGGCCGAGTTCCCGGTGATTGACGGCCCCAACATGGCGAAGGTGGAGCGCGCCGCCAACCGGCTGCGCCCCTGGTTCGACGCCGTCAACGCCACCGACAATCCCGCCGCCACGGCCCACACATCCAACGTCGCCACGGCGATCGCGATGCAGATGCACGGCCTCGAGCCGGTGCTGCAGATCGTCTGTCGCGACAAGAACCGGCTTGCCATCGAGGCCGACCTCTCCGGCGCTGCGCTCCACGGCATCGAGAACGTCGTCATGCTCACCGGCGATGACGTGACCGCGGGTGACGAGCCGGAGACCCGGCGCGTGTTCGACGTGGACGGCCCCATCGCAGTGCGCATCGCGCGCACGCTGCGCAGCGGCACCTACCTGTCAGGCCGGCCGCTCTCCCCCGCCCCCTCCTTCCTCATCGGTGCGGTGGAGAACCCCGCGGCACCGCCGCTCGAGTACCGGGTGCAACGGGTGGCGAAGAAGATCGAGGCGGGCGCGCAGTTCCTGCAACTGCAGATCTGCTACCACCCCGACCGCCTCGAGCAGTTCATGGCCGGCGTCGTCGCCGCGGGCTACGACATCCCCATCCTGCCGACCATCGTGCTCGTGAAGAGCGCGCGGCCGCTGCAGTTCATGCACGACAAGGTGCCGGGGATCGACATCCCACAGGGCACCATCGACCGGGTGGCCAACGCCTCCGACCCGGCTGAGGCGGCCTATCAGCTCGTGCTCGAGCAGGCCCGACATGCACTCTCGCTGCCGGGTGTGCGAGGCTTGCACATCACAGACTTCCGCAACGACGACACCCTCGAACGGCTCATGACCGACGTCGGCCGTGAACCGCGCTACCAGTAAGGACCTCCATGCACACCGTCATCAGCTCGCCGACGCGGACCGTCACCATCGGGTCTGACCAGCCCTTCTGCATCATCGGCGAGCGCATCAACCCGACGGGCCGCAAGAAGTTCCAGGAGCAGCTGCGCGCGGGTGACCTCTCGATGATCGCCGTCGACGTGGAGCAGCAGGTGGCGGGTGGCGCCGACGTCCTCGACGTGAACATGGGCGTGCCCCTCACCGATGAGGCCGAGCTCATGCGCAAGGCCGTCGTCATGGTGCAGAGCATCACCGACCTGCCGCTGTGCCTCGACTCCTCCGTGATCGATGCCCTCGAGGCGGGCCTGCAGGTGTACCAGGGCAAGGCCCTCGTGAACTCCATCACCGCGGAGGACGAGCGTGCCGACGCGGTGCTGCCGCTCGTGAAGCGCTACGGCGCGGCGATCATCGCCCTCACGAATGACGAGTTCGGCATCCCCATGGACCCGCAGGAGCGCCTCGCCATGTGCGAGAAGCTCATGTCACTGTGCGAGCGCCACGGCGTGCCGCTTGAGGACCTCGTCATCGATCCGCTCTGCATGACGGTCGGCGCCGACAGCGAGGCCGGCAAGGTGCTGTTCGAGACCATCCACCTCATCAAGGAGAAGCACGGTCTCAACATGACGATCGGCGCCTCGAACATCTCCTTCGGCCTGCCGAACCGCCACGCCGCCAACGCCGCGTTCCTGCCGATGGCGATGCAGGCCGGCCTCACCTCCGCCGTGATGGACGCCCGCACCGAGGGCATCGTCACGGCGGTGCGTGCCGCCGACCTCATGCTCGGCAACGACGCCTGGGGCGCCAACTGGATCGCCCGCTTCCGCGCCAAGCAGGCCGCTGAGGCCGCCGCCAACGCCTGATCGAGGAGGCCGCCATCCCCCGCCACGACCCGACGCTCGACGAGGACGTCGCGCCGACCCATGACGGCACGGGACGCGTCCACCTGCGGTACCGCGTGCTCGACCGCGACCCCTCGGTCGCACCCGTCGAACGCCCCGTCACGGTGCCGCCCGGCGTGTCCGTGTTCGATGCCGCCTCCTGGAACGGCATCGCCATCGACTCCACCTGTGGTGGGCACGGCACCTGCAAGAAGTGCCGTGTGCGCATCACCGACGGTGACGTGCCTCCATCCCGCCTCGACTTCCGCGCCTTCACGCAGGAGGAGATCGACGCCGGATGGCGTCTCGCGTGCATGGTGCGCGCCAATGCCGATGTGGCACTTGATGTGCCCCCGCTCGTCACCCGCCCGAAGGCGGCCACGGTCGGCGTCGGTCGGCAGGTGATCCTGCGGCCCGGGGTGCAGAAGCGCTACCTCGAGCTCGAGGAGCCGACGCTCTCCGACC
>JAKALQ010000007.1 GCA_021824095.1 Actinomycetes bacterium
TGGCTCGCGCGCTCGCCGGTGACCCGGGTGTGCTGCTCATGGACGAGCCCTTCGGCGCCTCCGACCCGATCACCCGCCTGCGCCTGCAGAACGAGTTCCGTGCCATCCAGCGGGAGCTGGGCAAGACGGTGGTGTTCGTGACGCACGACTTCGAGGAGGCGCTCATCCTCGGCACCCGCATCGCGGTGCTCTCGGATCGATCGCACGTCGACCAGTACGGCACGCCGCTCGAGATCCTGTCGAACCCCGCCACCGACCATGTGCGCAAGTTCGTCGGCGAGGCAGCCCGCGTCCGCATGCTCTCGCTCATCACCCTCGGTGAGCTCGAGGGTCGTCCGGGTGCGGCTCCTGGCGGCGTCGACCTGCCGGCCTCGCAGACCCTGCGTGAGGCCGTCGATGCCTTCATCGCCGGTACCGAGTACGTGAACGTCATCCGCGAGTCCGGTGCCACCTCGCACCTCACCTTCCCGGACGTGCAGTCGGCCATCTCGCACCTGCGCAGCAACGCCGGAGCGGTCGCATGAGCCTCATGGGCAGCCTGCGTGCCAAGGGCAAGGACGCCGGGTCCGGCGGTCGCGTGTCCCGCTTCGTGCGGGAACTCGGGCTGCAGCCGGTGCTCATCGCGGTGCTTGTGCTCGTCCTCTACCTGTGGGTGACCTCGCACCAGTTGGACAAGATCGAGCTCGTCACCCTCAACCGCGACTTCCTCACCACGGCGATCCTGCAGCACCTCATGCTGTCATTCGTGTCCGCCGCGATCATCGTCGCCGTCGCCGTGCCGCTCGGGGTGCTGCTCACGCGGCCACGGCTTCGCGCCGCCTCGCCGATCGTGCTCATCCTCGCCAACATCGGTCAGGCCTTCCCGGCGGTCGGGCTCGTCATCCTCATGGGCATCAAGTTCGGCTTCGGCGTGCCGATCGCGGTCGCGGCCTTCACGGCCTACGGCCTGCTGCCCATCCTGCGCAACACCATCGTCGGTCTGCAGCAGATCGACCAGTTCGTCGTCGAATCGGCGCGCGGCATGGGCATGACCGCCCGGCAGGCGCTCTTCCGCGTCGAACTGCCCCTCGCGGTGCCGGTGATCCTCGCCGGCATCCGCACCACCCTGATCCTCACCGTTGGTGTCGCGACGCTCGGCGTCTTCGTCAACGGTGGTGGGCTCGGCACGATCATCGTGCCGGGCTTGAAACTCGGTCGCCAAACCGTGCTCGTCACCGGCGGTGTGTTGACCGCCGCCCTGGCATTCACGCTCGACTGGATAGCCCGGGTAGCTGAACGCGTCCTCCGTCCGCGGGGGATCTGAACAATGGAAAGGAACACCATGCAGTTGAACCGCGTGAAGGCGGCCGGTATCGCTGCGCTGGTTGGCTTCGGGCTCGTTGCGGCCTCGATGTCACAGGCGACGGCTGCGTCCGCTGCGACCAAGAACGGCCCCCTCAAGGGCGTCAAGGTCATCGTCGGCTCCAAGGACTTCACCGAGAGCATCCTGCTCTCGAAGATCGTGAAGCAGCTCGTCCTCGCCGACGGCGGCAGCGTCGTCGACAAGACGAACATCAAGGGCTCGGTCACCACCCGTGAGGCCATGCTCAAGGGCGACATCAACCTGTACTGGGAGTACACGGGAACGGCGTGGTTCAACTACCTGAAGCAGACGTCGCTCCTTCCCCCGAAGGAGATGTACGCCAAGGTGAAGGCCGGCGACCTCAAGTCGAACAAGGTTGCCTGGCTGCCGATGACCTCGTTCAACGACACCTACGCCTTCGCGATGACGCAGGCCAAGGCCAAGCAGTACGGCATCACGAAGATGTCCGAGGCTGCGACGAAGGTGCCTGCGAGCGACCAGGTGTGGTGTGTGGAGTCGGAGTTCCAGAGCCGTCCCGACGGCTGGGCCGGCGTTGCCGCGAAGTACAACCTGAAGCCCTCGCAGCTCAAGGTGCTCGACACCGGCGCCATCTACCAGGCGACCGCCCAGGACCAGTGCACCTTCGGTGAGGTCTTCGCGACCGACGGCCGCATCGGCGCCCTGAAGCTCAAGGTGCTCGAGGACGACGCCAACTACTTCCCGCCCTACAACGCCGCGATCACGATGCCGGCCAGCTTCGCCAAGAAGTACCCCAAGCTCGTGAAGATCCTCGCGCCGATCGCCGGCAAGATCAGCAACCAGACGATGGCCGTCATGAACGCCCGCGTCGACGTCCTCGGTGAGGACCCGGACACGGTCGCCAAGGACTTCCTCCGCGCTGCGAAGCTGATCAAGTGAACGACATCCAGATCGGCGAGGGCTTCGTCGGCAACGGCGTGAACGCCGCGCACACGAACACCGTGCTCGGTCACCGGTCTGGACCCGTGGGGGTGGCGTGGGCGACGGCCCTCGCCACCCCTCGCGGGGGTCACGTGCCGTTCCTCACCGTCGCCCAGCCCGGGGTCGCCGTGAAGCCCATGACGCTCTTTGTGAACAAGGCGGCCATGGAGTCCGATCTGCACGGCACCCTCACGTGGGGTGCGGCGCAGGCGGGTCTGGCTGCTGGCGTCGCCGACGCCGTCCGTGAGGGTGTCATCCCCGCGGCTGCCGTCGACGACCTGGTGCTCATCGCTGCCGTCTGGGTCAACCCGGGCGCCAACGATGAGGAGGAGGTCTTCGCCAACCAGCGGCAGGCCGCCTACGAGTCGCTCGTGCGGGGTGCGAAGTCATCCCCCTCCGTCGACGAGTTCCTCACTGCCGCGGAGCAGGTCGCCAACCCCTTCTTCCGTCAGGGCTGACCGCCCACCAATGGTGACGACGGGTCCAGGTACCGGCGCCGGGCGCCGGGCCTGGGCCCAGACCGCCGCGGCACCCTCCCCGCTGCGCGTCGTCGCCTCCATCCTCACCCTCTGGCTCGTCGGCGGTGTCGTCTACCCGCTGCTCACCATGGCGTCGGACCATCTCGCAGCCGTGCAGGTCACGGCAGTGCGCACGACTGGGGCCGTGCTCATGACGACGCCGGTGCTCCTCTCCCGCATGCACGGCCGCCTGCATGCGCTGCGCTCCTTCCACGCCATCTGGCCGAACGTCGTCGCGGCCGTCGCCTTCTACCCGGTCGGCAATGGCCTGCTCACCTACGCCAGCGGCCACCTGCCGAGTTCCCTGAGCGCCCTCAGCTTCTCCATGCTGCCCGTGCTCGCGGCCGTCGTGTCCGCCCTGCGCGGGAGCGCGCTCGGGCGGTGGGTGTGGCTCGGCATCGGCGGGTCGATCGTGAGCCTCGTCCTTGTCGTGGGGGCGCCGGGATCCGGCGTGCCAGGGCCCGCGCTGGCGGCGGCGTTGGCGTCGGTCGTCTGCTGGTTCGCGGGCACCGAGTTCTGGGCGGCCCGCAGCCGCGACCTCGACCTCATCGCGAGCGTGTGGATCCAGCTCACCGTCGGCTCCATCGCGTGCTGGGTGAGCGTGGCACTCTCCGGCTCCGGGATGCCGTCTGCGGCGAGTGTGCTGCAGCCGGCCGTGGTGCTGCTCGCCTTCTCGCAGTTCATCCAGCACGTTGCCTACCTCGGGGTGGCAGGTCGGGTGAGCCCGCTGGTGCTCACCTCATTCGCCTTCGTCAATCCCGTGGTCGCGGGCCTCGCCGGCTACCTCCTGCTGCAGCAGCGGCTCAGCGTGCTGCAGGCCGCCGGATCCGCCACCCTGCTGCTGTCCGTGTTGCTCGTCGTCCGAGGTGCGCAACGGTCGTCTGCGCGAATCCCAGGCGACTGACACGCCCGCGGCCCCGGCAGCACCAGGCCGCCGCGCGGGCGTCGGGAATACCGGGGGGACCGCCGAGCGTTGGCGCCTCCGACCATCCGTGTGAGCGCTGATCCGGTGCTCGACTGCGATCGCAGCACGACCCCGACCAAGGAGACACCATGGCCGAGACCACCCTGCAACCCGACGAGGCCACTCGCCCGGCAGACGCCCCCCACGACCTTCCCGATGCCACCCGCTGGCGCGCGCTTGCCGTCGTCGCCATCTCGCAGCTCATGCTCGTGCTCGACTCGTCGATCATGAACCTGGCGCTGCCGTCGGCCAAGCGCGCCCTCGGCATCAGCGACGCGAACCAGCAGTGGGTCATCACCGCCTACACGCTCACCTTCGGCGGCCTGCTGCTGCTCGGTGGCCGCATCGCCGACTATGTGGGCCGCAAGCGCGCCTTCATGTTCGGCCTTGCCGGGTTCGCGGCATCGTCGCTGCTCGGCGGCCTGGCCCCCAACCAGGGCTTCCTCTTCGCGGCCCGTGCGCTGCAGGGCTCCTTCGGCGCCCTCATGGCACCCGCGGCGCTCGCCATCCTCACGGTCACCTTCACCATCCCGAAGGAGCGCGCGAAGGCGTTCGGCGTGTTCGGTGCCATCTCGGGCGGTGGCGCGGCCATCGGCCTGCTCCTCGGCGGCGTCCTCACCGAGTACGCGTCCTGGCGCTGGTGCCTCACCGTGAACACGCCCATCGCGATCATCGCGCTGCTCCTCGCCGCCCGCTTCGTGCATGAGTCCCGTGCCCACGGCGACACCTCGTACGACATCCCTGGCGCCCTCACCGCGACCCTCGGGCTCGTCTCGCTCGTGTACGGCTTCACGAAGGCAGCCCTCGACGGCTGGTCGTCCGGTGTGACGCTGTCGTTCCTCGGTCTGGCCGCCGTGCTCCTCATCGCCTTCTTCACCATCGAGGCCAAGGTGGCGAACCCGCTGCTGCCGCTGCGCGTCATCACCGAGCGCAACCGTGGTGGCTCCTACCTCGCCTCGCTCATCGTCGGCACCGCGATCTTCGGCATGTTCCTGTTCCTCGGGCTCTACCTGCAGGTGATCCAGGGCTACAGCCCGGTCCGTGCCGGCTTCGCCTTCCTGCCCTTCTCGCTCGGCATCATCCTCACCGCCGGCATCTCGTCGCAGCTGCTGCCGAAGGTGGGGCCGCGCCCGCTCATGACGTTCGGGTTGCTCATGGGCACCATCGGGCTCACGTTGTTCGGGCGCCTCGACCCCACGAGCTCGTACACCACGCACATCCTGCCCGCGATGATCGTCACGTCGATCGGCATGGCGAACGTGTTCATCCCGATCTCGAGCACCGCGCTCCATGGTGTCGGGGGGCATGACGCCGGCGTCGCCTCGGCCATGATCAACACCAGCCAGCAGGTCGGCGGCTCCCTCGGCACGGCACTGCTGAACACGGTGTCGACGAGCGCTGCCACGGGCTTCGCCGCGCTCGCGGTGAACCAGCACCGCTACGGCCAGGCCCTGCCGGCCTGGGCCACGGTGCACGGCTTCACCTCGGCCTTCCACGTCGGTGCGGTGTTCATGCTGCTCGCGCTCGTCGCGACGCTCGTGTTCATCCGTGTCGGCCGCGCCTCGCTCGTCGAGCAGTCGTCGGAGTCCGTCGCCCACTTCGGCTGACCCCGGTCGGTGGTGTCGTGGCCGTCATCGGCTCGCGGCACCACCGTCCACAGCCCTCCCGGGCCTAGCGTTGGCCGGGGAGGAGGCCCAGATGACGGTGCCCTGGTTCGGTGTGGCATATGGCCTCGTGGCCGCATGGGTGGCCCTGCTGCTCGAACGCCGCGTGCTCGACGGCGCGCGGGTGTCGGCGCCGCCGCGCTGCGAGCACTGCGCCAACGCGCTGCCACGTTGGTCGACGCTGCCGATCGTGGGCTCGCTCCGTGCGCCACGTTGCACCGCCTGCGGCGTGCAGGGGAGCCGAGCCTCGATCTGGCCCGTGCTCGCGTCGGTTGCCAGCACCTCGATCGTCGTGGCGGCTGGCATGCCCTGGCTGATGACGGGCACCTGGCTGCTGCTCACCCCCGTGGGTGTCGCCCTGGCTCGCATCGACCTCGCGGTGCAGCGCCTGCCTGACGTGCTCACCCTGCCTGCTGCCCTCGCGGCCGTGCTGCTGCTGGGTGTGTGGGCCATCCTCGACGGCGGTTCCCTGCTCACCATCGTCGCCTCCGCACTCGGCCTGTGCGCCGCCTACCTCCTCATGCACCTGGCCACACGCGGCGGCATGGGCATGGGCGATGTGAAGCTGGCACTCGCACTCGGGGCGCTCCTCGGCGCCCTTGGGGTGGCCGCCGTCCTCGTCGCCACCATGCTCGCGTTCATCCTCGGGGGGCTCGTGTCCGCCGTGCTGCTGCTGCGCCGTCGGGCCTCCCGAGGCGCCACCATCCCCTTCGGACCCTTCATGCTCATCGGGGCGGTGGCCACCCTGCCGCTCGGCAACCCGGTGCTGTCGCTGCTCGGCCTGTAACCTGCGCGTGACGTCGGCGCATACACTGCCGTCCGACGCCGGGCATGCCCCGGCAATCCCCGGGGAATGTGGGAGGTGCCATGGCCGAGCTGCTCCTGCTCACGCGTGCCATGACGCTCTCCACCGAGGTGCTGCCGGCGCTGTCGCTGCTCGGTCATCCCGTGCGCGTGCTGCCGCCGGAGATCGCCGCGCTCGTGAGTGCGCCTGCCTCGGACATCGTGCTCGTCGACGGACGCCGCGACCTCGCGGCAGCCCGCTCGCTCTGTCGGCTCATCCGCACCTCGGGCATCGACAACAGCATCATCCTCATCGCCACCGAGGGCGGTCTGGCCGCGGTGAACGCCGACTGGGGCATCGACGACGTGCTCCTCGACACCGCCGGCCCGGCCGAGGTGGACGCCCGCATCCGGCTCGCCATCGGCCGCCAGATGGCCATGGCGTCTGGTCCGGAGGACCGTCCCGAGGAGATCCGCCACGGCGAGCTCGTCATCGATGAGGCCACCTACACCGCCAAGCTGCACGGCCGCACACTCGACCTCACCTTCAAGGAGTTCGAGCTGCTGAAGTTCCTCGCAGCGAGCCCCGGCCGCGTCTTCTCTCGCGCCCAACTGCTGCAGGAGGTGTGGGGGTACGACTACTTCGGTGGCACCCGCACCGTCGACGTGCATGTGCGGCGCCTGCGCATGAAGCTCGGCAGCGAATTCGAGAACCTCATCGGCACCGTGCGCAACGTCGGCTACCGATTCGAGACCGAGGCCACGCGGAGCAGCGCCACCGTCTGACCGCGCTCCACAGCCTGACCGCGCAGGTCAGCCGAGTGACGGTGCGTACTGCTGCAGTCGCGTGCCGATGAGGCCCGCGAGCCCGAAGAAGGCGTCGAGGGTGGCCTGCGGGAAGGGCTTGCCGCTCGCATCCATCGCATACATGGCCGCGAGCACCCGACCATCGATCTGGTAGACGAGCAGCGCCGTCTGCGGGTTGCCGTCCACCTGCATCGTCGTGTGGATGATGAGGCGATCCGCTGCCGGGACGAGCGGCGTGCTCGTCGGGCCGGGGGCCGGATGGAAGGCGAAGCTGATGGTGTGACCATCGCGGGTGTGCACGGCCTTGCCGACCGGGCAGGCGAGACGGGCAGCCGTGACCTCGGCCAGCGCCTGCTGCGCAGCGGCCGCGTCCTGGTAGACAACCACCTCGGTCGAGAGGCCTGCGTAGGCGCCCTGGGCGTCGTAGGCCCCGCGTTGCAGGCGGGCAGTGCGCAGCGACTCGCTGGGGTACGTGGCATTGCAGAAGTCGAGGGTGGGGATGCCGAGCGACGTGCCATCGGGCATGGTCTTCACGGTGAGGCCCGTCGTGAGGTCCGCGGTCGTGACGCCGATGCGTGCGAGCGTCGCCTGCACGCCGCCCGTCGCCGGGGTCGGCGCGGTGCCGGACGCCTCCCAGCCGGTGGCGGGGTAGCCGGGGACACCCACGAGGCCTGGGCGCAGTGCACTGGCAAGGTCCACCGGTTTCACACGGGCATTCGCGAGCGCCGCATCGCGCGCATCGGTGAGGCCGCACCCGGCAAGGCCAAGCGAGGCCACGAGGCCGAGGGCGACAAGTCGGGATGCACGCACGGCACAAGTATGCAGGGCTAGTGCGCGGCTCGTCGCAGCCGGTCGCGCACCGCCGCGCCGATGCCCTCTGCGGCAGGAAGGACCGCGACGACGTCCGTGAGCCCGCGCTCGTCCGACGCGCGCAGGGCGGCGTAGAGGTCGCGCGCGTAGGCGCCGACATCAGCGGCGGCGAGCAGGCGCACCATGCCCACCGGTGTGGGCACGCTGGCGTCGGCGATGAGCCCCGCACCGGGCATGCCGAGCGGCTCGTCCGCCGTTGCGATGTGCACGCTGGCCCGCGGTGCGTAGTGGCTGGCCAGGGTGCCGGACGCGCGCACGGTGCCATCCGGAGCGAGCACATCGAGGCCCGTCGTCTGCTCCACCATGGCGGCGGTGATGGCACCGGCACGCAGCAACCGTGGCAGGGAGCCGGTGCAGTCGAGGATCGTGGACTCGACGCCGACGGCGCAGGGGCCGCCGTCGAGGATGGCGTCGTCGTCGGCGAGGTGCGATGCGAGGTCCTCGCGCACATGCGCCGCCGTGGTGGGGCTCACCCGTCCGAAGCGGTTGGCACTCGGTGCGGCGACGCCGGTGCCGAGTCGACGGATCACCTCATGCGTCAATGGATGCGCGGGCACGCGCAGGCCGACCGTGCCCTGACCGCCCGTCACCACGTCGAGCACCTGAGCGCGCTTCGGCAGGATCAGGGTGAGCGGTCCGGGCCAGTAGGCGGCAGCCAACAGCCGCGCGTACCCGGGGACGTGGGCGGCCCACGCGTCAATGTCCGTGGCGTCGGCGAGGTGCACGATGAGTGGATGGTCCGCTGGCCGGCCCTTCACCGCGAAGATGCGGCGCACCGCGTCAGCGTTTGTCGCGTCCGCGCCCAGGCCGTACACGGTCTCCGTGGGGAGCGCGACGAGCGCACCGCGACGCAGGGCGGCGACGGCAGCATCGATGTCGGCTTCGATCACCCGCGCATCATCGGGCATCGGACGCGTGCAACGTGAATAATGGGGGCATGACGTGGCGCGTGCTCGTGGTCGAGGATGACGGGCTGACTCGTTCAAGTGTGGCCTCCGCACTGCGCCTGCAGGGCATGGAGATCATCGGTGAGGCAGCGGGAGCCTCCGATGCCATGCGCTTCGCGCAGGCCGGGAACCCGGACATCGCCGTGCTCGACCTCGACCTTGGTGCCGGGCCGAACGGTGCCGACATCGCCGTGGCCCTGCGGCGGCTCAACCCCGCCATTGGCATCGTTGTGCTCACCACCTACGACTCGCCGCGGTTGCTCGCCTCGCAGGCGCCGGACCTGCCACCGCGCACCGTGTTCCTGCGCAAGCGGGACATCGAGACGGTTGCCGACCTCGTGCGTGCGGTGCGCCTCAGCGCCGAACCACGGGGCCGGGGTGTCATCTCCACGCCGGGCCTCGCCGAGAACTTCACCGATGCCCAGTTGGCGATCATGCGGGCGGTGGCCGATGGCCTCACCAACGCCGAGATCGCGCGTCGCCGCAACGTCTCGGAGCGCGCCGTCGAGCAGATGATGCGGCGCATCGCACATCGCCTCGGCCTGCCCGGCGACCCCACCGCCTTCAACCAGCGTGTGCAGCTCACGCGTGCGTACCTCGAGATGACGGGCAATGTCGCCCGATGACAGTGGCGTTGTTGCCGCGCTGCGGCGCCTGAACGAGGCCGTCTCCTCCGGCGCGATCCTTGCCCCGGTACCGGTCCTCGTCATGGCTGGCACCGGGGCCGTCATGTCGCTCGTCGGCCAGGTGTCACTGCTGGAGAGCTGGTACACATTCACTGCGAGCCTCATCGCGTCGGCACTCGGCACCCTCGTCATCGCCCTCCCGCTCCTCGCGCTGGGGGTCGCCGTGCGGCGGTCTGCACGACCGGTACCGACGGCCGTCATGGTGGTGCTCTTCCTCATCGTCGGCGGCAGCCGCATGTGGGTCGTCGCGGATGGCCGACGCATGCTCGGCGTGGCCGCGGTGTTCACCAATGCGGAGCGGATCCTCGTCGGCGCCGCGCAGGGGCTCACCTGGCTGGGCATCGCGAGCGTCTACTACGCCGCGCGTGATCGGTTTGCTGCTGCTCGCGCTGTGGTGCTCGAGGAACAGGCCCTCATCGAGGAGCGGGCGCGACGCCAGTCCGCGCTCTCCGGCGCGTTGGCGCGTGAGTTGGCGACGACGGTGGACCGTCGTGTCTCGGACTCGGTGGCCCGCTCACGACGGCTCGTGCGGGATGCCCTCGACCTTGCGGACTCGGTGGACGTGCTGCGACGGGTGGCCGCAAGCCTGCGCACCACGATCGACGACGAGATCCGGCCCATGTCGCATCGCCTCTGGACCGAGGCGCCAGCAGAGCAGATGCGGCTCACCGTCCGCATGGTGCTGCGGCTCGGCTGCTATGCCCGGCCCTACCCGCTCGCCGCCATCGCCGCGGTCGGGATGCTGAGCGGCATTGGGGTGGCGCTGGCGATGCCCGACGGCCCGGGCGCCATCGGCATGCTCGTCCTCCTCATCCTCTCGACCATCGCGGTGCTGCATCTGGTGGATCGGCTCATGCGACATCCGGGCGTGCCCGACGCCACCGCCTTCTGGACGGGTGTCATCGCGTCGGAGGCCGTCGTCGCGCTCGTCCCCATCGCGCACCCGCTGCTCGGATGGTCGGGTGACCAGGTGCAGTACTGGATGCTGCTCTTTGCCGTTGGCAAGGCCATCATCATCGTCTCGATCTCCGTGGCCCTCGGCCTCACTGGCACCTGGGCGTCGGTGCTGGAACGTGCGCGGGCGAGCCTCAGCGAGATCGAGGTGACGCAGCGGATCGAGGCCCGCGGTCTCGCGGAGGCCAGTCGCCTCCTTGCGCGGCACCTGCACTCGTCGCTGCAGGGACGGCTCATGGCCATCGTGCTCGAACTTGAGCGGGCGGCCGACGATGCCGATCGCAGTGTGGCCGAGGAGGCGCTGCACCGGCTCGAGGCGCTGCTCGACACCCCCATCGTGCAGGCGATCGAACGCCCACCCGTCGACTTGGCGCCCGCGCTCACGGCGCTCGTGCGTGAATGGTCGGCCATCGCCGACGTGCACCTGACGATCGACGTGCCCGGAGCCATCACCGAGCCACAGGTGGTTGTCGGCGTCGTCGAGGAGGCGCTCTCGAATGCGGTGCGACACGGGCATGCCACTCGTGTGGACATCAGCATCGCGCAGGAGGGTGCCGACGTGCGCATCCTCGTCGTGAACGACGGCACCATGACGGCGTCGCGCGGTGCGGGGCTGGGCACGCGCTGGTTCGATGCCGTGAGCCCCGACTCCTGGGTGCTTGAGGAGCGCAGCGACGGCGCCGGTATCGTGCTCGACGTGCGACTGCGGGATGCGGTCGCGGGGGAGGTGGTGCGATGACGGTCGAGACCCTGCGTTCGGCCGACGGCACCCGCATCGTCGCCGAGGTCACCGGGGACGGCCCTCGCACCTTCGTCATCGCCCATGGCCTCACGGGCCACCGTGCACGGGCTGGTGTGCGGCTCATCACCCAATGGTTCGCACAGCATGGACGGGTGGTCGTCTTCGATCAACGAGGCCATGGCCAGTCCGGCGGTGCCAGCACGCTGGGGTATCGGGAGCCGCTTGACCTCGATGTCGCGTGCGCGTGGGCCCGCACCCTGTCGGATGCGCCACTCGTCACCGTCGGCTTCTCGCTCGGCGCCTCGGTGGCCCTGCGGCATGCAGCACTCGCCAGCGCACCCGAGCGGGCGTCCGCGATCGACGCCGCCATCACGGTGCGTGAGCGGCCCGATGCCACGGCGCTCGTGAGCGGCGTGGGGGAGTGGTACTTCCGCGGCACCCACATCATGGATCGGTTGGGGCGGCTCATCGAGACGCCCTGGGGACGGGTCGCCATCCGGGCGACGCAGGGCGTGCGCGTGTCCATGGGTGACTGGCCACCGCGGCCGACCGCGCCAGCGGCGGACATCCCGACGCAGCCGTCGGCCTGTGCCGCGCTCATCGGTGGCCCGTTGCTCTTCGTGCACGGCGATCGCGATCACTACTTCCCGCCCGAGCACAGCGCGCGCGTCCACGCTGCCGCGGTCGCAGCCGGCAATGACCGCGCAACACTGTGGATCGAGCCCGGGATGGGCCACGCAGAGCACGGCACGAGTGAGCAGCTCGTACGGCGCATCGCGGATTGGGCGGCCACGGCAACCTCCTGATGCCGGTCGACCCATGGGCTCGTGCTTGGGGGTGCGAGCCGATGGCAGCGGCGAAGGCTTTGCAGCCGAGGCATCCGCTCGCGGACGTCCGGGCGGGGGCATGCCCCGCCGCGCTTTCCTCTGCACATGGTCACCGTCATCGTCGTGCTCGTGCTCGCCAGCGCCTTCGGCGTGTGGCGTCGGCTCGCTGATGGTCGCGTGCGACGGGTTGCGGATGCGGTGGACACCACACCGTTCGCAGCCTTCGGGCCGCTCGGCTCGCGCGCGACGATCGTGCAGTTCTCGTCGACGTTCTGCGCCCCGTGTCGTGCGGCCAAGGCCGTGGCGCGCGACATCGTCTCGACCATGACGGGCGTGACCCACCTGGAGATCGACGCCGAGCGTCACCTGGAACTCGCGACGGCCCACGGCGTGCAGCGCACGCCGACGGTGCTCGTGCTCGATGGCCGCGGGCGACTCAGTGCCCGCATCGTGGGCGTGCCAAAGCGCGACGCGCTGCTCGAGGCGCTCGACGATCGGCGCTTCGAGAACCTCTGACCCGACGATCCTGCGTACGCCACAACCTCTGCCCCAGAGGTGTTCCGGCCGCATCCATGCGGCCATGCCCATTCCCGTGCCACACCCACGCACCGCCCTCGAAGGACCAACCCATGCAGCAGATCGACGCCCGCAGCCCGCGCTTTGGCGCCGCCATCACCACACTCGTCCTCGCCGTCAGCCTCATCGTCGGCCCCGGCGCACTCGGCACCGTGCTTATCGCCTGGCAGGTGGTGGCCTTCGCGTTCGGATCCATCGTCGGGCCCTCGGCGCAGCCGTATGGCCGTCTCTACGCCGCGGTCGTGAAGCCCCGCCTGCGTGGCCCGGTGCCGCTCGAGCCTGCCGCACCGCCGCGCTTCGCGCAGACCGTCGGCCTCGTGTTCGCCATCCTCGGGCTGCTCGGTGCACTGCTGGGCCAGGGATCGGTGTTCTCCGTGGCGGTGGGCCTCGCCCTCGCCGCCGCCTTCCTCAATGCCGCCTTCGACTTCTGCCTCGGCTGCGAGCTGTACCTGCGCGTGCAGCGCCTGCGCGGGGCCGTGCGTCCGGCCTGAGCGACAGCAGGCGGGGATCGGTCGGGTCGTCGACGTTCAGTAGACGAGGGCCCGGGCGTCGGGTGCCATGATCTCGTCGACGAAGCCCATGGCACCGGCGATGCGGACGCCGGGCAGCAGCGCCTCCGCCGTGAGGTCCCGTCGGGCCAGGCACTGGCTGCACGCGGTGAGTCGGGCGTCGGCGAGCACGAGGGCGACGGCGTCCTCGAAGGGCTGCGCGCCATCGAGGTGCACCGTCGCCGCGTACCCGGGGGTGGCGAAGCGGACAGCCTCACCGGTGAGCCACACGCTCACGTCGACGCCGGCTGCGATCGCCGCGCTGGCGACGTTCCAGCCCTGGTTGCAGCGTTCGAGGGCCTCGGGGCCGCTCGTGATCTTCACAACGAGACGCGACATGCGCCGAATGCTAGGCCGGTACACTCCTCGGCATGACGCAGATCGTGGAGACGAGCTACCTCACCGCCCTCGTCGTTGCCATCGTGGCGATCGTCGGTGTGGCCGCAATCGTCATCGGGAAGCTCTTCAAGGGTCAGGCCTGATGGCCCAGCCCGACCAGCTCGCGGGCGTGCACCCGGACATCGCGCACCTCTCGTGGCTCGTCGGGCGTTGGCGCGGCATCGGCGAGGGTGACCTGCCCGGGCATGGGCCCTTCCGCTACGAGGAGATCGTCGAGTTCGCCACCGACGGTCGTCCGTTCCTTGAGTACCGCTCGGTCTCGTGGATCCTCGGCGACGAGAACGAGCGCGTGCGCCCGTCGCACACGGAGAGCGGGTACTGGCGCCCGGCGCCGGAGAACGGCGTCGAGGCCACCATCTGCAACCACCACGGCATCGCCGAACTGTGGCTCGGCACGGTGAGCGTCACGGGCATCGTCGACGCCCGCATCACCGGCGCCAAGCTCGAGGTCCACACGAGCAAGTACATCCGCACCCCCAGCGCGCCCCCGGTGCACGACGGGACGCGCATCTACGGCCTCGTCAAT
This sequence comes from Actinomycetes bacterium, assembly GCA_021824095.1. Classification (GTDB taxonomy): domain Bacteria; phylum Actinomycetota; class Actinomycetes; order S36-B12; family UBA5976; genus JAKALQ01. Next base: position 14,114 of record JAKALQ010000007.1, read on the forward strand.
GGCGAGTTGCTCATGGCCTTCGACCTGGCCACGTCCGCCACGGACCCACAGGCACCCCACGTCTGGATTCGGATGCAGCGCGCATGAGCCAGGCCGACTGGGACCGCCGCCTCCACGCCCACGGCTACCGCATCACCCCGCAGCGGCAGTTGGTGCTGCAGGCCGTCGAGACCCTTCGCCACGGCACCCCGGAGGAACTGCTCGCCGAGGTGCAGCGGCATGCCGCTGGCGTGAACCTGTCCACCATCTACCGTGCCCTCGAGGTGCTCGAGCAGGTGGGGCTCGTCACGCATTCGCACATCGGCCATGGGGCGCCGACGTACCACACCATCGACGAGGTCACGCACATCCACCTCGCGTGCGATGCCTGCGGCACGGTGGAGTCGGTACCGGCCGACGTGCTCGAGCCGGTCGCCCGCGCCCTGCGCGCCGACCGCGGCTTCGACATCGACGTCTCGCATGTGTCGTTTCACGGCCGCTGCCGCGCCTGCATCGAGTCCGGCCGCAACGGCCGTCACTGACGAGGGAAGGCACGCCGCTCCTGCGGCGTTGCAGGCCACAGGAGGACGCATGAACGCTGTGATGCCCATGGACGACCACGCCATCGACGCCGGGGTGCCCTGGCACTACGGCGACCCCTTCGCCGAGCAGCGCCTGCTCGCATCAGGCGCCGGCGTCGTCGACCTGTCGCATCGCGAGGTGCTCGAGGTGACGGGCGAGGACCGGCTCAGCTGGCTCGACTCGCTCACGTCCCAGCTGCTGCTCGACCTTGCGCCGGGTGCGAGCACCTACGACCTGCTCCTCGATCCGCACGGCCGCATCGAGTCCGAGCTGCACGTCGTCGCACTCGACGATCGCCTGCTGCTCACCGTCGAGCCAGGCAATGGGGCGGCGGTGCTCGCGTTCCTCGACCGCATGCGCTTCATGCTGCGCGTTGCGGTGCGCGATGTCACCGCCGACTGGGCCGTCGTGTGGGAGCCCACGCGCGATCCGCACCCGACGCTGCCGACCATCCCCACGCCGCCCGCGTACGCCGGCCTGCCGATGGCCGATGCCGGGGTCGACGTGTCGAACTACCGGGCGCCGCAGGAGGCGCACTTCGTCGGACGCGAGGTGCTGGTGCCGCGCACGGGCCTCGAGGCCCACCTCGCCGCGCATGAGGGCCGCGCCGGGACATGGGCCTGGAACGCGCTGCGCATTGCGGCCGGCGTGCCGCGCTTCGGCGTCGAGACGGACGACCGCACCATCCCGCACGAGCTCGGCCTGCTCGGCACCGCGGTGCACATGCGCAAGGGCTGCTACCGCGGGCAGGAGACGGTTGCCAAGGTGCACACCGCTGCGCGTCCGCCGCGACGGCTTGTGCTGCTGCACCTCGACGGCAGTGATGACCACCTGCCGGCGCATGGTGCGCCCGTGCTGCTCGACGGCGCGGAGGCGGGATTCGTCGGCATGGCGGTGCACCACCACGAACTCGGCCCCATCGCCTCGGCCGTCGTGCGTCGGGCAGTCCCCGTCGATGCCGAGGTCGAGGTGGACGGACAGCGCGCCACGCAGCAGCTGGTGGTGAGGCCGGAGACTTCCGGCAGCGCCAACGCGCCCGTGGGCAAGGTGCGCATGCGCATGCTCGGCCACCGCTGAGGGCCCGTCCGGCGGATGCCGCCGCCACACCGGCGCTCGCCGTGGGATGGCGGCAGTGTGGGGCGTTAGGTTGCCTCCATGCGTGATGCGGAACTGGCGACGGTGGTGCGCGGTGGGATCGTCGAGTCGGTCCATCGCGGGACGATGGTGCTGCTTGACGAGGCGGGGGCGGTGCGCGCATCGCTTGGTGACGTCGACGGGCCCATGTACGCGCGCTCAAGCCTGAAGCCGGTGCAGGCGGCGACGATGGTGGCCGAGGGGCTCACGTTGGAGCCGCGCCTGCTGGCACTTGTGTCGGCGTCGCACAGCGGCGGGCCGCGCCACATCGCCGGGGTGCGCGACATCCTGGCCGGCCACGGCCTCGATGCCGATGCCCTGCGCTGCATCGAAGGCCTGCCGCTCGGGAGCGCGGAGCGCGATGCCTACGTGCGCGAGGGCGGGACGGCTGACCGCATCCACTTCAACTGCTCCGGCAAGCATGCCGGCATGCTGTCCACGTGCACGCTGCATGGGTGGGATCGTGCGGCCTACCTCGACCCGGAGCACCCGTTGCAGCGCGCCATCCGTGCGCGGCTCGAGCTGCTCGCGGGGGAGACGGTGGCGACCGTGACCGTCGACGGCTGTGGGGCGCCGCTCTTCGCCACGTCGCTCGTTGGGTTGGCGCGGGCCGTTCGAGCCATCGCGACGGCACCGTCGGGAACGCCCGAGGCGGCGGTGGCGTCGGCCATGCGGGCACACCCCGACATGGTCGGGGGCGCGGGGCGTGACGACACCGTGGCCATGCAGTGCATGCCCGGCCTCATCGCGAAGGGCGGGGCGGAGGGCGTCTTCGTCATGGCGTTGCCGGATGGGCGTGCGTGTGCCATCAAGGTCTCGGACGGCGCGGCGCGCGGTCACCAACCGGTGGTGCGGGCGGTGCTGCGGGCGTGGGGCCTTGCGGAGGACGCGGTGGCCCAGATCCCCGTCGCACCAGTGCTTGGGGGCGGCCGGTCGATGGGTCGGGTGGCTGCGGGCACGGACGTCATCGAGGTGCTCGGGGCATGAGCGCGCCCATCGGGTCCGTGACGCGGGGCACGACGGCACCCAACCGTCTGCGGCGGTGCGACCGGTGGCTGCTGCATGTCGAGTGCGGGCGGCTGCGGTCGCTCAGCCACCCGGTCGTCGTCGACCTCGGGTATGGCGCGTCGCCCGTCACCACGCGCGAGCTCGCCGACCGCCTGCATGGTGCGGTGCGGCCGGACCTCGAGGTCGTGGGGCTGGAGATCGACCCGGCGCGCGTGCAGCAGGCACTGGCGTTCGAGGCGCCGCACCTGCGCTTCCGTCGTGGGGGCTTCGAGCTCGCGGGCATGCACGCCGACGTGGTGCGGGCCTTCAACGTGCTGCGGCAGTACGACGAGTCGTCCGTCCAGTCGGCGTGGCAGGAGGTCTACGCGCACCTCGCGCCCGGGGGCCTGCTCATCGATGGCACCTGTGACGAGATCGGGCGACGCGCTGCGTGGCTGGCCATCCGTCGTACGAGTGACCCGGTTGCGACGCCCGAGACGCTCACGTTGTCCACGCACGTGGCCTCGCTCGAGCGACCGTCCGACCTGGCCGAGCGCCTGCCGAAGGCGCTCATCCATCACAACGTGCCCGGCCAACCCGTGCACGCGTTCCTGCAGCGCTTCGATCGCGCGTGGGCGGTGGCCGCGCCGCACGGCACCTTCGGGGCCCGGCAGCGCTGGATCGCGGCGGTGGAGGCGCTGGTGGCAGACGGGGTGCCGGTGCTCGGCGACCGCCGTCGCTGGAGCCTCTGCGAGATCACCGTCCCCTGGCCCCTCGTCGCCCCCACCCTCTGACGCTGGGAGCAACAACGCGCTAGGACTCAAAACGGGTGGACAAAACGCCCAAAATTCAACCCGTTTTGAGTCCTAGCGCGGAGGGTGCGTGACGGGGTTACTGCTTGCCCTGGTTGGCGACGGCGGCGGCTGCTGCGGCTGCTGCCTGCGGGTCGAGGTACTCGCCACCGGGGACGATCGGACGCATCTGCTCGTCGAGCCGGTACACGAGCGGCATCGCCGTGGGGATGTTGAGTGCGGCGATGTCCTCGTCGCTGATGCCGTCGAGGTGCTTCACGAGCGCCCGCAGCGAGTTGCCGTGCGCGGTCACGAGCACCGTGCGGCCCGCCCGCAGGTCGGGCACGATCGCCGACTCCCAGTACGGGAGCATGCGGGCGACGACGTCCTTCAGGCACTCCGTCGCCGGGAGCTCGCCGGCAGCCAGGTGGGCGTAGCGCACGTCGTGCGTCTGCGCGTACTCGTCCTCGGGGTCGATGGCCGGCGGCGGGACGTCGTACGACCGACGCCAGAGCATGAACTGCTCCTCGCCGTAGGCCTCGAGCGTCTGCTTCTTGTTGCGACCCTGCAGGGCGCCGTAGTGACGTTCGTTGAGTCGCCAGTCACGGCGCACCGGGATCCAGTGCCGGCCGCACGCGTCGAGCGCGATGTTCGCGGTCTTGATCGCGCGCCGCAGCACCGACGTGTGCAGCACGTCGGGCAGCATGCCGTGCTCCTCGAGCAGTTCGCCGCCGCGCCGCGCCTCCTCCTGGCCCTTGTCGGACAGGTCGACGTCGACCCAGCCCGTGAACAGGTTGAGCGCATTCCAGGTGCTCTCGCCGTGCCGCAGCAGGATGAGCGTGTGTTCGGTCATGGGGCCATTGTGCCGCACCCCGACGCCCGGGATGCCGACGGGCTCACACGTCGCGGGGGCGCAGGTGCTCGAAGGCGCGGAGGTTCTCGATGGACTCCCCGCGGGCGAGGCGCCAGCGCCACTCGCGGGCGATGGCCTCGGGGTAAGCCAGCTCCAGGATGGTGTTGAAGTCGCCGTCGGCCATGCCGAGGATCGACGCCATCACGAGGTCGATCCCGGTGGCGTCGGCGGACGCGAGCGGCAGTCGCCCGATGAGGTAGACGTCGCCATGCGCATCAATGGCGTAGGCGGCGCCGAAGGCCCGGCGATTGCGCTGCAACAGGAATGCGTGCAGCCGGCGGGGGTCCTCATCCGTGCCGCGGGCCACGAAGCACTCGAACACGAGCGCCTGGGCCGTCGCGGTGATGGCCACGGGCACCTCGCGACGGGCCGTGCCCGGCATGGTGACCACGAACCCGTCCGCGCTGGGCGTCACCTCGAGGTCAAGCGAGGTGGCCCAGTCGTGGACGGCGCCGAGGGCATCAGGCATTGCGCGCCTGGGCCTGCACGCTCGTGAGGGCATGGCCGCGCGCGATGCGGTAGGCCTCGAGCAGCGATTCGACGGTGTGATCCCAGGAGAACAACTCCGCGTGGCGCAGGGCCCCGGCACCCAGCCGGCGCGGGCAGATGGGGCAGCCGAGGAACTCCTGCATGCGCTGCGCCCACACCACCGGGTCGTGCCCTTCGACGAGGATGCCCGACACGTTGTGCGCGACGGCCGTGCGCAGCCCGCCCACGGCGGCGGCCATGACGGGCGTGCCGCAGGCCTGTGCCTCCACGGCAACGAGCCCGAAGGACTCCGAGTACGAGGGCACGACGACCAGGTCGGCTGCCCGGTAGTAGTCGGCGAGCACGGCACGCGTCTGGGGCGGCACGAAGTCGACGTCGACGCCACGTGCCTCGGCGAGCATGCTCATCGACTCCGGGTGCTCGAGCCCCGTGCCACTGGGCCCGCCACAGATGACGACACGCAGCCGGTCGCGCAGCGAGGGATCGAGGGCAAGCAACTCGGCGGCCGCATTGATGAGGACATCGGGTGCCTTGAGGGGCTGGATGCGACCGACGAACAGGAGCATCTTGGCGTCCTGGTCGACGCCCAGGCGCTTGCGCGCGGCCGCACGCCCGTCACCCGCGTTGAAGGTGTCAAGGTCGACGCCGGGGTGCGCGACGATGACGCGCTCGTGGGGCGCCTCGTAGTGGGTCTCGAGGTCCACCGCCTCCTGCACGGTGTTGGCGACGAGCGCGGCGGACGCGGCCACCACCTGCTCCTCACCGATGATGCGCACCCGCGGTTCCGGGGTGTCACCCTCGGCGAGGGCGAGGTTCTTCACCTTCGCCATGGTGTGCATGGTGTGCACGAGCGGCACGTTCCAGCGCTCGCTCGCCAGCCAGCCCACGTGCCCGGACAGCCAGTAGTGGGAGTGGACGAGGTCGTAGCCCCCATCGCGGATGGCGCTGTGCAGCACACCGCTCGTCATGGCGCACAGCTGCGAGGGCAGGTCCTCCTTGCGCAGCTCGCCGTAGGGGCCGGCCTGGACGTGGCGCACGGTGACGCCGGGGGCGAGGGGCACCGCGGGTGCCAGGTCCGAGCGCGTAGCGCGGGTGAAGATGTCGACCTCGATGCCGCGCTTCGCCAGGCGCTTGGCGGTTTCGACGACGTAGACGTTGAGGCCGCCGGCGTCGCCGGTGCCCGGTTGGTCGAGCGGCGATGTGTGCACGCTGATGACCGCCACGCGTCGTGGATCGGCGTTCACATCGAAGAGCATCCGGACCTCCCGGGGATCCCGCGGGCAATGGTGGCGGGTTGAGGGCGAGCTTGGCGAACCGGGGATGTAACGGCTGGAGCCGCCCGATGCTTCCCGAATCCTCCGTAGGCTGTCCCCATGGCCTGGCGAAACCCCTTCCGGCGAGCCGCCGAGAGCCGCCATGCCCAGCCCCGCTCACCATTGCCGGGCACGGCGCAGCGGTTGCTCGAGGGGCTGCGCGAGGCCTGGCTGGTCATCGGCCCCACGGGCCGGGTGGAGGCGTCGCAGGGCGTCGGGGGCCTCGGGATCGTGCGCGGCGGCACGCTCGTCGACCCGGAGCTGGTGCGGCAGGCTGATCGCACGCGTGCTGGCGCGGGCCCGGAGACCCGGGACGTGGCCATCGGCGGCGTCGCCATGGGGGCGCCTCCGCGCCGTGTGCGGGCCAGCACCACGATGCTTGACGACGGTCTGCTCCTGCTCCTGCTCGAGGACATCAGCGCTGCTGCGCGGGTCGACGCGATGCGCCGCACCTTCATCGCCGACGTCGCCCACGAGCTCCGCGCGCCCGTGCAGGAGATGCTCACCTCCGCGAAGGACATGCAGCGGGCCCTGCGCAAGGGTCGCAGCGTCACTCAGCTCACGGACGACGTCGAGAACGGCGCTCGTCGCCTCGGGGCGCTCGTCGCCGACATCACCGACATCTCGCGCCTGCAGGTCGTCGATGCCATGGAGGGGGCACGTGACGCAACCCTCGACGAGGTGGTCGGGCCGGCCGTTGACGCCGTGCAGTCGCAGGCGCGCGACAAGCGCATCACGATCGACGTGCACCCCGCGCAGGTGTCGTTGTACGTGAACGTCGACCAGGTGGTGACGGCGTTGCGCAACCTGCTCATGAATGCCATCACCTACTCCGAGCCGCACACGAAGGTGACGGTTCGGGCAGAGCAGGTGGGAGATCAGGTGGCCATCGCGGTCGAGGACGAGGGCGTCGGCATCCCGGTCGAGCACCTCGAGCGCATCTTCGAGCGCTTCCATCGCGTCGACCCGGAGCGCAGCAGGGCAACCGGGGGCACGGGACTCGGCCTTCCGATCGTGCGACAGATCTGCGAGGCACACGGTGGCGAGGTGCTGGTGGCGTCCACCCCCGGCCGTGGCTCGGTGTTCACCATGCGTTTGCCGTCCCGTCGACTCGGCACGGCATCATCCGCGCAGGCGTGGCAGGAGGGGTTGTGAGTCGCATCCTCATGATCGAGGACGAGCAGTCGTTCTCGGAGACGGTGTCGTTCATGCTCGAGAAGGAGGGCTTCGACGTCCGGGTCGCCGCAACGGGTGATGCGGGCTTGGCCTCCTTCGAGCGCGACGGGGCCGACCTCATCCTGCTCGACCTCATGCTGCCGGGCATGTCCGGCACCGACGTGTGCCGGGCCATCCGCCAGCGGTCCAACGTGCCGATCATCATGCTCACGGCCAAGGACTCCGAGCTCGACAAGGTGTTGGGCCTCGAACTCGGTGCCGATGACTATGTGACGAAGCCCTTCTCGATGCGCGAACTCGTCGCCCGGGTGCGTGCCGTGCTGCGGCGCCCGCATGATGTCGAGGCCGATGAGGGTGCGGGCATCATCACTGCCGGCCCGGGGCGCAGCGACATCGACCGGCACCTGGTGACGGTGCACGGCAGCGCCGTCGCGATGCCGCTCAAGGAGTTCGACCTGCTGGAGTTCCTCGTGCGCAACGCGGGTCGCGTGCTCACGCGCTCGCAGATCATCGACCGCGTCTGGGGTGCCGACTACTTCGGTGACACGAAGACGCTCGACGTGCACGTGAAGCGCCTGCGCGGCAAGATCGAGGCCGACCCCGCGAACCCCGTCCACCTCCTCACAGTCCGCGGATTGGGTTATAAGTTCGAAGGCTGAGCGCAGTGGGAGCGCCTGCGCTCACACTGCCGAGGCCGAGGACTTGTTGAGGGGTGCGCGGAGCGTGCCGCGATCACAGGTTCGGTGTGTGGGGTGTCGCGTTGAGCGCAGTGGGAGCGCGCCCCCGGCTGCCCTGCGGGCGCAAGGTGAGATGACCGTCACATCGCTGGTACACTTGGGCGCTTGGAAAGGCGGGAGCACATGGCGTTCGAAGTCGGGGAAACGGTCGTCTATCCGCATCATGGAGCGGCACTCATCGAGGCGATCGAGATGCGAACCGTCAAGGGCGTTCCCACCGAGTACCTCGTGCTCAAGGTGCAACAGGGCGACCTCACGGTGCGCGTGCCGGCCTCGAACGCCGAGTACGTGGGCGTGCGTGACGTCGTCGACGCCGCCGGCCTCGAGAAGGTGTTCGACGTCCTCCGCCGGCCCTACATCGAGGAGCCGACCAACTGGTCCCGCCGGTACAAGGCCAATGTCGAGAAGCTCGCGTCGGGCGATGTGATCAAGGTGGCGGAGGTCGTGCGCGACCTCTTCCGTCGGGATCAGGATCGTGGCCTGTCCGCGGGTGAGAAGCGCATGCTGGCCAAGGCGCGCCAGATCCTCGTGTCCGAGCTGGCCCTCGCGCAGAAGACGGATGAGATGCGTGCCGAGGAAGTGCTGAACGAGGTCCTCGCGTCCTGACCTCGCATCATGATCGTCACGACGGCCCCACCACCCTCACCGGTGACGGGGCCGTCGGCATGTGGTCGGGGGATGCGCCGACGCGCAGCGTCAGCCGTCCTCCCAGCGTGCAGGGCTGGGGCCACCCCCGTGCACGGGGCCACGCGCGACCGGCAGGGGAGTAGCACATGACCATGGCGAGTGCCACTGCGCCCTGGTGGCGACGGGCCCTGCATGAGGGCATGCAGGCGACCTGCCTCTGGCGTGCCGTGCGCGACGACGCCGGGCAGGTGGTCGACCTCGAGGTCGTCGAGTGTGACGACGGCTTCGCGGATTGGTTCGCGCGCCCCATCGCCGCGCTCCCCGGCACGCGCTACTCGGAACTCGTGCCATCGGGCATCCGCGACCGGCTCTCCACCTACATCGCCGTGCTTGATGACGGTCAGGCGCGCGACCTGGTGTTCGCCCCGGTGCCGAAACTGGGACGACCCGATGTCGCCGAGGTGCGGTTGGTGCCCTGCGGCGATGACCTCATCTGGGCTGAGGTGGCCGATGTCACCGAGCGGGAGCGGCACCTCCGGGCCGTGATGCTGGAGCGCGATGCGGCCGCCGCCGGGTTGCAGCAGCTCGTCCGGGCACTCAATGCATCGCCGGACGCCTTCGCCGTGCACGAGGCCCGGCGGGATGCCGCCGGTGAGGTCACCGGTTTCGAGGTCGCCTTCGTCAACGAGGCGGCGAGCAGCCCCACTGGGCGCCCCGCCGAGGCCTGGCGCGACCTCGACATCCGCGAGTGGTTCCCCGAGGTGGTCGACACCGGCCTCTTCGACGCCATGCGCTCCGTTGTCGACACACAGGAGCCGAGCTTGGCGCGGCTCGTCATCGACTCCGTCCGTGGCTGGCATGGCACCTACGACGTGCGGCTCACGCCCTTCGGGGCCGACTTCGTGCTGGCAACCTGGCACGAGGCGCCCGACGGCGAGCCGGGTCGCTTCGGCGTCGTGCCGTCGCTGGATCGGCTCACCGGGCTGCCGGGCACCGACGAGTTCCTGCGCCACATGCGCGAGCTCGGCGACCTCGACGGGCATGCGCTGCTGTGCCTTGACCTCGACGGTTTCGGCTCCGTGAACGACCGCATCGGTCGGCACCGGGCGGACCGCGTGCTGACCTCGGTGGCGGCGGCACTGGGAGCGCTTGCACCGATGCCGCGCATCCGCGCACGCACGGGGCATGACGAGTTCGCGATCGTGATCCCAGCGGACGATCCGCGAGCCCTCGACGAGGTGCACGGCCGCCTCGAGCGGGTGGTTGCCGAGATCGGTGCCACCGCCGGCATCCCGCGCCTGCGGGCGAGTGTCGGTGCCCGCTGGCTGGCGACCGGTGACCTGCCAGTTGCCGCGCTCCATGACTGCGACGCCGCGCTGCGGGCCGCGCGGTCGGTCGGTGGCGGGGCGCTCACCGTGTTCAGTTCCGCACTCGCTGCCGAGCGGGCACGCATTGCCGTGGTTGCGGAGGACATCGCGGCGGCCCTGCGCAATGACGCCTTCGATGTCGCCTACCAGCGCATCGTGCATGCCGCATCGGGCCAGCGGTGGGGTGTCGAGGCCCTCGCCCGGTGGCGGCACGATGAGGTCGGGCTGCTGATGCCGGCCGAGTTCATCCCTGCCGCAGAGGCGTCGGGCCGCATCATCGACCTGGGCGCCGTCATCATCGACCGTGTCGTGGCTGACCTCGCCGCCCACCCGCAGGTGCCCCACGCCACGGTCAACGTGTCCGCTGTGCAGTTGCTGTCCTCCGACGTCACCGCAGTGGTCGCCCGGGCACTCGAGCAGCACGTGGTGGATGCCTCCCGGCTCTTCCTCGAGATCACCGAGTCCGCGCTGCTCGTCGACTCCGAGCGCGTCCGGGGTGAGCTGCGGGCCCTCCGTGCCATCGGCGTGCGCATCGCCATCGACGACTTCGGCACCGGGTACTCCTCGATCGCCTACCACCGCATTCCCTTCGACATCGCGAAGTTCGACGCCTACTTCCTCGATGGGCACCTCGACTGGCGCCGCCGCAGCCTCATCGCGTCCGCTGCGTCCATGGTGCGATCGCTCGGCGCCATGTCGCTTGCCGAGCATGTGGAGACCGAGGAACAGGCCCTGCTCGTGCATGACGCCGGCATCGACCTGGCGCAGGGATTCCACTTCGGACGCCCGGAGTTCGGGCTGCGCTGAGCCGATCGGCGACGCGTCCGACCCATGAGGCGTCGCCGGACTGCGCGACAACCGCGACGATCGCCCGCGCTCCCTAGACTCGCGATCGAGGAGGCGTGCATGGGCGTCGCTGCGATCATCCCGGCTGCAGGCAAGGGCGAGCGGCTCGGTCTGGGCATCGCGAAGGCCCTGCACCGCGTCGGTGCGCACTCGCTGCTCGAGCTCGCGGCGCGGACGCTCGCGGACGTCCCAGCCATCGACCTCATCGTCGTTGCCGCCCCACCCGACCACGTCGACGACGTGCTCGCGCAGCTCGCCTTCCTCGCCGAGCCTGCCCCTGCCTCCGAGGATGCGCCGGACGGCTTCGTGGATACGGACGGGCACCTCGTCGTGGTCGACGACATCCCAGCGCGACGGGCACCCGGCCTCATCGTGGTCGCCGGTGGTGCCACCCGGCAGGAGTCCGTGGCGAACGCCCTGGCCGTGCTCCCCGATGACACCCACCTCGTGCTCGTGCACGATGCGGCCCGTGCCCTCATGCCGGCCGCCGTCGTCACACGGGTGCTGGAGGCGCTGCACGACGGTGCGAGTGCGGTGGTGCCCACCGTCCCGGTCGCCGACACCGTGAAGGTCGTGGAGGCCGGCGCAGTGATGCGCACCGTTGACCGCGCGACCCTCCGCGCGGTGCAGACGCCGCAGGGCTTCACCCGGGCAGCGCTGGAGCGCGCCCACCAGCTGGCCCAGGAGGCCGGCCTCGATGACGTGAGCGATGACGCCGGCCTCTGTGAGCGTGCCGGCATCGCCGTGCGGGTGGTCGATGGCGACCCGCTCGGCTTCAAGATCACCCGGCCGCTCGACCTTGTGCTGGCCGAGGCTCTGCTGGGGGGTGGCGCATGATCAGGGTCGGCACCGGTGTCGATGTCCATGCCTTCGGGCGGTCCCGCACCATGTGGGTCGGGTGCATCGAGTGGCCGGGCGAGTACGGGCTCGTCGGGCACTCCGACGGCGACGTGGCGGCGCACGCGGTGTGCGACGCGATCCTCGCGGCGGCGGGCATGGGCGATGTCGGTGCGGTGTTCGGCGTCGACCGTCCGGAGTGGCGCAACGCCTCGGGGGCGTCGATGCTCACCGAGGTGCGGCGTCGGATCGACGAGGCGGGCTGGACCATCGAGAACGTGTCAGTGCAGGTCATCGGCACCCGTCCGCAGATCAGCCGCCGCCGGTCCGAGGTCGAGGCCGCCATGTCCACCGCCCTCGGCGGCGTTCCCGTGAGTGCCGCGGGCACCACCACTGACGGCCTCGGCTTCACCGGTCGGAGCGAGGGTGCCGCTGCGATTGCCACGGCCCTCCTGAGCCGGCCGGACGTGCACCACGGGCCGTCCGTGCTGCACGGCGTGCCGGACATCTTCATCGGCTGACGCGCGGCCCAGGCCCGGGGCGGAACGTAGGCTTCGCCCATGGCCCTGCACCTGTACGACACCGCGACGCGCTCCACGCGTGCCTTCGTCCCGCTCGTTCCGGGCGAGGTGTCCATGTACCTGTGTGGCGCCACGGTGCAGGGCCGCCCGCATGTCGGGCACCTGCGTGCCGGGCTCGTGTTCGACGTGCTCACGCGATGGCTGCGTGCCTCCGGCCTGCGCGTGACGCTGTGCCGCAACGTCACCGACATCGACGACAAGATCCTCGCCCGCGCGATCGAGGAGGGGCGCCCGTGGTGGGCGGTCGCCGCGCACTACGAGCGCGCCTTCACCGATGCGTACACGGCCCTCGGCGTGCTGCCGCCCACCATCGAGCCACGCGCCACCGGGCACGTGACGCAGATGGTGCAGCTCATGCAGCGCCTCATCGAGCGCGGTCACGCCTACGCCGTCGACGGTGACGTCTACTTCGACGTGCGCTCCTTCGCCGACTACGGGGCCCTGTCGGGCCAGCGTCCCGATGACATGGAGCCGGCCGCCGACAGCGAGTTCACCTCCCGCAAGCACGACCCCCGTGACTTCGCCCTGTGGAAGGGGTCGAAGCCGGGGGAGCCGTCATGGCCGACGCCGTGGGGTGACGGGCGCCCCGGCTGGCACCTCGAGTGCTCGGCCATGGCCACGGCGTACCTCGGATCCACATTCGACATCCACGGCGGTGGGCTCGACCTGCGCTTCCCGCACCACGAGAACGAGCTGGCGCAGTCGCGCGCAGCTGGCGACGGCTTCGCACAGTACTGGCTGCACAACGCCTGGGTGACGCAAGCCGGCGAGAAGATGAGCAAGAGCCTCGGCAACACCATGGTCGTCGACGAGGTGCTGCAGCGTGTGCGCGGCATCGAACTGCGCTGGTACCTCGTGTCGGCGCACTATCGCAGCAACATCGAATTCAGTGATGACGCCCTCGCCGAGGCCGGTGCCGCGTTCCGGCGCATCGAGCACTTCGTGCTGCGTGCAAGCGAGCGCGTCGGTGCCGATGCGGTGGGTGACGTACCCACGGCCTTCGCCGCAGCCCTCGACGACGACCTCGGCACACCCGCAGCCGTTGCGGTGCTCCACGGGCTCGTGACCGAGGGCAATGCCCTGCTGGCCAAGGGCGCGGCCATGGACGCCGATGCGGTGCGTGCACTCCTCGGCGGGGTGCGTGCGGGCCTCGCCGTGCTCGGCTGCGACCCGCTCGCCGAGCCGTGGTCGCGGCAGGGTGGCGAGGCTGCCGAGTACCACGCCGCCGTCGACGCGCTCGTGCGCGCGGAGCTGGCGGAGCGTCAGCGCGCCCGGGCCGAGCGTGACTTCGCGACGGCCGACGCCATCCGCGCACGCCTGGCTGACGCCGGCATCCAGATCGAGGACACCACCGACGGCCCGCGTTGGTCGCTGGCACGAGAGGCGGAGTGATGGCAGGCAACTCACAGCGCAAGGGCGCCGTGCGCAAGACGGGCACGAAGAAGGGATCCACCGCGGGCTCGGGCGGCCAGCGTCGCCGTGGCCTCGAGGGCAAGGGCCCCACGCCCAAGGCATCCGAGCGCGAGGGGCATCCGGCGCAGCGGGCGGCCAGGCGGGCGGCCGCGCCCGCGACCACGCGCACCCGTGGCGCTGCGGCACCGCGGCGTCGTGACAGCTCCGACATCGTCGTCGGCCGCAACCCGGTCGTCGAGGCGCTGCGCGCCGGCGTGCCGGCCCTGCGCCTGCACATCGCGACGGGCATCGACATCGACGATCGCGTCCGCGAGATCCTTGATGTCGCCGGCGCATCTGGCATGCCGGTGCTCGAGATCTCGCGCGCCGAGATGGACCGCATCACGGGCGTCGCACTGCACCAGGGCGTTGCGCTCACCGTGCGCCCGTACGAGTACGCGGACCCGGCCGACCTGCTCGATCGCGGCGGCCGCGCCCCCCTCATCGTCGCGCTCGATGGGGTCACCGACCCGCGCAACCTCGGCGCCATCGTGCGCTCCGCGGCCGCGTTCGGGGCGGCGGGCGTGGTGGTGCCGGAGCGTCGCAGCGCGGACATGACGGCGGTCGCCTGGCGCACGTCCGCGGGTGCTGCCGCTCGCACTCCCGTCGCGAAGGCCGTGAACCTCACCCGCACCCTGCAGGCCTACAAGAAGGCTGGCTGCTTCGTGCTCGGGCTCGACGCGGACGGCGACGTCACGCTGCCCGACCTCGATCGCGAGCTGGCACGTGGGCCCGTCGTCATCGTCATCGGCTCGGAGGGCAAGGGCCTGTCGCGCCTCGTCACCGAGACCTGCGACGTCGTCGTGTCGATCCCCATGGGTGGCGCCACCGAGAGCCTCAACGCGTCCGTGGCGGCGAGCATCGCCCTCTACGCGGTCGCCACGGCCCGTCGCTGACCTGCACGGCAGCGCACCAGCTCGCTGCCGCACGGTCACGCCGTGCACAGCCGTCTGGGTGGGCGCGCACATAGGCTTGCCGTCATGCAACTCGTCGTCCATGTCACCGGTGCGCGTCCGAACTTCCCGAAGGTGGGGCCCGTCTGGCGGGCGCTCGCAGCGCGCGGCGTCGACCAGCGCCTCATCCACACCGGGCAGCACTACGACGACCGCATGAGCGAGATCTTCTTCCGCCAGCTCGACCTGCCGCGCCCCGACGCCAATCTCGGTGTCGGCTCGGGCTCCCACGCGGTGCAGACGGCGCACATCATGATCGCGCTCGAGGAGGAGTTCCTGGCCCACCCGCCGGCCCTCGTCATGGTGTACGGCGACATCAACTCGACGGTGGCGGCAGCACTCGTCGCGGCCAAGTTGCACATCCCCATGGCCCACGTCGAGGCGGGTCTGCGCAGCTTCGACATGACGATGCCGGAGGAGATCAACCGCCGCGTCACCGACCAGCTGTGCGACCTGCTCTTCGTCACCAGCCCGGAGGCCATCGATCACCTCACCCGTGAGGGCATGCCGACGGACGCCATCCACTTCGTCGGCAACCCCATGATCGACACGCTGCTCGCCAACCTCGACCGCCTCGACACGGCCGGGGTGCGAGCCGAGTTCGACCTGCCCGATCGCTACGCCGTCGCCACGCTGCACCGTCCCGCCAACGTGGATTCGCCCGACGCGGTGCGCGCCCTGGTCGAGGCCCTGCACGGGGTCGCCGACCTAGCCCCCATCTACATCCCCCTGCACCCGCGCGGGCGCGCCAACCTCGTCGCCGCGGGCATCGAGGCCCACCCCGGCATCCACCTCATGGACCCGCTGGGCTACCTCGAGTTCATTGCCATGGTGCGCGGCTCCGCACTCGTGCTCACCGATTCCGGCGGGGTGCAGGAGGAGACGACGATCCTCGGCGTGCCCTGCCTCACGATGCGGCCGAATACCGAGCGCCCGATCACGATCACGCAGGGCACCAACCGGCTCGTGCAGGTGGAGGACCTTGTGGCCGAGGCGCGCATCGCGCTGGCCCGCGACCCCAACGCGCCCCACGCCACGCCCCCGCTGTGGGACGGCCACGCCGGCGAGCGCATCGCCGACATCGTCGTGCCCTGGTTGGCTGCTCGCCGCTAGCCGATCCGCGGCGCGCCCGCGCGTGGCGACCGCTCGTCGTGCGTGGTGGGCCGGATCCACCGACTACCCTTGTCCCGTTTGGACGTTGGAGGGGTCGTGGCAGTCGATCTGGTCGTCGTTGGTCTCGGGTACGTCGGGTTGCCCCTCGCGCAGGCCGCGTCCGCAGCCGGCCTCTCCGTGCGGGGGTTCGACCTCAACCGCACCATCGTCGAGGGGTTGAACGCCGGTCACTCGCACGTCGATGACCTGTCCGACGACGACATCGCCACCATGCTCGGGCAGGGCTTCCGCGCCACCACCGACGACGCGGTGCTCGGTGAGGCCGACACCATCGTCATCTGCGTGCCCACACCGCTGAGCCCGGATGGTGGCCCCGACCTCGGTGCCGTCCTGGGGGCCACCCGCTCCATCGCGAAGCACCTGCATCGCGGGCAGCTCGTCATCCTCGAGTCCACCACCTACCCGGGAACGACGGACGAGGACGTGCGCCCGATCCTCGAGGCCGGCGGCCTCGTGGCCGGTATCGACTTCAACCTCGCCTTCTCGCCCGAGCGCATCGATCCGGGCAACCCGGTCTACGGCATGGTGAACACCCCGAAGGTCGTCGGTGGCCACACGGCAGCGTGCACCGATCGTGCCGCCGCCTTCTACGGTCGCTTCGTGAAGACGGTCGTCCGCGCGCGCGGTACACGCGAGGCCGAGATGGCGAAGCTCATCGAGAACACCTACCGCCACATCAATATCGCCCTCGTGAACGAGATGGCACAGTTCTGCAAGCCGCTCGGCATCGATGTGTGGGACGCCATCAACGCCGCAGCGTCGAAGCCCTTCGGCTTCCAGGCCTTCTTCCCGGGGCCGGGCGTCGGTGGCCACTGCATCCCGATCGACCCCAACTACCTGTCGCATCGCGTGAAGACGCTGCTGGGCCAGCCGTTCCGCTTCGTCGAGTTGGCGCAGGAGATCAACACCGGCATGCCGGCCTATGTGAAGCGTCGCATCCAGGACCTGCTGAACGAGCAGGGCAAGAGCCTCAAGGGCTCCACGGTGCTGCTCCTCGGCGTCACCTACAAGCCCGACATCGCCGATCAGCGCGAGTCGCCCGTGCGTCCCCTCGCGCGGCAGCTGCTCGCCACCGGTGCGAACGTCGTCTTCCACGACCCCTACGTGCAGCACTGGAACATCGACAACGAGCACGGGCACCCGGCCGACACCGATCGTGTGCTCGAGTCCGAGGCTGACGCCATCGCGGCGGCCAAGGCGGCTGACATCGTCGTGCTCCTCATGCCGCACCGCAGCTACGACCTCGACGCCATCGTCTCGGCGTCCGTGCAGGTGCTCGACACCCGTGGCCGACTCACTGCAGCGAACGTGGAACGGTTGTAGGTGGACGCACTCACGAGCGAGCAGGCAGCGGCCCTCGCGCGGCAGGCCGGCCTGCACCGGGTCGACCAGGCGGGCGAGTTCGGGGCCTACCTGCGGGAGTGCTGGCGTCTGCGGCACTTCACCTGGAACTACGCGGTCTCACGCACCATCCTCGAGACCATCCAGAACCGCCTCGGGCTGTTCTGGCAGGTGCTGAACCCGCTCCTGCTGTCCGCCGTCTACTACCTCGCCTTCGGCCTGCTGCTCGGCACGGCGAAGGACTCCACCAACTTCATCATCTTCCTCGTCGCCGGCGTGTTCACCTGGCAGCTGTTCGCATCTGCGCTGCAGAGCGGCTCGCTCGTGCTGTCGACCACGCGCGACCTCACCGAGTCGCTGCTGTTCCCACGGATCCTGCTGCCGATCGCGGTGGCCATCCAGGAGACGCTCGGCGCCCTCGGCGCAGCTGTGGTGCTGTACCCCATCGCCTTGCTCGCTGGCCTGCGGCCCACATGGACGTGGCTGCTGCTGCCGTTCCCGTTCATCCTCACGTCCCTGTTCGCACTTGGCGTCAGCCTCTTCACCTCACGGTGGGTCGATCGGGTGCACGACCTCAAGCAGTTCGTGCCGATCGTGCTCCGCATGCTCATGTTCGTCTCCGGCGTCTTCTACGACGTCACCATTCGATTCCACAAGGCGCCGCACGTGGTTCGCACGATCGCGAACTTCAACCCGCCATCGGTGCTGCTGAAGGTCACCCGCTCGGTGTTCCTGCCGGATCAGCTGCCGGCATCCCACGAGCTCATCTGGATCTTCTCCATCACGGCCCTGCTCATCATCGTGGGCTTCCGTGCCTTCTGGCGGGGGGAGCGTCGCAATGGCTGACGCGGTGCACCCGGAGCAGGACGAGCGCGACCTCATCCTCATCGCCGACCACATCACCATCGACTACGAAGTGCTGGCGCAGCGCCATGGTCGTTCGCCGGCCGAGCGCATCATGTCGCAGGTGATGGGTCGCAAGCAGACCATCCATGCGGTGAAGGACGTCTCCTTCGTCCTGCGGCGCGGCGACGCGCTCGGACTCATCGGCAGCAACGGATCGGGCAAGTCCAGCCTTGTGCGGGTGCTCGCCGGCTTGCAGCGCCCCACACGCGGTGCCGTGTGGGCCACGTCCACCCCGTCGATGCTGGCGATGTCCGGTGTGCTCATGCCCGACCTCAGTGGTGCCCGCAACATTCGCCTCGGCCTGCTGGCCCTCGGGATGACGCCCGACGAGGTGAGCGAGCTCTACCCCAAGGTCATCGAGGTCACGGGGTTGCGCGAGTCCATCCACCTGCCGGTGCGCACCTACTCGTCGGGCATGCGCGCCCGCCTGAAGTTCGGCATCGCCACTGCCCGTGCCCCCGAGATCCTGCTCGTCGATGAGGCCCTTGGCACCGGCGACTCCCGCTTCCGTGCAGCCGCCGAGGCGCGTCTGGCCGAGATCCAGAGCAATGCCGGTGCGGTGATCGTCGTGAACCACAACGCCAACACCATCGCCGAGACGACGAAGACCTGCATCTGGCTCGAGAAGGGCGACATCCGCGCCGTCGGCCCCACAGCCGATGTGCTGCCCCAGTACGAGGAGTACCTCGGCACCCACCGGAGGGGCTGACCCGTGCGGGTCCTCGTGTGCACTGTGGTCCACCACACCACGGATGCGCGCGTGTTCCGCCGCGAGATCGGTGCACTGCTCGAGGCCGGCATCGACGTCACGTCCATCGCGCCGTGGCCAGAGGACGACCGCGGCGGTGACGCGCACCACCGCCACCTGCCGGTACCCCGTGCCGTCGGCCGGCGGCGCCTGCCAGCCTGGCGGGCGGCCCGGGCTCGCATCGCCGCCGAGGCGGTCGACGCCGACCTGCTGCTCATCCATGATCCGGAGCTGCTCGTCGTCGTGCCGTGGCGCGAACTGCGGCGCCTGCACGTGCCCGTGGTGTGGGACGTGCATGAGGATCTGGCAGCCGCCCTCGCCGTGAAGGCCTACCTGCCGGCGCTCGTGCGCCGCCTGCTCGTGCCGGTCGTGCACGCGGTCGAGCACATGGCGGAGCGACGGGCCACGCTGCTCCTCGCCGAGACCGCCTATGCCGCCCGCTTCCGTCGATCCCACGGTGTCGTGCTCAACCTGCCGCCCGTGGCCGCGTCGCTGCCCGCGGGCCGGCGCCTGCGGCAGGCGGTGTACGTCGGCTCCATCACGCGGGCCCGCGGACTCGACGCCATGCTCGCAATGGCGCCGACGCTGGCGGCGCAGGGCATCGCGCTGCGGCTCATCGGCGAGGCGCCGTCCGCGGCCGACCGGGAGCGCATCGCCGCCACGCCCGGCGTGCGCTGGGAGGGGGCCATGCCGAACGCCGAGGCGCTGCGGGAGGTGGCGGCCTCCATGGTGGGCCTTGCCCTCCTCGACGACCTGCCGAACTACCGGCACTCCATGCCGACGAAGATCCTCGAGTACATGGCGAATGGCTGCGCCGTCGTCACCACGCCGCTGCCGCTGGCCCGGGACGTGGTGGGGGAGGACGGCGTCGTCCTGCCCTCATTCGAGCACGTGGCCGACGCTGCGGCGCGCGCCGTGATCGCGCTCTGCGCGGACGACGATGGGCGCGAGGCCATGGTGCGACGGGCCTTCACGCGGGTGCAGCGCGACTACAACTGGAGTGTCGCCGGCGCGGACTTCGTGGCGCAGTTGCGCGCCGTGGCGGGCCAGTACCGGTCCTGACGCACTCGCAGTGGTCATAGCGCGGGCAGGTCGAGGCCGAGGTCGGTGAGCTCCTCCCAGATCTCGCCGTAGCGGTGCTCGAAGTCGCGCAGGTGCTCGCTCGGGATGTCGCGCTGCCAGCGCCTGGTATGTGCGTGCCGTGGTGTCATGGCATCGGCGAAGTACGCGCGCACCTCGGGCGTGACCTCGAAGCCGAGGAAGCCGAAGAGCCGGTGCAGCGTCTCCTCGCGGTCGGTCTCCACGAGGCGCCCGAGGCGCACGGTGAGCCCGCGCGTGGGTCCGACGCGGGCCATCGAGCGCATGGCGCGGAGGGTGCGATTGCGCCACCACTCCAGGGCGTCGATCGGGCTGGTCGGCCCCCAGTGACGGCCGAGGACGGATGCCGCAGTGTCCCGCCCGTCGCGCACCATGAACACCACCCTTGCCTCGGGCATGAGTTCGACGATGCGGTGGGCGTTCTCCGCGTTCTGTGGCGTGGTGTCGGCCCAGGCCACCGCGCCACGGGCACGTGCCGGGTCATCGAGGAGGTCGTGGACCAGCGCGGCGGAGGCGCCTCGCGGGTCGTCGTCGTGGGTGGCGTCGAAGGTCTGCAGGGCCCGGTGCAGGGCGTCCTCGTCGATGCCGCGTTGCAGGCCCCGCTGCTCGCCCTCGATCTCCCGTTGCCACCACGGGCCGTACATCTGGCGCAGGAAGTCCTCACGGGTCACGGCGTCTCGGACGCGGTGGCGGCGCAGCGCGCCGAGCAGCTGGTCGAGGCCGGGGAGTGATCGGGTGCTCAGGTTCTGGATGCGAGTGTGCACGCCGAGCGTGAGGTCAAGCAGGCCATCGGGGTCGGTGAGGAATCGGATCTCGCGCGGCAGGGTGTTCCAGATGGCCGGATGGGCACCGAGGAGGTAGCCGACGACGGTCGATCCGCTGCGTCCCGTGCCGCCGACGAAGATGGGTTGGAGTGGCTGCATGGGAGCCACCGTGCCAGCGTCGGCGGGCCCCAGGCGCGGCGGTTCGGCAACCCGCAGGGGATTCGGCGGCGCTTCGGCGATGATTCGGCGACGATTCCCAGACGACGTGCCTTGACAGCGCGCGCTGGTGCAGCGATTCGGTCAGACCTGCGTGCAGGTGGCGTTGTCCGCCGTGACCCCGCTCGACGGTCCGTAGATGGACGTGCTGTTCGCGTCGTGGAAGTCGGGGTTCACGTCGACGGTGACCGGTGGGCGGTAGTCGGTGCCGATCGTGAGCATGACCGTGGAGCCGGTGAGCTTCGGATCGACGGTGACCGTCGACAGGCCCAGGGCGGCCGCCAATGTGCGCGCGGCCTCGAAGCCATCGGTGCCAGCCGAGATGCTCGTGTGCAGGGCGGGCGCCTTCGTCGTTGTGGTCGTGCCGACGTGGTAGCCGAGGGCGGTCATGGAATCACTGATGGTGCGCAGTGACATCGAGGCTGCGCCTGCGAGGTCCACCCGCACCGCGCTGGGGTCGGTGGTGAGCGGCTTGCCGTCGAAGCCGAGGGTGCCCGGGCGCGGCCACACGGTGTCGGTCTTGAGCGCGTCCCACAGTTCCGCCGCCTTCGAGGTCCACACGACGTTGCCCGAGCCGTCTGGGGTGGACGGCACGGTGACGAAGCGCAGGTCCTTCGACTTCAGCCCGCGGAGGCTGAGCGCGATCGATTGCAGCTCCGACAGGGACGCCAGTTGCGGGTCCATCGTGAGTGCGGAGGTGGTGGCGTCGAGCAGGCCATAGACCTTCACCGGATTCAGCAGCACGCCCGCCGTCTTGATCTTGCGCACGAGGGACGAGAGGAAGGCCTGCTGGCGACGGATGCGTGCGGTGTCGCTGCCGTCACCGAGGGTGTAGCGCGCACGCACGAAGGCGAGTGCCGTCTTGCCGTCGAGCACGCTCGTGCCCGCCGGCAGGGTGAGGTGGGACTTCTGGTCGTTCACTGGCTTCGTGAGGCACATCGACACGCCGCCGATGGCGTCCACCACCTTCTCGAAGCCCAGGAAGTTCACCACCACGTAGTGGTCGATGTACACGCCGGTGAGCTGCTCGACCGTCTTGATGGTGCAGGCCGGGCCACCCTCACTGAAGGCGGCGTTGAACTTGGTGGTCCAGGGCTGCGTCGTGCTGCCGTTCGCGAGGGTGCACGGCGGGATGGTGACGAGCGAGTCACGAGGGATGCTCACGACGAGCGCCTGGGTGTGGCCCTTGTAGAGGTGCACGAGCAGGGTGGTGTCGGAGCGGGCGGAGGTGCCGTAGACGGACACCTTGCCGAAGCCGCTGCCCTGGCCGGCACGCGTGTCGGAGCCCATGATGAGGATGTTCATCGCGTCGGTGTTCATCACCTGTGCGGACTTCGTCGGTCGTGTGCCGAGCTGCTTCGACAGGTCGACGGTGGTGATGTTGCCGCTGAGCTTGCGCACCACGACGATGCCGGTGCCGGCGACGAGTACCACGAGGGCGAGCGCCACAAGGCCGATGCGGGCACCGATGCTGCGGGGGAGCTGCATGGCGCAAGGGTAGTCGGCGGCTCGCCGCCCCATGGACCCGGCGACGACGAGCACCCCGCGCAACGATGATCCTGACGATCCCCGAACGCAGGCACCGTGCGTTTCGTGGCGTTTCCTGTGAACCCCGCGTCGAGGTCGGGTTGGGCGCCTCCTGCGTGTCGCGCTCTGGCACACTCGAGCCCATGCGGACAGCCGGCTGGCGCGCCCTCGCGCGCGTGCTCGTGTGCGCCCTCGCGCTCGGCATCGCGGCCCCGGCAGCCGCCGACACCACCGCCGTCCCTGCCGTGACGGCCATCCCCGACCTCACCGTGCCGGGGCAGCTGGCCGCCGTTGACTCGTCCACGGCCACCGCCGTGGTCGTCGGGACGGCGGCCGACGCGGGGTACGCCGCGCTCGCCTCCAGCTATGCCCATCGCTTCGGCCTGCCGCTCGTGCTGCTTGGGCGCACGTCACCGGCACAGCCGCTCGCCACGGTGCTCGCAGCGCGAGGCGCGAAGGCGGTGCTCATCGGTCCGGTGGCTGCTGTGCCGCGAGCGGTTGAGCAGGCACTGCGGGCACGCAAGGTGCGGGTGGCCCGCATCGCCGGCACGGACCGCGCCACCACCGCCCGCATCATCGCCTTGCGCCTGCGCCCGCCGGAGTCGAGCACCGCGGTCTTCGTGCCCCTCGAGGGTCCGGCCCCGATGATCGCGCTCGCCGCCGCCTACGCCAACGCACGCGGCCTGCCGCTGCTCTCGCTCGGCCGCACCGCGCCGTCTGCCACCGTTGCCGCCGTGCGCGCACTGCATCTCATCGGCGGCATCGCCATCGGCGACAGCACCGCCCTGCGCGACGCGGCGATCGCCCGCATCCCTGCGGTCACGCGCGTCATCGGCGCGAGCCTGGCCTCGACCTCGTTCATCCTCGTGCAGTCGGTGCCGCCGGGGGCGCACACGCTCGTCCTCGATGCCGCGGCAGACCCCAGCCCGGTCACGCTCATCCAGCGCTCGCACCTTGGTGAACCGCTGCTGCTGCTCGACCAGGGCGACCCGTCGACCGCGGAGCGCCTGTGGCTCACGGCCCGCACCGACATCACTGCGCTTGCCGCGACGAGTGCCGTGCCGTCTGCACTGCAGGCCACCGTCGCCGGGATCGTCGGGGGCCGGGGAGCCGTCGGCGCGATCCCGCCCGCCACGCCCGCCCCCGCGCCCGCGATCGCAGTACCCGCGTCCTTCACCTTCTCCGGCAGCGGCTTCGGCCATGGCGTCGGCATGAGCCAATGGGGTGCCTATGGCATGGCGAGCGACGGGTACAGCGCCAGCCAGATCCTGCAGCACTACTTCACCGGCTCCGTGGTGGCGCCCATCACCGACGCCGTGCCTGTCAACGTGTCGCTGGCCTCACGGGTGGCGTCCGCATCCTTCCGACTCGAGCAGCTCGCCGACCCCACGTCGACCCTGCAGATGATCGCGGGCGACGGCAGCGTCACCATGCTGCCGATCAACGAGGTCGTCACCACCCGCTATGCGTCGGGAAGCATCGTCGTGTCCGCCACGGGCCCGGTTGCGGTGGCGCCCTTCACCACCACGTCGCTCACCTTCCGCTGGCCGGGCTCACGGACCGATGGCGGGGTCGCCGGCCCTGGCGCCACGGTTGCCAGCACCGCACCCACGGCAACGCCCACGGCCAGCGCTCCGATGCCGACCCCGACGACAACGCCCTCGACCGTGCCGACCTCGCCGGTGCCGACCACCGACAGCGCGACGGCCACCCCGACGCCCACACCCACGCCCACCGTCACGACCCCACCGCCGGTCGCCGGTCCGACGGGTGGGCCGGCACTGCTGCGCGTGGCGGGGCCGGGAGCATCCATCACGAGTGGCGGGCGCTACCGCTACGGCTACGTGCAGGTGACCCCGGCGAGGCTCAGCGGGGCACTGAGCCTCGGGTTGCAGGTGAACAACATCCTGAGCCTGCATGACGAGTACCTGTATGGCATCGCCGAGGTGAGCTCCACCTGGCCAGAGGCCGCCATCCAGGCTCAGATCATCGCCGCCCGTGCCTACGCCTACAAGCGCGTGCGCGCCGGCCTGCGGTCGGCCTGTGCATGCAACGTGTACTCCGACACCCGTGACCAGATGTTCACGGGCTGGGCCAAGCTCGCCGAGTCCGTGGGCTCGCGCTGGAAGGCGGCCGTCGACGGCACGGCCATCTCGCCGACGCAGGGATTGGCGCTCACCGTGGGCGGCGCCGTCGTCGACGCCTACTACTCCGCGGCCGACGGTGGTTGGACGCAGAACAACGAGGACGTCTGGGGTGGCGCGCCCCTGTCCTACACCCGCAGCGTGCCCGACCCCTGGTCGCTTACCTACGCGGCGGCCTCGGTGTCGCGTTGGGCACCGCGATCCTTCTCGCAGGCACAGGTCGCTCGCGCCTTCGGTGCGCCTGATGTCGCCTACCTCGACCTGTCCGACCGCTACCCGTCGGGGGCGGTGAACAACGCGGTGGCCGTCTCGTCAACGGGGCAGCGCTACCGCATCGGCGGCGAGACCTTCAAGGCGCGCCTCAATGTGGGCCTCGGGGATGCCGAGATCCTCACCCGGGGCATCCCCTCGGTGTGGGTGTGGCGCATCGACACCGACGTGCCGACGAGCACGCCGGCCGCGGCGGCCATCCAGGTGTTCGGTGGCCGCACCAGCATCAACGCGGGCATCGCGGGGGCGCTCTCATCCACGGTGGTGCTCACCCAGGCCGACACCGCCACAGTGGACGGGCGCGCGATCCTCGCGGCTGCCGCCTCCTACGCCGGAGTCCAGCGCGTGGGGCTGCTCGTGAACGGCGGGCAGTCGCTCGACCCGGCCGTGAAGTCCGAGCTGCGCAGGCGCAGGACGACGCGCGTGCTCATCGTGGGTCCCGCGCCCGCGGCGGTGACGAGCGCGATCCTGGCCCTCCGCATCGGCATCACGCCCTATACGGCGCCCACGCCGGCTGCGCTGTCGCTGCTCCTCGCCCGGGCCGAGGGCCGCCCGACCGGAACGCCCGTGGTGGTCGTGGCCTCGTCCGACGTCGGCTCCCAGGCCCTCGCTGTGTCCCTGGCAGCCCGCACGCGCGCGCCCCTGCTCCTCACGGACGGGCCCGCCCTTCCCAGTGACGCCGCCGCCTTCATGCTGGCCGATCAGCCGCGCACGATCACCGCCGTTGGTGGCGCCGACATGCTGCCCGATGCCATGTTCGTGGGCCTCGGCACACCGGTGCGGCTGTCCACCGCCGACCCGGCGCTGGCGTCGACCGTCGTCGCGTCGCAAGCACCGGACTCGTCTACGCCGGCGGTGGTGCTCGCGAACACCCTGGCCGACCCGTCCGCCGTCGTCATCGCGGCCGCCACGGGCTTGCCCCTGTACCTCGTGCATGCGCCGCTGCCGGTGCCGGCCTTGCCCGGCACGGCCACCGGCACCGCAACCGTCGACACCGCGACGGGCGTGGTCGACACCGCCACCGCCACCACGGCCCTCGTCTCCACGCTGCAGCTGCCGGGCGAGGTGCTCGCGCTCGTCCCGCGCCTTCCGGCCCTCACCCTCGTGTACCGCATCGGGCTCGCACCCACCGACATCACCGCGTTGCGCGACGCCTGACGGCACCCTCCCGCGTCGCCGCTTGCCGGCGCGCGTGCTGTGCCACGATTGCCCGCGTGACCGAAGCCATCCTGCTCGTCGGCGGACAGGGCACGCGCCTGCGTCCGCTCACGATCGACACCCCCAAGCCCATGCTCCCCGTTGCCGGCCGCCCCTGTACGGAGCACCAGATCGCGCGCCTGCGCGAGGCCGGTGTCACTCGCGTGGTGCTCGGCACCTCGTACCGCGCCGAGGTGTTCGCGGAGTACTTCGGTGACGGCAGTGCCTTCGGCGTCGAGCTCGTGTGCGTCACCGAGGAGGTGCCGCTCGGTACCGGCGGCGCCATCCGCAATGTGCTCGGCGCGCTTGCGTCCGGTCCGGACGATCCCGTGCTCATCCTCAACGGCGACGTGCTGTCCGGGCACGACATGGCCGGCCAGGTGGCACACCATCGGGCACACGATGCCGACGTCACGCTGCACCTCATCAATGTCGATGATCCCCGCCCGTTCGGCCTGGTGCCCACCGATGCCGACGGACGCGTCACGGCCTTCCTCGAGAAGCCGCAGACCCCCGAGGAGATCGTGACCCACCAGATCAACGCCGGCTGCTACGTGTTCCGGCGCCGCGTCATCGACGCCATCCCCACCGGCCGTCCGGTGTCCGTCGAACGTGAGACCTTCCCCGGCCTGCTGGCTGCCGGGGCGCCGGTGCTCGGATGGGTCGAGGACGCCTACTGGCTCGACCTCGGCACCCCACTCGCCTTCGCGCGCGGCTCCCGCGACCTCGTGACGGGTGCGGCTCCCTCGCCGGCCCTGCCCGGCCCGACGGGTCCGGCACTGCTCCTCGGCACGGCCACCGTGCACGCCGATGCCACCGTCGACGGCGGCTCGTGCATCGGCGACGGTGCCGAGGTTGCCGTCGGCGCACTGGTGCGGGGCTCGGTCATCATGGACGGCGCGCACATCGGGCCCGGCGCCCAGGTCATCGACTCCATCATCGGCCGCGGCAGCCGCATCGGTGCCGGTACGCGATGCGAGGGCAGCGTCATCGCCGACCGTGCCGTCATCGGTGCCCATAATGAGCTGGCGCCCGGCAGCCGGGTCTTCCCGGATGCCCGGATCGGTGACACCGTGATCCGGCTGAGCTCCGACCGCAGCTGAGCGCCCCACCATCGCGGGAGTGGTTTCCCGAACATTCCATCAACCGGGGCTTGACGCCCCGCAATCACACGCGTGTAATTCGCTCTGACGGCGCGCCGCCACGGCGCGGACGGCGGGAGGATGTAATGGCCGAGCCACGCGTGATCGACCCGCTCCTCGCCTGGCAGGAGCGCTCGCTGTGTGCCCAGACCGACCCGGAGTCCTTCTTCCCTGAGAAGGGTGGCTCCACGCGCGAGGCCAAGAAGGTGTGCCTCTCCTGCGAGGTCCGCGTCGAGTGCCTCGAGTACGCCCTCGCGAACGATGAGCGCTTCGGCATCTGGGGCGGGCTCTCCGAGCGAGAGCGCCGGCGCCTGAAGAAGATCGCCAGCTGACGCTCCGTCGGTCGCCGTCCCTTCGGGCGGTGTGCCGCCGTTGCGCTGCGCCTAGGCTGTGGCGGTCATGACCGAGCCCACGTCCTTCGTCGACGACTTCTTCGCCGATCCCTCCGCCCATGCGCCGCATCTGCGGCTGCGGCACCGGGTGGACGTCGTCATGGTCACGCACGACGGTGCCCGCTGGCTGCCCCGCACACTCGCCGCCCTCCGCGGCTCCACGGTGCTGCCCGATGCGGTGCACGTGCTCGACACCGGCAGCATCGACGCCACGGCGGAGCTGCTCGACAATGCTGGCGCCACCATCACGTCGCGGCTCGTCGGACCCCGCGACCAGGCCTACGGCGTGAGCCTCGCACAGCTCATCGATGCCCTGCCCTCGGTGCACGCGCGCGCCACCGCCACCCACCCCCTGCGCCGCCACGATGACGCATCCGCGCCGGACCTGGCGGAACCCGAGGACCCGCGCGGCCCGGACGCAGCCGACCGTCGGCAGACCTTCGACCAGGGTGACCCCGACGTGGCCTGGATCTGGGTCATGCACGACGATGCTGCCCCGGCCGCCAGTGCACTCGCCGAACTGCTCGCCGTCGCCGAGCAGCACCCCGACACGGGCATCCTCGGCTGCAAGAGCGTCGGCTGGAACGACTCCTCGCGCCTGCAGGACCTCGGCCTCACCATGACCGGCTCCGGGCATCGCGATGCCCGGGTGGAGCGCGGGGAGCGCGACCAGGGCCAGTACGTGCACCCCGAGGAGGTGCTCGCCGTCGGCAGTGCCGGCATGCTCATTCGTCGCGACGTCTGGCAGACGCTCGGCGGCATGCGCGAGATCATCGCCTTCTACCGCGACGACGTGGATCTCTGCTGGCGGGCCTGGGAGCACGGGTACCGCGTGCGCGTGGTGCCGAGGGCCGAGATCGCCCATCGCGAGGCGGCCACGCATGGCGTGCGCGCCGAGGACGTCGTCGGCGGCAATGCCCACCGCATCGGCCGCGAGGTTTCCCTCATGACGGCCTACATCCACGCACGTCCGCTCACGCGCCCCTTCCTGCTCGCCCGGCTCACCGTATCGAGCCTGGCCCGTGCGCTCGTGTACTTCCTCGGCAAGGACCCGCGCGACTCGGGCGACGAGTTGGCTGCGCTCCTCTCGTTCCTTCGCAGCCCGTTGCGCATCATGCGCGAGATCGAGGCCCGAGGCGTCGTGCCGGTGCGCGCACCCCGTCGCCTGCGGCCGAGCGTCGTCGAGCAGTCCTGGCATGCGGTCGACCTCATCGCCACCCTCGTGCTCGAGAAGGTCGATGACCTGCTCGCCCTCTGGGCAGGCAGTGACGTCTTCGATGTCGTCGATGTCGTCGACGATGCCGACGACGCCGCCATCGCCGTCTCCGACGAACCGGTGGCCCCCACGCCGAGCCGTCGGCAGTCGTTCCTTGCCCATGTGTGGCGACGACCGGGCACCATCCTCGTGTTCGTGCTGCTCGTGCTCGGATTGCTCGGCACCCGCAACGTGTGGGGGAGCGGCACGTTGCAGGGTGGCAGCCTGCTGCCCGTCACCGGCTCTGCCGGCGACCTGCTGGCCTCGTACTTCGCCGACTGGCATCGGGTCGGCATGGGGAGCGGCGCACCCGCAGCGCCGTGGCTGCCGTTGCTCGCGCTGTGGTCGCTGCCCTTCGGTGGCAATGTCTCTGCGGCCGTCACGGCGATGCTCGTGCTGGCCTTGCCCTTGGCCGGCCTGTCGGCCCATCTCGCGGGTCGCGCCGTGATCCCGCAGGCGGGCGTGCGCGCCCTCCTCGCGGGCACCTACGCGCTGCTGCCGGGCCTGCTCATCGGGGTGTCCTCCGGGCGCCTCGGCGTCATCGTGCTCGCCATCGCCCTGCCGATCCTGCTGCGCCTGGCCTGGCGATGCGACGACTCGTGGCAGCGCGCGGCCGTCATGGCCGTGGCCCTCGCGCTTGTCACGGCGTGGGTGCCGGTGACGCTCCTGTTCTTCGCCCTGTGGGCGGCCGCCGCCGCGCTGCTGTGGCACCGCGATCGGGCTCGCCGCCTGCGACTGCTGTTCACGCTGGTGGCCTCCTGGCTGCTGCTCTTCCCCGCCTCGATGGAGTGGCTCACCCATCCCGCCACCATGCTCCATGGCGCCGGTGCGGAGGTGCCCGGCAGTGGCGGCAGCACCTTCCTCGACGTGCTCGCCGTGCAGCCGGGCGGGGCGGCGTCGCCCTGGCGCCTCGCCATGGTGGGCCTGCCGATCGCGGCGGCCGCCGCGCTGGTGCAGCGCCGCCGCGCACGTCGTGTCGTCGTCGCCTGGACCGCTGCGCTCGTCATGTTCGCCAGCTACGTCCTCATCACCGTGCTGGCTGCGTGGACGAAGCTCGGTGACCCGGTCACCGGTGCGCCCCTGCAGCGATGGGCCGGCCCGTTCACACTCGCGATCGGCGCACTGTGGCTCGTCATCATTGCCGAGGTCGCCGACGGGCTGGCCGAGTGGCTGTCCCGCATCGGGTTCGGCTGGCGGCAGGTGGTGTCCGTGGTGCTCGCCGCTGGCGTGGTGCTCGGGCCCGTGCTCGCCGCCGGCTCCTGGCTGGCCCGCAATGGCGAATCGCCCGTGCACCGCAGTGACGTGAGCGCCATCCCGGCATTCGTCCTGGCGAAGGCATCGGCACCCATGGCCCTGCGCGTGCTCGTGCTCCATCGCGACCCGGACGGTGTGGTGCGCTTCAGCCTGTACGACGGTCGCGACGCGCGCCTCGGTGACGCGGATGTGGCCCGCGATGTGGTCACGGGCACGCTCACGCGCGTCATCGGGTCCATGCTCTCCGGCCGCGATCGCACCGAGGCCCAGACGCTCGCCCAGCTCGGCATCATGTTCGTCGTCGCCTCTGACGGCGACCCGGGCATCTCGCAGGCCCTCGACGGCGCGGTGGGCCTGCGCCGGCTGTCCGGCGGCACCCGCGGCACG
This sequence comes from Actinomycetes bacterium, assembly GCA_021824095.1. GTDB lineage: Bacteria > Actinomycetota > Actinomycetes > S36-B12 > UBA5976 > JAKALQ01. The sequence goes on from JAKALQ010000007.1 coordinate 44,692, forward strand.
AGCGCCTCGTGGGAGGTGCAGGGCGCCAACGAGCGCGTCGCCCTGCACTGGCTTGATGGCGCGAAGGACACCGTGGAGCCCGTCGACTACGTGGCCGCGCAGACGGTGAGCGCCTCCGTGCGCATCGCCCCGGTCGACACCCGACGTGTCATCACGATCGCCGAACCGGCGGGTGCCTGGTCGGCCACACTGGATGGCGTCGCCCTGGCACCGGCTCCGGCCTGGCAGCAGCCGTGGCGCCAGGCCTGGGTGATCCCGCCGCATGCCCATGGCACCCTGCACATCGAATTCGGCCATGGCCAGCGCCTCGGCGCCCTCGTCTTCGCGCTGCTCGCGCTCGCGGTCGTGGCCGTGGTCGCCCTGCCGACCTACCGGCCCTTCGCCGACGCCGATGCCGAGGCGGTGGCGCCGTGAGGACGAACTGGTGGCGCAATCCCGCCCTGCGCTCGGGGCTGCTCGTCGGTGGCACCCTGCTCGTGGCCGTCGTCGGGCAGGTGGCCATGCCGCCGGCGCCGCGACCCGCCCCCACTGTCGTCGTGCCCATCTCGTCGCTCGCCCTCGCCTGCCCTGCCCTGCCCGCGGGCGCGGCCGGCCTCGCCGTGAGTGTGCGCGCCGGCCTCCTGGGCAATGGCAGCGGTGCCACGGCCGACGTGCAGAGCAGCGCACCGCAGCACGCGGCCGTACCCCCGAATGGTGTCGTCACCCTCCCGGTGCGCCGGCCCGGTGCGGCACTCGTGGCCGCGCAGGGGCAGGCGGCGCCCCAGCTCGTCGCCGACGCCAGCCTCATCGGCACCACCGCCACCACTGCCGGCTATGCCGAGTACGCCTGCCAGGCGCCGTCCGCGTCGCAGTGGCTCGTCGGCGGCTCCAGTGTGGTGGGCCGCACGTCCGTGCTGAACATCGCGAACATCGACGACACGCCTGCCACCGTCGATGTCGATGTCTGGTCCGAGCAGGGCAAGTCCGCCGCCCGCTCACTGCAGGGCATCGCCATCCCGCCGCGATCGGTGAAGGCCATTGCCCTTGCCCTCGTCGACCCGGGTCGCGCGGTGTACGCGGTGCACGTCATGGCTGCGTCCGGTCAGGTCACCTCGGCCATCGTCGATCGGGGGCAGCACGCGCTTGCCTCCCTCGGCATCGACGTCATCGAGCCATTCGCGCAACCGCTCGCCTCAGGTCTCGTCGGCATCGTGCCGGGCGGTTCCCGTGGCGCCACACTGGCGCTGCTGTCGCCTGGTGTCCCGACGGCGGTGCACGTGAGCCTGGTGACCAGCGATGGCACCTATCCGCTGGCGGGAGCCGAGAACCTCACGCTCGACGCTGATCGCGTCCTGCGGGTGCCGATCCCGGACGCGGCGGTCACGGGTGACGTCGCCGTGCTCGTACAGGCCGACACCCCGGTGATCGCCGGCGTCGCCGAGTCGCTCGCGCTTCGCGGCGGCAGCGACATCGCGTCCGAGCCCTTCATGGCACCGATCTACCGCAACGCCTCCTTCACGGTCGATGCCGGCGTCTCGCGCGCCACGCTGCTGCTCCACAGCGACATCGCGGTCGATGCCACCGTCATCGACGCGGTGGGGGCGCGGCGTACCACCACCACCGTGCACGTGCGCCCGGGCGTTGTCACGCGCCTGCGCGTGGTGAACGGCCGTGGCCGCACCCACCTCATCTCGGTGCTCCCGGGCACCGACGGCGTCGTGCGCGGGAGTGTGCTGTTCGAGGCCGCGAGTGCGGGCATGGATGCCACGAGTGTGGCGCCACTGCTCGGCGTGCGCGGCTACGTGGCGGTGCCGCCGGTAGCGCCCGACGTCTCGCGGTGACGGTGGGGCGCGCCTCCGTCGAGCTGTCGGGGGATGTCGGTAGCGTGCGCCCCATGATGCGACAGCGTCCGTGCAGTCGACCCTCCTGCGGGGCTCCCGCGGTGGCCACGCTCACGTACGTCTATGCCGATTCCACGGCGGTGCTCGGGCCGCTTGCGACGCATGCCGAGCCCCACTGCTACGACCTGTGCGAGCACCATGCCTCGCGGCTCACTGCCCCTCGCGGGTGGGCCATGGTGCGCCTGCAGCCGGATCCCGAGGCCCTGAAGCCGAGCACAAGCGAGTTGGCGGCATTGGCCGACCTCGTCCGTGGGGTGGCCACACCGGCTGCAGAGGGTGACAGCACCCATGCGCCCGGTACGCGCGGGCACCTGCGCCTGCTGCCGAATCCCTGATGCATCCGTGCCCGGTGCGCATGCTCCGGCCATGACCGGGGGCAGTGACCGCTCAGCCCTCACTGGCGTCGCGGTGGTCGCGTCGCCGCTCGTACATGTGCGCGTCGGCCCGATGGATGAGGTCCTCGACGGCCTGACGTGAGGCCAGTCCGCCCGCAACGCCCACGCTCACCGTGCCCGGCCACTGCGTCGGCGCGATCCCGCTCGCGGCGATGTGGTCAGTGAGCTCGCGGCGCACCTGCTCCACGTCGGGCGCCCTGCCCGTGCCCACCACCACGAACTCGTCGCCACCCCAACGAGCGATGATCGAGCCGCGCGGAGCTGCGGCGGTGATCGCGGCGCCCACGCTCCGGATCACGCGATCGCCGAGGTCGTGGCCATGCTGGTCGTTCACGACCTTGAGCCCGTCGATGTCGACGAAGCAGGTGTAGAGGCTGCCGGTGTCATCCCCCTGCAGCAGGGTGTCGAGGGCGCGCTCGAGGCCGTGGCGGTTCAAGAGCCCGGTGAGCGCGTCGGTGCTCGCGAGGACCTGCGTGCGACGCGTGAGCTCGCCGAGTTCGTCGATCCCGCGCAGCCGCACGAACACGAGCAGGCCGCTGATGATCTCCGCGCCGAGTGCCGCGACGAACCACTCACCGAGGGAGCCCCGGCCCAGCTGGCTCGCCGTGCCCGGGAAGCTCACCAGGCACCCGATGTAGGACGCGATCGCCACGACGACGAACCCCGAGCTGCTCATGAGGAAGGGCCCGGCAGCGATGATGATCATGAGGACGTAGGCCACGCCGAGCGGACCCGGGTCTGCCCAAAGCTCGTACTGGAACTCCGCGATCACCGCGATGGTGCAGGCCGCGACGATCACGGGTACGCGGCGCTCGGGAAGGCGCGGGTGCGAGACCAAGCTCGCCGCACCCAAGAGCAGCAGGCTCAGCACCAGGTGCTGCGCCAGCGCTCGCAAGGTGATCGCCCCGGTGCCCAGGTTGAGCAGGCTGAGGCCCAGGATGGCCGTGGCCACCCAGCGCATGGCACGCGGCGACTCCAGCTTGGCGCGGTGCTGGCGGAACGCACGCACGGTGGCGGACGCATGCCCCACGTCGGTCAGGAGCCCCTCGCGCATGGGCACACGGTAGCCGACGGGCCGGACGCTCAGGGGGTTCCCGGCAGGGCCCCGTCGATGAGGTGGCGGATGTCGGTGTGCCCCGTCATCGTGTAGGTCATGGTGACGTCAGCCCCGACGACGAGATTCACCGGCACGATGACCGTAGGGTGCCCGTCGTACCAGGCGCTGTGGGTCACGATGTGGTGGCCGTTCACCAGCACGGTGTACGTGTGCACGGCGAGGCCCACGCTGTAGACGGTCTGCACCACGGCGCCCGGCCCACTGCTCGCCTGGGGGTCGGTGCGCATCCGCATCACCGTCGAGGCGTCCTGCGCGAGTGCCGGCTCGAGGTGCAAGCGCACGGTGACGACGCTCGTGTCCGGGCTCGTGAAGCGCACCTGGGCGCGCACGCGCAGGTAGGCATCGGCGCGATTGCCCGACATGTTGTTGAAGCGCAACCGCACCTCGTGGGGTGGGATGGCGCCGATCCAACCGGCCTGCCCCCGCGCCTCAAGCGCTCGCTGTCGCGCTTGGTCCGCACTCGCAAGCCAGGCGTGGCCGTCGGCGATGGAGGGGGCCAGTAGGCGCAGCAGGTCGGTGGCGCGGGGGAGTTGGTTCGCGAGGGCGCGCAGCACCGGCCCCACCTCGCGCATGCGCTGAGCGCGTGCGGCGGCGTCCGTGCCGGGGACACGCCGGTAGAGCCCGACGCCGAGTTCGTCGGCGATCGCCGCGGCAGAGTGCAGGGTGCGCCCGTCGGTGGTGTGCAGTGGCGTGCCGGAGCGGGCGAGCATGCGGGCGAGGGCCGTGGTGTCGACGTCGGCCGCACCATCGAGCCGCTGCCCGGTGGTCGCCCGCCAGGCCTGCAGCCACGACGACGCGACGGTGGGGCCGTCCGGTGCCATGGCGAGGTCGGGCCACGAGACAAGGCGACGCCCGAAGAGGCGGTAGTAGCCGGGATCGAGACCCGTGGGTGCGGTGGTCGGTTGCACGAGGCCGGCCGCATCGCCCAGACGCAGGATGCGCACCCGGCCCGCCGCCACCTGCACGATGACGACGGTATCGAGGATGCCGCCACCGGCCCGGGTGCTCGCCTGGGAGGTGATGCCGACGAGGTAGCGCCCGTCCACGGGCATCGTGACGACAGCCGCTGCGGCAGGCACAGCGTCACCGGCCACCACCGGCAGGGCGGCGATGGCCACCGCGACGACGGCGCGACCCCAGCGCCCGCCCATCGTCCGTCGACCCTGCCGCGGCCCCATGGCGCCTCCCACCCATGACGATAGCGAGCACCGGCGTTTGGGTCGGCACGCCGACGTCTGGCACACTACGTGGGCCGGTTCACGGGATTCCCCCCGACCCGGTCGGCGCGTTGCCGGAGCAAAGGAGACAGCCGTGAAGGCCGACATTCACCCGAAGTACCACGAGACCACCGTGACGTGCTCGTGTGGCAACACGTTCACCACGCGTTCCACCGCGAAGAACGGCGTCATCAACGCCGATGTGTGCAGCAACTGCCACCCGTTCTACACCGGCAAGCAGAAGATCCTCGACACCGGCGGCCGCGTCGCGAAGTTCGAGAAGCGCTTCGGCAAGCGCTAGTACGCCTCAAGAGGTGGGTCGGGCACGTCGGTGCCCGCCCACCTCTTTGCGTTCCCACCCCGAGACGGAGTCCCCATGTTCGAAGCCTGCGCCGCCCTCGCCGCCGAGATGCACGATCTCGAGGTGCGGCTCGCGGACCCGTCCACGCACGCCGACCCGGTGAGTGCGCGACGGCTCGGCAAGCGCCATGCCGAACTGCGACCGATCGTCGCCGCCTGGGAGCAGTGGCGCACCCTCGGCGATGACATCGCCGCTGCCGAGGAACTGGCGGACGAGGACACCTCCTTCGCCGCGGAGGCCGAGCGCCTCTCGGCGGAGCGTGCGCTCGTCGCGTCGCGCCTCGAGGACCTGCTCATCCCACGCGATCCACTCGACGGCTCCGACTGCATCCTCGAGATCAAGGCCGGGGAGGGTGGCGAGGAGTCCGCGCTCTTCGCTGGTGACCTGCTGCGCATGTACCTGCGCTGGGCCGAGCGACGCGGCTGGCGCACCGAGATCCTCGACGCCGAGGAGTCCGACCTCGGCGGCTACAAGGACGTCTCCGTCGCCGTGAAGGCCCGCGGTGCAGCCGATCCCGCCGCTGCCCCCTACGCCAACCTGAAGTTCGAAGGTGGCGTGCACCGCGTGCAGCGCGTGCCCGTTACCGAGAGCCAGGGGCGCATCCACACGTCGGCCGCTGGCGTGCTCGTGCTGCCCGAGACTGAGGACGTCGAGGTCGAGATCAATGACGCCGACCTGCGCATCGACGTGTTCCGCTCATCGGGCCCCGGTGGCCAATCGGTGAACACCACCGACTCCGCCGTGCGCATCACGCACCTGCCCACCGGC
>JAKALQ010000140.1 GCA_021824095.1 Actinomycetes bacterium
ACGGTGAGACGCCCGAGGACCCAGGCTCGGCCGTCGACGATGACGACGGCAATCCACGTCGCAGAACTGAAGGTCGTTGCGATGATGCCGGCATCAAGTGCCGGAAGCCACGCGGTCGATGCCCCGGATTGCCACAGAAGGCCGGCGACGCCGATCAGACTCAGCGCTGTCAATTCGAGAACAAGTCCGAGCGACAGGGATTCGATCGGGATACGAGAGCCGGCGGGGCCGGCATCCTCCGCAAGCAGCAATGTCATCGCGACTGCAGTGGTCCACCATCCCGCCTGAAACCGAGGCGCTTCTCGGTGGGCACGCATGGCCGTCCGGAGCACCACGACGAGCAGCAGGATGCCCGTAGCCAGAAACGTCGCCCGCCGTAGGGCCGGGGTCGACTGAACCGGCACGACGAAAGCCGCAAGCGCGATGACCAGCGCCAGCGCCGCGGGACCACGCCACCCCCAGCGCCGCACCGCGACAGGCCCTAACCCACGGTCGCGTGGAGCCCCCTTCAGGCCAGCAGCCATCAAGTGTCCTCACCGTTGATGCGTCTTCACAACAGCCCCCGTGAATAGTGAAGCTGGTGTGCAGGCAGCGGTCAAGCAACATCGCGAACGGAACCCCGTGGCGGTGCGGAGCCTGACCCGCTTTCCCGGATGTGAGATGTCGACGAAGCCACCTGGGCACAGCCGACACGCTGCGGCCGTTGCCGGGGCCGAACGCGGCCGCCCCAAAGCGATCGGACCGACCGCGAAATCACGTCGCGGACATCGCGGACTCCCTCCACGGCGCTCATCGCCCAGACTCGGTGCCCGGGAAGCGGGCCAGGCGCAGTAGCAACAGGAAAGTGAGTTGGAGTTCTACAAGCGTTGCGGGCGTCATCCAGGAAACTCTGGACGGTCGGCGTGAAGGTCAGAGACGTCTCGCGCCCGCGGGGTGTCCAATCGTGGTGCGGCTGGGGCTCGATTGCCGCTCTGAGACTTCCAGAGCTGGACTTTCGCGGTGGTGAGCGAGAATTTCTGCCAACACCTCAGCGAGCGGGTGACGGGAATCGAACCCGCGTGGCCAGCTTGGAAGGCTGGGGCTCTACCATTGAGCTACACCCGCGATGCGGTGGACCGCACCCGGCAACCCTAGCGTCCGGGCCTCGCCTGCGACCCCGGCGCGGGTCGCGCCCGCGCCGGCGCGAGGTGACGATTCGGGGTGTCGGGAGGCATCCGAGTAGGCTGCGCCGGTCACTGCGGGGCGTAGCGTAGTGGCTAGCGCGCGTGCTTTGGGAGCACGAGATCGTGGGTTCGAATCCCGCCGCCCCGACGCAACACCCGTCCGACGCCAGGAGAGCCGAGCAATGCAGACGACCGTCGAGAACCTGTCCCCGACGAAGGTGCGAATGACGGTGAACGCAGAGTTCGCCGACCTCGCGCACGCCTTCGAGCACGCCTATGCGGACATCAGCAAGCAGGTGAACATCCCCGGCTTCCGCAAGGGCAAGGTGCCCGGTGCCATCCTCGACCAGCGTGTCGGCCGCGGCGTCGTGCTGCAGGAGGCCGTGAACCATGCGGTCCCCGAGCTGTACGAGCAGGCCTGCGTCGAGTCCAACCTCTTCCCGGTCGGCCAGCCCACGATCGAGGTCACGGAGATCGAGGACCGCGACCACGTCACCTTCACCGCTGAGGTCGAGATCCGGCCCGACTTCGACCTGCCGGCCTACGAGGGCATGCAGATCGAGGTGGACGCCGTCATCGTCGCCGGCAAGGACGTCGAGGAGCAGATCGACGCGCTGCGCAAGCGCTTCGCCACCCTCACCGCGGTCGATCGCTCTGCGCGCAACGGCGACCTGCTGCTCGTCGACATCCGTGGTGAGGCGGACGGCGAGGCCATCGAGGACCTGAACGCCAACGCCCTCTCCTACGAGCTCGGCACCGACGGCATGCTGCCGGGCTTCGATGCCGCCGTGCTCGGTGCCTCGGCGGGGGAGGAGCGCTCCTTCCTGTTCACGCCGGAGGCCGGCGAGCACGAGGGCAAGGGCATCCTCGTGACGGTCACGGTGAAGGCCGTGCGTGAGCGCGAGCTGCCGGCGCTTGATGACGAGTTCGCGATGATGGCCAGTGAGTTCGACACGGTCGCCGACCTCGAGGCAGATGTGCGTCGCCGCCTCGAGCGCCTCAAGCGCGTCGAGCAGGGCTACCAGGCGCGTGACCGCGTGCAGCAGGCGCTGCTCGATGCGGTCGATTTCCCGCTGCCCGAGGGCGTGCTCTCCGCCGAGTACGCCGAGCACTTCAAGGATGGCCACGGCGACGACGCCCACCAAGCGGAGTTCAAGGAGAGCCAGGCCCGCAACCTCAAGGCCCAGTTCGTCCTCGACCGCATCGCGGAGGCCGAGCAGGTGTCCGTCACCGAGCAGGAGCTGTCGGCGTGGCTCGTGCAGCAGGCGCCGCGGTACGGCATGTCCCCGCAGCAGCTTGCTGACACGCTGGTCCAGAACGGTGGCGTGCAGATGGCGGTCGCCGATGTGCGTCGTGCCAAGGCCCTCGAGGTGGTGCTGAAGTCGGCGCAGGTCGTCGACTCCAAGGGCAACGTCGTCGATCTCGACGCCCTCGACGAGGACATGGCAGCCCTCGCCTGATCCCGATTGGGGCACTCGGCCGGGTGCCCCGCC
>JAKALQ010000141.1 GCA_021824095.1 Actinomycetes bacterium
CTGGTGCCGCTCCGTGCCGCCGTCCGCGCCATGGTGGTGCGCCGCAGCGCGGGCAAGACCCTCGCCGGCATCGCTGTGCGGCTCGATCCGCTCGAACTCGCCACCTGACGCGTCCCCGTACCATTGCGCCATGGCCCTGCAGCAGATCCGCCTCTTCGGCGACCCCGTCCTCACGACGCGTGCGCTGCCGGTCACCGACTTCGACAAGGAACTGCGCGTCCTCGTCCGCGACCTCACCGAGACCATGCTCGACGCCCCCGGTGCCGGGCTCGCCGCGCCCCAGATCGGCGTCTCGCTGCGGGTCTTCACCTACTGCGTCGATGGCGTGGTGGGGCACCTCATCAACCCCGACCTCGACCTCTCCGACGAGCTGCAGGACGGTCCCGAGGGCTGCCTGTCGTTGCCGGGCCTCTCCTTCGACACCCCGCGGGCGCTGCGCGTCGTCGCAAAGGGCTTCGACATGCACGGTGAGCCCGTCGTCATCGAGGGCAGCGAGTTCCTGGCCCGTGCCGTGCAGCACGAGACCGACCACCTCGACGGCATCCTCTTCATCGATCGCCTCGACGTCGAGGCCCGACGCGAGGCCATGCGCGCCATTCGCGAGACCGAGTGGTTCGGTACCGATCCGCAGGTGCGCCTCAGCCCGCACGCCATCCGGCCGGGCCTCGGCTGATGCGCCTCGCCTTCGCCGGCACGCCAGAGGTCGCCGTCCCATCCCTCGTCGCCCTGCTCGACGCAGGCCATGACATCGCGGCGGTCATCACGCGTCCGGACGCACCCGCCGGGCGCGGCCGGGTGCTCACCCCATCCCCGATCGCCGAGTTCGCCGGTACGCGCGGCCTCACCATCTGGAAGCCCGAGCGCGTGGGCGAAATCGCCGACCAGCTCCGCGCCATCGATGTCGATGCCGTCGCGGTCGTCGCCTATGGCGCCCTCATCCCGGCAGCCCTGCTGGATGTGCCGCGGTACGGCTGGATCAACCTGCACTTCTCCCTGCTGCCGGCCTGGCGCGGGGCCGCTCCGGTGCAGTGGGCGATCATCCGCGGCGACGACGTCACCGGTGCCTGCACCTTCCGCATCGAGGAGGGCCTCGACACCGGGCCTGTCTTCGGCACGCTCACCCGCACCATCGGCCCCACCGACACGGCGGGCAGCCTGCTCGATGCCCTCGCCGTCGACGGCGCGCAGTTGCTCGCACAGACCATCGGCGCCCTCGATCGCCTCGTGCCCGTGCCGCAGTCGGCGGACGACGTGAGCCACGCCCCGAAGCTCACGAAGGACGACGCCCGCGTCACGTGGGCCCACCCGGCCTTCGCCGTCGACCGGCACATCCGCGGCTGCACCCCCGACCCCGGCGCCTGGTCCGAGGTCGCCGGGCAGCGCCTCGTGCTCGGCCCGGTGCGCCTGCACACCGACGTCACCGATCTCGGCCCGGGCGCACTCCGCCTCGATGGGCACACCCTGCTCGTCGGCACCGGCACGCACGCGGTGGCGCTCGATCGGGTGAAGCCGGCCGGCAGGGCCTGGATGGCGGCCGACGCGTGGTGGCGTGGCCTCCGCGGGGTGACGGGGTTCGTCGATGCCACTCGATGACGCCCGCTGCGCCGCCTACGACCTGCTGTACGAAGTGGGCGCCGGCGATGCGTACGCCAACCTCGTGATGCCGCAGATCATCGAGCACTATGCACTGCGCGGCCGCGATGCCGCCTTCGCCACCGAGCTTGCCTTCGGCACGCTGCGCCTGCGCGGCCTGCTCGACGCCGTGCTGGCCCGTTGCGTCGACCGCGAACTCGCGCGCATCGAGCCGCCGGTGCTCGACGTGCTCCGGCTCGGCGCCTACCAGTTGCTCGCCATGCGCGTCCCCCCGCATGCGGCCGTCGCCACCTCCGTCGACCTCGCGCGCAGGGCCACGCGCAACAACGCATCCGGCCTCGTGAACGCGGTGCTGCGCAAGGTCGGCGCCCGCGATCGGGCCGCATGGGAGGCGCTCGTCTCCGAGGGTGCCGACGAGGTGCAGGCCCTCGCCACGCGCCTGTCGCACCCCGCCTGGGAGGTGCGAGCCCTGGGTGACGCCCTCGGGCCGGCACGATCCGAGCTGCCCGACCTGCTCGCCATCGACAACACCCCGCCTGCGGTCACCCTCGTGGCCCGCCCCGGTGGCAGCACGGTCGACGAGCTGCTCGCTGCCGCGCCGGGCGATCCCGGGCGCTGGTCGCCCTACGCGGTGCGCATGCGGGCCGGTGCACCCGGCGCCATCCGGGCCGTCGTCGAGGGCCGCGCCGCTGTGCAGGACGAGGGTTCGCAGCTTGTCGCCCTGGCCCTCGCCTCCGAGCCCATCGAGGGCACGGACGAGCACTGGCTCGACCTGTGCGCCGGACCGGGTGGCAAGGCGGGGCTCATGGCGGCGATGGTCGCCGGCCGTGGCGGCAGCCTCACCGCCGTCGAGGTGCAGCCGCATCGGGCCGAGCTCATCCGTCGCACCCTGCGCGGTGTGCCGGGCCGTCACGAGGTCCTCGTGGCCGACGGCACCACCATCACCGGCAGCTACGACCGGGTGCTCGTCGACGCCCCCTGCACGGGGCTCGGCGTGCTGCGCCGACGTCCCGAGTCGCGCTGGCGCCGCACGCCC
>JAKALQ010000057.1 GCA_021824095.1 Actinomycetes bacterium
GGCCCACGTTCGCGCCACCCGGTCGCGGGTAGCGCAGGCGCCCGTGCACGTGCGGTGTCAGCGCGCCGCGAGTCCGAGGTCGCGGGTCAGCCGCGCCACATGGCCGGTGGCCTTGTGGCCGTACATGGCCCGCTCGATCACACCCTGCTCGTCGATGACGAAGGTCGAGCGGATCACCCCGACGGAGGCGCGCCCGTACATCTGCTTCTCGCCCCAGGTGGCGTAGGCGTCGTGCACCGCATGGTCCGGGTCGGAGAGGAGCGGGAAGGGCAGGTGGTGGTTGGCGGCGAAGGCCGCGAGGTCGGCGCGGGCGTCGGGGGAGACCCCGAGCACCGTGTAGCCGGCGGCGAGCAGGGTGTCGTGGGCGTCGCGGAAGTCGCAGGCCTCCGTGGTGCATCCCGGCGTGTTCGCGGCGGGGTAGAAGTAGAGGACGACCTTGCGACCGCGGAGGTCCTCAAGGGCGACGGAGCGCCCATCGGATGTGGTGAGGGCGAAGGTGGGAGCCGCATCGCCCGGCTGCAGACGTGTCATGCCTCCACGGTAGGCGCCACCGCGCTCGGGGAATATACCCCGCGGGGTACTTCGTTAGGATGCGTGTCACAACCCTGGAGGACGGCATGGCAACGGTGAATCTCACGATGGAGACCTTCGAGTCGACAGTGCTCAAGGACGGCATCGTGCTCGTCGATCTGTGGGCGGCCTGGTGCGGCCCCTGCCGCATGTTCGCCCCCGTCTTCGAGGCCGCGTCCGAGAAGCGCCCCGAGGCCGTCTTCGCCAAGGTCGACACCGAGGCCGAGCAGGAGCTTGCCGGCGCCCTCGGCATCACCTCGATCCCGACGCTCATGATCTTCCGTGACGGCATCCTGCTATACAACGAGGCCGGTGCCCTTCCGGCTCCCGCCCTCGAGGACATCCTCGGCCAGGTCGAGCGCCTCGACATGGACGCCATCCGTGCGGAGATCGCCGAGCACGAGGCTGCGCAGGCCCAGGCTCAGGCCTGACGCTCCCTACGCGCGGGCCAGTGCCCGCGTCATGTGGGTCATTGCCGTGCCATGCACCTGCACGGTGCCGTGTGGCTCCCACCCCATCGATGCGTACCACGCCACCGCAGTGTCGGTGACGAGGTGCAGGGCGGCAGCGCCGTGATCGATGGCGAGCGCGACCACGGCGTCCACGAGCGCTGACCCCACACCCAGTCCGCGCGCAGGCGGCGCCACCCACACGTTGGCAAGCCACGGACCCACGCCATCGAGGCCCTCCACCTCGTCGTCGGCGAGCAGCGTGGCGCAGCCCACCGGTGTGCCGTCGATGAGGGCGGCAACCCCTGCCGGCAGCCCGGTGCCATTCGACAGTTCGACCAGTGCGGCCGCGGCATCCCACCCTGGGTAGGCGTGGCCGAAGGCTGCGACGATGGCGTCCGCCAGCCATCCTCGGGCAGCGTCCGGCAGCGTGTGGCTGGCCACGATCGTGGGGCGCGAGGCATCCATGGCGGCATGGTCGCATGACCCGCGTGCCGGGCGGTGTCACCTGCCACAATGGCAGCATGGACGAGATCGCCCCGATCCGCACGCTCGGCCCCTGCCGCATCGAGTCCCCGTTGCGGGGCCGTGCGCGGCAGGAGGGCGAGGAGGCCCGCTTCGTCGATGACGCCGCGCGCGTGCTCTTCGACGACATGGCCGACGCGATGGAGGCCACGCTCGCCGCCGGGCGTCCGCTGCCGGCGTTCGAGCTTGCCGGCGCCCGCGAGCACATCTACTTCGATCCCACGAAGCTGCGGGTGGGCATCGTCACCTGTGGTGGCCTGTGCCCGGGCCTGAACAACGTCATCGCCGGCCTGGTGCAGGAGCTCAAGGCCCTCTACGGCGTCACCCACATCACCGGTTTCCGCAACGGCTACCAGGGCTTCATCGCGGAGTACGGGCTCGACACGGTCGACCTCGGTGCCATCGACGTGCAGCCGCTGCGCGACATGGGCGGCACCGTGCTCGGCACCTCCCGCGGCAACCAGGACCCCGAGCGCATCGTCGACTGCCTCGAGCGTGAGGGCATCGGCGTGCTCTTCGTCATCGGCGGCGACGGCACCATGCGCGGGGCTCAGGCCATCGCCGACATCATCCGCGCCCGCGGCCTCAAGATCGCCATCGTCTGCGTGCCGAAGACGATCGACAACGACATCCCCTACATCGACCAGAGCTTCGGCTTCCAGACCGCCTTCGCGGAGGCGTCACGCGCCATCCAGGCCGGCTATGTGGAGGCCACCGCGTCGATGCACGGCATCAGCCTCATCAAGCTCATGGGGCGCTACTCGGGGTTCATCGCCAGCTACGCGGCCCTGGCCGACACCTCCGCCGACGTCGTGCTCATCCCGGAGGTGCCCTTCTCGATCGACGGCCCCAATGGCCTGCTCGCCTACATCGAGGCCTGCCTGCGCTCGAAGGGCAGTGCGGTCGTCGTCATCGCCGAGGGGGCCGGGCAGGAGCACTTCGCCGAGGACCTCGGCACCGACGCCTCGGGCAATCGCGCCCTCGCCGACATCGGCAGCCTGCTGCGCAAGCGGGTGCGAGCCCACTTCGACGGCATCGGCATGGACATCGCCCTGCGCTACATCGACCCCAGCTACGCGATCCGCACCGTGGCGGCCAACGCCTACGACAGCGTCTATTGCATCCAGTTGGCACAGGCGGCTGTGCATGCGGCCATGGCGGGCAAGACCGAGGTGGTCGTCGGCCGCTTCCGTCGACGTTTCGTGCACCTGCCGATCCCGCTCGTCGTGAGCCGGACGAGCAAGGTGGATCCCGAGGGCGACCTCTGGCGGTCGGTGCTCGAGAACACCGGGCAGCCCTACCGCTTCGACTGAGGCGCCTCCGCGGCGAGGCCGCGGTCGCGACGCGCGATCATGTCGAGGTCCGCGCGCGTGACGATGGCATCGAGTTGGGTCTCGTCCGCCGGCCCGTCGGCGGTGCCGACCCAGAGGGCCGGTGTCCACACGGCAGCGAGGTCGTTGATGTCGATGGCCTCGAGGATGCGAGCGCGAATGGCTGTCGGGTCCGGGCGGGTGCCGACACCGACGACGAGGAACTCGTCGCCGCCCCAGCGCACGATGAGCTCCTCCGCGCGGCAGTGCGTGCGCAGGGCCGACGCGACGGCATCGAGGACGCGGTCGCCGGCGCTGTGCCCGTGCCCGTTGTTCACCTGGCGCAGGCCGGTCACATCGAAGAAGGCGACGAAGATGCCCTCACGCTGTCGGTGCGCACGGCCAATGAGCGACGGCAGGTGCTCGGCGAGCCCATGGCGGTTCAGCACGCCGGTGAGGCGATCGGCGGTGGCCATGCGCTCGATCGTGCGCTGGGCCTCCGCGAACTGGAGCATCGATTCGCGCCGCCCATGCAGCACGACGGCGGAGGCGGCGCTGGCGGTGAGCATGGTGATGTACCAGGTGACCCACTGCTCGGGCACCGTGGCCCGCAGCACCAGGCCGGTGTTCGTCGTGCAGAGGACCACACCGACGATGAAGGGCGGCCACTCGAGCATGACCGCGCCCGCGACGGCGAGCAGCAGCGTGACAACCCCAAGTGCGCCAGCGCCCACGACGGTGGCCTGGTAGGTGGTGGCGAGGTTGTTGGCGAGGACGCCGGCGAGCAGCACCCACGGGGCGAACTGTCGCGGGATGCGGCCCCGCTGCAGGCCGATGGCGCCTCCCGCGAGGACGAGCGACTGCAGGACGTCGGACAGGTAGTAGTCGGGTGTGGCGACGATGCCGACCATCGCGTAGCCGAGGTCGAAGGCCACGATGATGCCCACGGTGAGCAGCATGAGCCGTGGTGCCTCCACCGCGACGCTCCTGCGCATGAGGTCACGGCGACGCGCGACCAGGTCAGCCGACAACTGCGTACGACGCATCCGTGCCCCCCAACGGCCGGACCGATTGTCGCATTCGTCGGCCGAGCCGGCTAGGGCCAGCCCCGTGTCGCGTGCCTCAGCGGGGGAGCAGGGTGCCGATGTCGGATGCCTCGGCGCGGGCGTGCACGAGTGCGGCGAAGGCGGCGTCCAGGGCGCCGACGCCGAGGTTGCAGCACACCACCCGGTCTGGGCGTTCGTCGTCACGCACGCGCGTGCCCACCGCGTCGGCCGGTGCCGGCCAATCGCGGAAGTGCCCGAGGCCGCGATAGTGATCGAACTGGGCCAGGTGGTCGGTGAGGAACAGGTCGGCCGCCTCGATGGCGTCGCGCGCGACGACCGCGTCGAAGTCGATGGGGAGCAGCAGGTGCCGGGGGCGCAGCATGTCGGCGTGGATCGTCGGGTGCGGATCGCGCACGATCGGCGCCGCCGAGATGATGACGTCCGCAGCGACCACCGCCTCCTCGACGCTGGCGGCCACCCGAGTGCGTCCCGGCAGGGCCTCTGCACGGGCCGGCGTGGGGTCGTAGGCGATGATCTCGGCATCGGGGTTGAGCGCCCGCAGCATGGCCGCGTGGTACGCACCCTGCTCGCCGCAGCCGAGGATGGCCGCGGTGCGCCAGCCTGCCGGGGCCCAGCGGCGCACGCAGACACCGCTCGCCGCAGCGGTGCGGGCGGCGGTGATCTCGACGCAGTCCATGATGGCGATTGGGATGCCGGTCTCGGCCTCGTTCAGGATGAGCAGGCCGTTGATGTAGGGCACCCCGAGGGCCTTGTTCGTGGGGTAGCCGGACACCCACTTCAGGGCCGCGACGTCGGAACGCACGAGGTGCGCCGGCATGGCGTGGATGAAGGCGTCGGCGCGGGGGTGGATGCCGGGCTTCGGTGGCATCTCGACGCGACCGGCGGCCAGCTCCACTGCCGTGTCCTCGGCGAGGTCGATCTGGTCGTGCCAACCGGGGAGCAGTTCGCGGACGTCGGCACGGGTGAGGTAGCGCAGTGCTGGGGTGGTGGCCACGTCGATGACGCTAGTGGAGCCCGCCGTGGCGGGCCCCATGGATCGGCCCGCGAGCCTCGCGCTCGCCGAACGGCAGGTCGGGCGCGATCAGCCGGTGGGGGCTGGCGGGGGCGTCAGCGTAGGGCGGGCTGGCTGCACCCCAGGCGGTGCCGGCGGGAGCGGGGGGAGGGCATCCAGCGCGGCCTGGCGGGCCTCGGTGGCCGCGGTGACGGCGTCGTTGTACCGGGCGGCGGCGTCGGCCTTGGCCGCGGCCGTCCTCGCCATCGCCCGCGCGTCACGGTAGACGGTGCGTGCCTCGCGTACCGTGGCGGTGAAGGTCTCGTTGATGGCGCGGATGGCCTCGTTGCGGGCGCGCACCGCGAGCCGGTAGGCCCGCTCCGCCGCGCGGGCGTCGAGCGCCTTGGTGGTCTTGCGGGCCTTGCCCGTGGCGGCCGGTGTGCCCGGCGCGGATGGCGATCCGGTGGCGGTCGCTCGGGCCGACGGCGCGGTGGTGAAGTCGGCGCCGAAGGCCTGCGGTGCAGTGAGCTGCGCCAGCATGAGGCCGAGGAGGATCGCGGCGAACCGGCGGACGGGCTTGGATGACATGTGCCCAATCATGGGGGACGATCACTGTGAAATGGTTGGGAAACAGACGCGAGCAGGCTGGGCCATGCTTGCGAGTCTGTGAAATCCGGGTGGAATAGGCCTGTGAAGCCTCTTGTGATGGTCGTGGACGATGAGTTGGGCGTGCGCGAGCTCATCGGCGATGCCCTGCGCCTGGGTGGGTACGACGCCATCGAGGCCGCAGACGGTCAGGAGGCGCTGCAGATCCTGCGGCACACCCGCCCCAGCCTGCTCATCGTCGACGTGAACATGCCGGTGCTCGACGGCTTCGAGCTGCTCGCACGCATCCGTGAGCGGGGGCTCGACACCCCCGTCATCATGCTCTCGGCCCGCGGAGATCGCGTGGACGTGACGCACGGCCTGCAGCTCGGCGCCGACGACTACGTGCGCAAGCCCTTCGGCCTCGAGGAGCTGCTGCTGCGCGTCGCTGCCGTGCTGCGGCGCACCACGCCCGGCGACGACGAGCCGGCCGCACTGCGCTGCGGCCCCATCGAACTCGACGCGCGGGTGCATCGCGTGAAGCGTGGTGGCGAGGTGGTCGAGATGTCGCCCACCGAGTTCCGTCTGCTCGAGTACCTCCTGCAGCACCAGACGCGGGTCGTCACCCGGTCGGAACTGCTGCGCCAGGTGTGGGGCATCGACTTCGAGACCGATACGTCCGTCGTCGACACCTACATCTCGTACCTGCGGCGCAAGCTGCACGATGAGGCCTTCGCCGGCATCAAGACCATCCGCGGTGTCGGCTTCCAGATCGAGCCCGCGTGAGGCTGCGCACGCGCCTCACCACGGCCGTCGTCATCGTCTCGTCGGCCGGCACGCTGCTCCTCGGTGGGGTCTCGATCTCCGAGGTGCGCAACGGCAAGATCGACGCCGTCGACCGCACCCTCCTCGCCGTCACAGAGCAGGCGGCCTCAAACAAGGCCGACCAGTTGGGGGCGGCCCTCCTCGCTGCCGACCAGAGCCGGACCGCCGTGGCCTTGGGCTTCGCTGCGTCCGGCGCGGGCTTCACCTGGTTGCACGAACTGCCCGACGAGAACATCCCCAGCCCCGGCCCGCGCCTCCTGAAGGCGGCCTTCGCCGGGCCCCTCACGACGAGCGACGGCTACCGCATGACGGCCATCCGCCTGCGTGACGGCGAGGAGCTCGTGGTTGCCGCGTCCCTCACCGACATCGGCCGGCAGACGGTGTCCGACATCGTGTCACTCGCCACCTTCTGGGTGGTGCTCAGCCTCTTCATGTGGGTTGTCATCCGGCTGCTTGTGCGCCGTGACACGGCCCAGATCGAACGGCTCGTCGCGGTGGCGTCTGACATCGCGGCGGGCGTCGAGGATGTCGAGATCCCGACGCGGGCCTCGTCGAGCGAAGTCGGCACGTTGGCGGCCGCATTGCGACGGCTGGTCACGTCGCTGCGCGGTGCGGTGCTCGCCGAGCAGGCGACGAACGCGCGCATGCAGGAGTTCCTCGGTGACGCGTCCCATGAGCTGCGTACCCCACTCACGGTGATCAAGGGCTACCTCGAGCTGCTCGAGCGTGATGTCGAGCCGCAGCAGCGCGAACGTGCGCTGCTGCGCATGCGTACCGAGGCCCAGCGTATGGAGTTGCTCATCGAGGACCTGCTGCTGCTCGCGGAGGTCGGCACACCCGTGCCGGAGCAGCCCGAGGACCTCGACCTCACGGCCCTGGTGCGCGTGCTCGTCGACGATCTTCGCGAACTGCAGCCCGAGCGTCCCGTGGATGCGAGCATCGCCACCGGTGTCGTGGTGCGGGCCATCCCCTCCCATCTGCATCGGGCCATCGGCAACGCCTTCGCCAACCTCCGCCGCCACACGGCGCCCACCGTGCCGGTGCGGGTGCACCTGCTGCAGGTGGGCGACGAGGCGGCCCTCGTCATCGAGGACGGCGGGCCCGGCCTTCCGGCCAGCGTCTACGAGACGGGCATGGCGCACTTCCGCCGCTTCGACAAGTCGCGCTCGCGGGCGAGCGGTGGCTCCGGACTCGGCATGAGCATCGTCGCCGCCGTCATGGGTGAGCTCGGAGGGTCGGTGGCCATCGAGCCGAGCGACCTGGGCGGCCTGCGCCTGCGCTACCGCTTCCCGATCCGACACTGACCGGCCCTCCGCGGGCGCAATACGATGCCCGCATGGCGCAACACGTCGATGTCATCGTGGTCGGTGCCGGCCTCGCCGGCCTCAATGCAGCACAGCTGATCCACGCCGGTGGTCGTTCCGTGCTCGTCCTCGAGGCGGCGGACGCCATCGGTGGTCGGGTGCGCACCGATGAGGTGGACGGCCTGCAACTCGATCGCGGCTTCCAGATCCTCAACCCGGCGTACCCCGAACTGCAGCGGCTCGGCATCCTGGAGGAGCTCGACCTGCGTCCATTCGACGCCGGCGTCATGATCGCGCTCGAGGACGGCATCCGGCGCATCGGCGACCCGCGTCGTCGCCCGCAATGGCTGCTGTCGAGCATCACCGCGGAGATCGGCGACCTGCGGGCGAAGGCACGCATGATCGCCACACTCGGGCGCATCTGGCTGCAGGGATCCCTCGACAACCCCATTGCCCGCTCTGGCAGTGTGGCCGATGCGCTGCAACTCGACGGCATCCATGGGCACGTGTACGAGCGCGCGTTGCGTCCGTTCCTCACTGGCGTGTTCCTCGACGACCCTGCGCACGTCGCTGCCGGGTATGGCGACTTCGTGCTGCGATCGCTCGTCGCGGGTACACCGGCGGTGCCCGCCCGCGGCATGGGGGCCCTGCCGCGGGCACTCGCCCTGCGCCTGCCGGACGACGCCATCCGCACCGGCGTGCGCGTGCACGAGGTGGCCCCGGGTCGCGTCACCAGCGATGCGGGGGAGTTCACGGCCGACGCCGTCGTCGTGGCCGTTGACCCCGCCACCGCGCGCCGTTGGTTCCCGGGCATGGAGGTGCCGGAGACCCTCGCCTGCACCACCTGGTATCACGTCACCGATGAAGCGCCGACGGAGGATCGGGCCATCCTCGTCGACGGCCTGCGGCGTGGGCCGGTCGTGAACAGTGTCGCCATCTCGAAGGTGGCCCCCGGGTATGCCTCGCGCGGGCGCACGCTCATGGCCTCGACGGTGCTCGGCGAGGCCGGAACTTCGGATGACGAGGCGCTCGTGCGCAGCCACCTCGCGACCATGTGGGGCGTCGACACCGCCGCATGGGAGACGGTGCGCGCCGACGTGGTGTCGCAGGCGCTGCCGCGGCTCGCCGTCGGTGCACCGATGTTCCGACCCACCGTCGTCGACGATCGCCTGTGGCTTGCCGGCGACCACCGCGACACCCCGTCGCAGCAGGGTGCGCTGCTCAGCGGCCGGCGGGTCGGCGAGGCCGTCCTGCGCGCGCTGCGGTGACCGTGCACGACATCGGGCCCGCCCGCTTCGAGGAGCTCGTCGGCGATGCCCTCGACTCGGTGCCGGAGGGGTTGCTCGCCATGCTTGACAATGTCGTCGTGCTGGTCGAGGAGGAGCCGCCCGCTGATGATCCGCACCTGCTCGGCCTCTACGAGGGCGTGCCGCTGACGGAGCGCGGGCACGACTACGCCGCGGCCATCCCCGACACGGTCACACTGTTCCGTGGGCCGATCCTCCGCATGTGCGCGACGGCGGACGACGTGGTGCGCGAGGTGCGGGTCACCGTCGTGCACGAGTTGGCGCATCACTTCGGCATCGACGACGACCGCCTCACCGATCTCGGCTGGGCATAGGGGCTCCGGGGCCGGGCAGGGGAGCGCACATGTGGCTGCTGGCAGCAGTGGGATCGGCCGTCTTCGCGGGCGTGGTGTCGATCCTGGCCAAGGCGGGCATCCGCAACACCCCGTCCAATGTCGCCACCGCCATTCGCACGGTCGTGGTGCTCGTCTTCGCCTGGGTGATGGTGTTCGTCGTTGGGTCGCAGGGCGGCCTCATGCAGGTGAGCGCGCGCAGTCTGCTGTTCCTCGTGCTCTCGGGCCTCGCCACCGGCGGCTCGTGGCTGGCCTACTTCCATGCCCTGCAGATCGGCCCGGTGCACCGCGTTGTTGCCGTCGACAAGTCGAGCGTCGTGCTCACGGTGCTGGCGGGCATCGCCTTCTTCGGGGAGACGGCGAACCTGCCCATGAAGCTCGTCGGCATCGCCATCGTGGCGGCAGGCACCTGGGCCATGCTGCCGCGAGCCCGTGACCGACGCGCTGCCGAGGGCGCATGGCTGCCGTTCTCGATCGTCGCCGCTGTGTTCGCCGCGCTCACCACGCTGCTGGCCAAGGTGGGCATCGCGGATGTGGAGTCCAACCTGGGCACCGCCATCCGCACGAGCGTGGTGCTCGTCATGGCGTGGATCGTCATCGTCGTGAGTGGCGAGGTGCGCCTCGTCCTTCGCACACCGCCGCGTGACCTGGCGTGGATCGCGATCTCGGGGATCGCGACGGGCGCGTCCTGGCTGTGCTTCTACCGCGCGCTGCAGATCGGCCCGGTGTCCGGCGTGGCCTCGATCGACCGGACGAGCGTGCTCGTGAGTGCGCTGCTGGCCTGGCTTGTGTTCCGCGAGCGTCCGACGCGTGGCGCGATGGTGGGCCTCGGCCTCATCCTCGTCGGTACGGTGGCCCTCGTCTGGCAGTGACGGCCTACGGCAGCGCCTGCACGAGGCCCCAGCCGATGGCGGAGGCAAGCACCCCGAGGGCCACGCTCAGCAGCACGTTGAGGCCCGCAGTGCCGCGGGCACCGTCCTGGGCAAGCCGCACCGTCTCGTAGCTGAAGGTGCTGAAGGTGGTGAAGCCCCCGCAGAAGCCGGTGCCGAGCAGCGCCAGGGCGGCCGTGCCGAGCAGGTCGCGACTGGCAGCGGCAAGCAGCCCTCCGAGCAGGAGGGAGCCAACCGTATTGATGATGAGTGTGCCGATCGGCAGCACGCTGTCGCGTCGGGCCTGCACCCACTGGTCGAGGATCCATCGTGCCGGGGCGCCGATGGCGGCGCCGAGCATGGCGAGGAGCAGCGTCACGCGTGGCGTTCCTTCGTCGGTCGGCCCACGTAGCGCACGACCTCGACCTCGTCGAGCACGACGATGCCCTCGGTGACGAGTTCGTCGAGCTGCGGCAGGAAGGCGTCGATGCGGTCCCGCGCGTCGATGATGATGACGGCGACGGGCAGGTCATCACTGAGGCTCAGCATGCGCGTCGTGTGCAGGTGCGAGGAGGCGCCGAAGCCCTCGATGCCCCGCATGACGGTGGCACCCGCGAGCCCGGCGGCATGCGCCCGGTGCACGATCTCGGTGTACACGGGATGGTGGTGCCACTGGTCGGCCTCGCCGAGCAGGATGGTGAGGCGGGTGGCGGTTCCCTGCAGGGTCATGGTCATGCGACGTCCTCCGTGGTGGTGGTGCGGATCACGAGGGCCCGCACGAGGGTGAGGCCGAACCAGGCGGCGACGAGGCCGCCGGCGAGGGTGCCGACGAGGTAGCCGAACGCTGCCCAGGTGTGGTGGGCCCGCGCGAGGGCGAGCGTGTCGGCGCTGTAGGTGGAGAAGGTGGTGTAGCCGCCGAGCACCCCGGTGCCGAGGAAGGCGCGCAGGTAGCGCCCCGGGCGCCACACCTCAAGGACGTAGGCAAGCAGCACGCCGAGCAGCAACGAGCCGCTCAGGTTCTCAATGAGCGTGCTCCACGGGAAGGCGCCGTCGTGGTGGGGCAGGGCAGCGTTCACGAGCCAGCGTGCCGCGCTGCCGAGGGCACCGCCGACGGCCACGACCGCGACGACGTCGGCCCGCCCTCGGACGAGGGAGCGCACCGAGGCGGCCTTGGGATGACGGGTGACGGGCATGGTCCTCCTACCGTTCGGGTAGGGACTGTTGGCGACGAGTCGCGGTTGACGGCGA